>JBILKV010000002.1:0-66040 GCA_044376515.1 Chthoniobacteraceae bacterium | reverse complement strand
TGCCGATGTCATGCGCGGGCTCATTCCAGCCTGTGGGGAGTGGGGAAGAGGAGACACCTAGAGCCAACGCCGGCACTGGACTTGGCGGGTCGCGTGCGGAGCGGGACTGAAGCTTGCGGAGCGGTCCCTAGTACCAGGAAAGAATTCCAGGCGCCGGTTGTCTGACACTGCCGGAGCACTGGTCCTTTCCAAGGGAGAAAACCCCCGCGCCTCCGGGGATGGGCGTCCAGCGGTCGTCCGGGGTGTCACCCGGGGCGGAGACGTAGAACTTCAGCGACTGGCCCGCGTACCTGAGGTTTCCGTCGTAGTCGCCATCGACACAGATTCCGTAGGTGTATCCCCACGGGTCGAACACCGCGTTCTGCCAGATTCCGCCCGTTGGGTTTCCTCCGGCCCCGATCTTGGCGCTCTTGTTCTCGTAGTAAACCACCCCCCGCGGGTTGATGGTCGCATCTGTAGCGAGGAGGGCGGCCAGGACTTCGCTGTTCCCCGAGGAATTGGTGGCGGGTTCGTAAGGGGCATCGTCCTTTTTGTTCGATGAGACCGGGTAGCGGGAATAATCGGTGTAGAAGGATCGGAGGGCAGTTGAGAGCCCCGCGCAATCATTCCTTGCCTGCGAGGTGCGGGCCTGATTCCGCACCGCGCCCGCCCCGCTGACTCCCAGGCTCATCAGAATTCCCAAAATGGTGATGACCACCAAAAGCTCGATGAGGGTAAAACCCAAGCGGCGGGATTGAGGACGTGGGAGAATTGTTCTTTTCATGTTGGGGAGGGAACGTGGGGCTGGAGATTCGCCGATACCGTCGTTTCTTTCATGGACGTTTCAACCGGCGAGTTTGAACGCCCCGGAGGAAAGCTTCAGGACTTTGCAGGCGCTTGCTTGCGGCCGAGGCCGAGGGTTTCCCTACAATACCTGAGGCTGCGCTCCAGTTCCTCTTTTTGAAAGGTCCGTTCCGCGAGCTTTTTATCCGCACCGGGAGCGGCTTGAAACGGCGTCATCGGACGGCCTTTTTTGGCGAGCGCCTCAAATTTTGCGAGGGCCTCGGGCCGGCGGTCGTAGTGCTCCCAAAACGCTTCGGTTTTGTAGGCAAAGGGCTTCGCGAAGCCGGAGATGGTTTCAATCTGGAAAGGCACGTTGGGACACAGGGCGCGCCAGCGCTCCAGATACCGGTGCCAGTCGATGAGGCCGTCACCGACGGCAGTCCACTGGATGGACGCCCCCTCGGGTGTTTCCCAGATCATGTCGTCGCGGAGGCTCGAACAGACGGTGTAGGGCCCGAGACGTTCCAGTAGGTCCAGTGGGTCCTCCAACGTCCAAGCCGCGTTTCCTGAGTCGATGTTGACTCCGACGAACTCAGGCCCCGCCTTTTCCACCAGCTCCCGAAGCTCCCAGGAATGCATGTCGCCCGCATGATTTTCGACAGCGACCTTGATCCCGGCGTCGAGTGCGGCCGAACGGCAGCTTTTGAGAACCTGCACGCAGTCCGCCATCCGGGCCCGGATGCCCCCGGGCGTCTTGCGATCGTCCGCCCCGCCAAGGATCACGCGGAACACCGGTGAGCCGAGAGACTTTGCGACGCGTATTCCAAGGCGGAGGTGTTCCTCGGCTGTTCCCCACTTCGGCTTAAACCGGGGGGAGGTCGGGCAGATGCTCCAAGAGCCCACGTACAGCTTTAGCGCCGCCGCGTCGGCCTGCGCTTTGATTTCGGCCAGTTGCGGTTCCTCGAAGGACGGGAGGCAGTCCAAGTCCGACAGAAAGAGGGTGTCGAGGTGGAGTTTGGCCGCGTACTGAATGAGTTCCGGGGCTTTCCAACCCATGGCCCGCACTGCGAAGTTGTCGATGCCCAGAGCGATCGGCAGGAGGGCGGCGGGGGCGCCAAAGGCGCTCTTTGGAACTACGTAGGAGGCGGCGGCACCCGACAAGGCAGCGAGAAAATGACGACGGGAGGATGGCATATAGCGAGCTAAACAGAAGCGGGACAGATCGTGAAGAGGAGAAAACTCGCCGCAGCCGAGGCGCCCGGGCCCGGTGCTTCGCGCTTGCCGCAGACCGCCGCAGAGGCGAAAAGAAGGTGCGCCGCGCCCGTAGCTCAGCTGGATAGAGCAACGGATTTCTAATCCGTCGGTCACAGGTTCGAATCCTGTCGGGCGCACGCCCCCGGCTTTTCACGATTGAAACCGGAAACCGCGGTTCACGCGGAGGCGTGGAGCTGCGGGTTGGACTCGAGGCGGTTTGGCCCTGCCGGTGCACGCAAATTTCCGCGGTCGTCTCTGAATGTCAACCGACTGCCCGGATGCGTGGGGCTGAGGGGTCCGTCTTCCAGGCGGCTCTTGTTTCGCCCGCGCCTGTTTGACTTTGCGTTTAGCAACAAACAGGCGGCCCCCGCGAGGAGGCCGCCTGCTTGAGGAAACTGCAGATGAGGCGGGACGGTCTACTTGCCGTGCGCCTTCACCAAGTCCACGTAGGTGATCACGTCGCCCACGTTGTCCTTCCAGTTGTTCTCGTGCTCGATGGAAATAGGCCCGCTGAAGCCGACCTCCTTGAGGGCGGTGAGCGCCTCGCCCAGATTGGCGCGTCCGGTGCCGGCGGGGACGACCGAGGTGCCGCCCTTGGCTATGTCCTTGATATGGCTCGAAACCACTCGCCCCTTGAGGATCCGGATGCAGTCTGCCGCCGCGAGGCCTGAGTTGGTCCAGTGTCCCATGTCCGCGCAGGACCCGATGCGGGCGTCGCGGTCCTTGGTCAGTTCCAGAATGTAGTTCGGGTCCCAGACCTTGTAGTTCTCGTCGTTGGGACGGCGGGGATGGTTGTGATAACCGACCTTGATGTCGAACTCCTTGACCATCTTCTCAATGGTGTCGATCGCGTTGGTGCTTTCCGTGTTGATCACTCCGATGCCCAGTTCCTTGGCAAAGGAGAACACCTTCCGGGCGGCTTCCTCCTCGACAGGAATCCCAATGACTCCGATGGCCACGGCCTGAATGTTGTTCTTTTTGAGGATGTCCTTGATGGCCTTCAGGCCCTCGGGAGAAACGCCCGGGCCGGTTTTTTGATCGGGCAGGGAGGCTGAAATTTTCTGGCCCGGGAAAAGCTCCGTGGTGTGGAGTCCGGCTGCTGCGGTCTTGGCGCAGGCCTCTTCAAAAGTGAACTCCTTGAAGGTGTAGGACTGGGTGCCGAGGGCGAAGCCGTTGGTGCGGACCTCAGCTGGAATGACCGTGGCGGCAATTGCCGCGATGTTGAGAACAATCGCGGAAGCGGTGAGTGTGGGGAACCATTTCATAGGTGAAAGGAAGGGGAAGGCGGATGCGCTTCGGAGTCAAGCGCGGGAAAGCGTGGCCGGACGCACGCCCGCGCCAAACGGCCGGATGGAGCGTTTTCAAAACGGGGGGTGGGCAGGGCACGCCACGCGAAAACAAGTCGCCTTTTGAGCGGAACCTTTAGCATGCTTGTCGCCTCAAACATGAACCACGTCACTTCCCTTCAAACTCTGACATCAAATGTCCGTCCCGCCGTGGAGGCGCAGCTTGAGGCCACCGGCGGACTGCTCCGGTTGGCTCCCTGCTGGGTTCCCCGTTCTTTTCTGCAGCCTGGAAAGCGTCTCAAGCTGCACCCGGACGACCTGTACGCCTTCGGTCTGAATCGCGGCGGCATCGACGAGCGCTGGTTTGCTTCGACCACGCCCGCGGCAAACGACAACCGTACACCTGACGAGGGCCTTTCTTACGTCGTGGCCGGCCACACCCGGTTCACTCTACAGGAAGCTGTCGCCGAATGCGGTGCGGACCTGATCGGTGCCTCCATCTGGAACAAGTACGGCAAGTGGCCTGTCTACTCCAAGTTCTTCGACAACATGGGGCCCATCCCGCATCACATGCACCAGAGCGCCGCGCAGGCGAAGCTTGTCGGCCAGGAAGGCAAGCCGGAGTCCTACTATTTCCCACCGCAGCACAACAATGTGGGCAACAACTTCCCCTACACCTTCATGGGCCTCGAGCCCGGCACGACCAAGGAGCAGGTGCGCCGCTGCATCGCCGACTGGAACAAGGGGGACAACGGCATCCTCGACCTCTCCCGCGCCTACCGGCTCAAGCCCGGCACGGGCTGGCTCATCCCGCCCTGCGTGCTGCATGCCCCGGGGTCGCTTTGCACCTATGAACCCCAATGGGGAAGCGACGTCTTCGGGATGTATCAGAACCTCGTCGAAGGCCGTTACGTGCCGTGGGAGCTTTTGGTCAAGGACATGCCCAAGGAACACCACCACGACATCGACTTCATCGTCGACCAGTTGGATTGGGAGGGGAACTGCGACCCCAACTTCAAGGACAACCACTACCTCGAACCCGTCCCAGTCGCTGACACGCGGGCCGAGGGTTTTGTAGACCGTTGGATTGTCTACGGACGGATCAAGGGCGAGCAGCTTTTCACCGCAAAAGAACTCACGCTCGAACCCGGCCACACCTGCACCATCCGTGACAACGGCGCCTACGGGCTGACCTGCGTTCAGGGAGTGGGCAAGATCAACGGGCATCCGCTCAACAGCCCCAAACTGATCCGGTTCACAGAGTTGACCGAGGACGAGTATTTCTGCACCGAGGCCGGTGCGAAGGCCGGGGTGAAGTTTGAAAACCTGAGTGAAACCGAACCGCTCGTCGTCCTGCGTTACTTCGGCCCCGAGGTGAATCCGGACGCTCCCGAAATGGGCGCCTACCGGCACAACGCCTTCTAACGCGACGGAGACCAAACCCGGACAATGTGAGGGGCGCGGCAATCCACTGCCGCGCTCCTTTTTTTTGGATGACCGTGCCTCCCGGCGAACGCTGAGCGCTCGTCCGGTGGATGGCCCTCACCACCCGGGGCGGGACGGGGGTGTTGTGAGGCTCCCACTCTCTCTTCCGTTGCCCACGGGCCGTTCAGCCCGCATTGTGGAAGGTCCATCCCATGTCTGTGTCCCGACTCAAATTCCACCTTGAAGCCGTTGCGACTGGATCGCGTGCGCGCGCCGCGCGCTTCCGCACGCTCCACAACGAGGTGCTCACCCCACTCTTCATGCCGGTGGGAACGCAGGCGACGGTTAAGGCGCAGCTCACGCAGGCGCTCGAGGACGCCGGTTCCCAGATCCTGCTGGCCAACACCTACCACCTGCTGCTGCGCCCGGGGCCGGAGGTTTTTGAGCGTGTCGGCGGAATCCACCGGTTTATGAGTTGGCCCAAGTCGGTGCTCACTGACTCCGGCGGCTTCCAGATTTTCTCGCTCCCGCATGCGCGGGCGATGAGCGAGGCGGGGGCGGTGTTCCAGAGTTATCTGGATGGCAGGACGATTCTGCTCAGCCCGGAGGTGAGCATTGCGACGCAGCGCTCCATTGGAAGCGACATCATGATGGTGCTCGACCAGTGCATCCCTTCGACTGCCGATCTGGCGACCGCACGCGCCGCGATGGAGATCACCCACCGCTGGGCGGCGCGCAGTCTGGCCGCGCGGGGCGATTCGCCGCAAGCGCTCTTTGGGATCGTGCAGGGGGCACTTTACCAGCAACTGCGGCGTGAGAGTGCGGCCGCACTTGCGGAAATGCCCTTTGACGGCTTTGCCATTGGCGGACTCGCCGTGGGCGAGGGCAAAGGCGAACGGGAGGACACCTGTGAGTTTACCGCCGCGCTGCTCCCCCCTGATAGGCCCCGCTACTTGATGGGCGTAGGGACCCCGCTGGATATTTTGGAGGCGGTTCACCGCGGGGTGGACATGTTCGACTGCATCATCCCGACGCAGGTTGCCCAAAGGGGCGGTGCATTCACTTCGCGTGGCTTTTTGCAGTTTCGGCGCGGGGTCTACAAACTGGCCGATGAGCCATTGGATCCGGAATGCGGTTGCCCGACCTGCGTGCGCTACAGCCGCGCCTATCTCCATCACCTGACCAAAACCAAGGAGACGCTTGGCTGGCAGCTGTTGGGCCAACACAACTTCCACTTTTACCACGGGCTGATGCGCGAGATCCGGCGCAGCATTCTGGAGGACCGCTTCCTCGAACTCTACCACGCCAAACGCGCGTTTTTGCAGGAGGACGATTTGGACAACCCGGTCGAGCGTCCCAAGCTGAAGCGCAAGAAGTCGCCGCCGTTGCAGTTGGGTAACTACGAGGTGCACACTGCCATTGAGGGGTTTGCCAGCATCCGTCACGTCTCCTCCGGGGAGATCATGCACTCGCGCAACGATCCCATGGACGAGGCGCGCGGGCTCTATACCGAACAGGCCCATCTCGACGAAAGGGTGCGCCTTCAGGAACCCGGTGCCTCCACGGAGCCACTGGTGATCTGGGACGTCGGCCTCGGCGCAGCCGCGAACGTGATGGCTGCCATCCAGTGCTACGAGGCCCGCGCGCGCACGGGCCCGGTTCGGCCCATGCGCATTCTCAGCTTTGAAAACGATCTGGACTCCCTGCGCCTCGCTTTTCGCCACTCCGACAAGTTCGCCTATCTGCGCCACAGCGGACCGGCGTGGATTTTGCGGGAGGGCAGGTGGGAGTCGAGGGAGTTCCCCGGCCTGAGTTGGGAGCTTCTTGAAGGGGATTTTCTCCGCAGCATCGATCACACACCCGTTCCGCCGGAGGTCATCTTCTACGACATGTTTTCGAGCAAAACATGCGGGGACCAGTGGACGCCGGAACTCTTTCGCCGGCTGTTTGGGGCCTGCAGCGGAAGGGGTACGGAGTTGTTCACCTACACTTGTTCGACCGCGGCCCGCGTGGCGATGCTGGCGGCCGGATTCTATGTGGCGCGCGGCCGCTGTTCGGGAGAGAAGGTGGAGACCACGATCGCCTTCACTCCGGAGGCGCGCGCGGGCGGGTATCCGGACCGTCACCAGCTTCTCGGTGCCGAGTGGTTGGAAAAATGGCACCGCTCCGCAGCCCGCTTTCCGAGCACCCTGCCGGAGAACGATAGGGACGCGTTCGCCCGGCGCATTCTTGAGCACCCGCAGTTTTTGGCGCACCACCTGCGTTGACGGTGTCTGGTGCGGAGCGGAGCGCGCTCTTCGTTCCCGGCTACAGGCGCGGGATGAGTCTGGGGTTGGTGATCCGGGTCTACTCCCCGTCCCGCAGAGTGGCCCGCACCGCGTGGATGGAGCTCAAAACCTTGGGTCAGATTCGCCATCCGGCGACGAGACAGGGTGGATGCTGCAAAATCAGTGCTGTTGCAATTGCGCAAAACGGTTCCCGCTTTTCATTCCGACCCGGCTTCGGGATAGGATTCCGCCATGGCGACTCCTCCCTTTCTCTATCAGGACCCTTTGCCGCTTGGGCCGGATGAAACGCAGTACCGGCTTCTCTCCACTGAAGGCGTCAGCCTCGCTTCCTTCGAGGGGCGCGAAATCCTCAAGGTCGAACCTTTGGTGCTGGAGTATCTCGCGCGGCAGGCGTTTCACGACTGCTCCTTCATGCTGCGCGAGAAACACCTCAAGCAGGTTGCCTCCATTCTTGACGACCCGGAAGCTTCCGATAACGACCGCTACGTCGCCCTGACGCTTCTCAAAAACGCCGAGATCGCGGCCCGCGGGATCCTGCCCTTTTGTCAGGACACGGGAACCGCGACTATTATTGGCAAAAAAGGCCAGCGCGTCTGGACGGGTGCGAACGATGCGGAAGCCCTTTCCAAGGGGGTCTACGAGTGCTACACGCAAGAAAACCTGCGCTACTCGCAGACTGCTGCCCTCGACATGTACAGGGAGGCCAACACCGGCACCAACCTGCCCGCCCAGATCGATCTGCATGCCACCGAAGGTGAGCAGTATGAGTTTCTTTTCGTGGCGAAGGGAGGTGGGTCCGCCAACAAGACCTACCTGTTTCAGGAAACAAAGGCGCTGCTCAACCCCAAAGCATTGGAGAAGTTTTTGTTGGAAAAAATGAGCGCCTTGGGGACGGCGGCCTGCCCGCCCTACCACTTGGTTTTTGTCATCGGCGGCACGAGCGCCGAGGCCTGTCTCAAGACGGTGAAGCTCGCTTCGGCGAAGTACCTCGATGCGCTGCCGACCACGGGTGACGCCCACGGTCGCGCGTTCCGCGATCTCGAAACCGAGGCGCTGGCTTTGAAGCTCGCCCAAACCACCGGGATCGGCGCGCAGTTTGGCGGGAAGTATTTCGCACTGGATGTCCGTGTGGTGCGCCTGCCGCGGCATGGTGCGAGTTGTCCGGTTGGGATCGGTGTCTCTTGTTCCGCCGACCGCAACATCAAGGCGAAGATCAACCGCGACGGGATCTGGCTGGAGCAGATGGAGACCAATCCGGGTCGGTTGATCCAGGAGTCCCAGCGGAGGCTCAGGGATGACCAATCGGTCCACATCGACCTCAACAAGCCGATGGCGGAGATTGTGGCGGAGCTCTCAAAGCATCCCGTCACGACCAGACTGCTCCTGAGCGGTCCTCTGGTAGTCGCCCGCGACATCGCACACGCAAAACTGAAGGAACGCCTCGACGCCGGGCAGGGCCTGCCGCAGTACCTCAAGGACCATCCGGTGTACTATGCGGGCCCCGCCAAAACGCCGAAGGGTTACGCCTCGGGAAGCTTCGGGCCCACAACAGCCGGCCGTATGGACAGTTACGTCGATGCGTTTCAGGAGGCCGGAGGATCGCTGGTGATGCTGGCCAAGGGAAACCGGAGCGCGCAGGTGACCGCCGCCTGCAAAAAACACGGGGGTTTTTACCTCGGAAGTATCGGGGGGCCCGCGGCCATTCTGGCGCAGGAAAACATCAAAAAAGTCGAGGTGCTCGAATATCCGGAACTCGGAATGGAGGCGGTCTGGAAAATCGAGGTCGAGGATTTCCCCGCGTTCATTCTTGTGGATGACAAGGGAAACGACTTTTTCGCCGAAGGCTGCGGCAAGTGCCCCTTGGCGGCGGCGGGGGAGCGCCAGGGGTGATGGAGCGGGACGGCGCAGACGACTTGAAGGAGGAGGTGGCGTGGCTTTACGGCACGCAGGTTTTCGGCGTGAAGCTGGGTCTGGAGGGCATGCGTCGGCTGGCGGGCGCGTTGCACTTGAACCTTGGCGGAGCGGGTGCGCCGCGCTTCATCCACGTTGCCGGCACCAACGGAAAGGGCTCCACCTGCGCTTTGATCGCATCCGCTTGCCGTGCCGCGGGACGCCGGACCGGACTGTATACCTCGCCCCACCTGGTTTCGCTTCGTGAGCGGTTTCGTCTGGATGGCGAACTTATCGGGGAGGCGGAACTCCGCGACGGGCTCCGCCGCATCCGCGGGATAGTTTCCAACTGGGATCCGCACCCTACTTTTTTTGAAATTGTGACGGCGCTCAGCCTGGAGTGGTTTCAACGCAGTGGCGCGGAGTGGGTCGTTCTGGAGACGGGCATGGGCGGGCGTCTCGACGCAACCAATGTTGTCCAGCCTGTGGTGAGCGTGCTCACTCCGATCGGCCTGGACCACCAGCAATACCTGGGGCAGGGGTTCGTCCAAATCGCTTTCGAAAAGGCGGGCATCATCAAGCCCGGGGTGCCCGTGGTGAGCGCGCCCCAAATGCCGGAGGTGCTCGAGGTGTTTTGTCGGACTGCCCAAAGCTGGGGTGCCGGTCTGGAGGTGGTTTCCGCGCCATGGATGCTCGGGCCGGTGGGACTGGCCGGGGAGGTGCAGCGTTGGAATGCGGCGCTCGCAGCTGCAGCACTGCGGGCCGCCGGGGACCAACCGGACATGGAGGCCCTCCGGTCGGGGTTTGCGCGGGTGCAATGGCCGGGCCGGTTTCAGAAAATCGGAGGGCAACTGGTTGTGGACGGAGCGCACAATCCTGCCGCGGCGTCGGCGCTGGTGGAGACGTGGCGCGAGGCGTACCCTGGGGAAAAGGCTTCGCTTGTCTTCGGGGCGTTGCAGGACAAGGACGCGGCGGAAGTGTTGCGGCGTCTCGCTCCGATCACGGGCCGTCTGACACTGGTCCCCGTACAGAGTCCGAGGACACTCGGGCTGAACGATCTTCGTCTCATCGCGGAAGCCGTGTTTGGTTTGGACGGAGAGGCGGATCGGATCGGAATTTTTGAGGCGCGGGATGTGGCTTCCGCGCTCTCCGGGGAAGCCGGGGAGTTCCGGCGTTTGGTCACCGGCTCCCTTTATCTCGTGGGCGAGGTGTTGGCACTGGAGGCGGGCGTTGCGCAGGAGAAGAGTGCGCAGTAGGAGGTCGATATCGCGGGGGGGGAGCCTTGCGCCGTATTTTAGTGCGTTCCAAAAGCAAAAAATATTTGTAAGTAGTTCATTGGAAGAGGGTAAGTGAGGGTAAATTTGACAAGCGCAAAACTTGGGTTTTGTTGCTGGCCGTCAGTCCACCCTATTCTAATGAAACCAATCCCACCCTGGGCGCCCTTGGCGGCGCCGTCTCCGCTCCCGTTCTCCGCATGCCGTCGTTTCGCGTGGCGTGTCCTGCTCTGTACGCTGGTTGCGCTGTCTGCGCTGCTTCCCCAAGTGGAGGCCGCGTGGCAGTGGAACCAACCGCCCGTGCTCGTGCATTTGCAATCTACGCGGAGAGGCCACGTGTTCTACAAAGGCGAGGCCGTTGTCCTCAAGTTGAGTGGTCCCGGCGCCTCGCGCTACATCATCCGCGACTACTACGGCAATACGGTTGAGCAGGGATTGCTTTCCGGCACGATGTTGGTGCCTTCGGTTCGCGAGCCCGGTTGGTACAAGGTGAACCTCCATGGGGGTAATCAGGGCATGCCGTTCGGTGACTCGGTCGGAAGCGGGATGTTTTGCATCCTGCGGGATGATCCGAATTTTCCGAAAATGCCCGTACCCGGCACCTTCGGAGGTGAGGGATTGGTCGACGAGGTGACGCGGGGCGTGCTGGGCTACGGGCCACAGCGGCACAAGGTCGACAACGCTGCGGCGGCGGATGCCGAGATTCCGCGCTTGGAGCGCGAGCTCGGTCTGGATCAGAAGTACTACCTTCCCTACGACACCTACCGGAAGCGCGACCTGTTGGTCGTATTTCCGAATGGCACGTGGGACTTGGCGGGTGTGCGCAAAATCGTGGAGCGTTTCAAGGGGGTGGTGAAGTACTGGGAACCACGGAACGAGCCGAATTTCAGCACGAGCGCGACGGCCTTTGTGCAGAACGAACTGAAGCCGTTTTACGAGCTGGTCAAAAGCATCGATCCCTCGCTGAAGGTGATCGCGCCGGGAGCGGTCACGGTTGGACCGCCGATGGCGGGTTGGAACGAGGAGTTCTTTCGCGCGGGCGGCGGGAAGTACATCGACGCGTTTTCCTTTCACGCTTATAACTGCGTCAACGGCGACCTCGGCCTGACGCGGATGGCGCTCGAGCAGGTCAACACCTGGTTGAGCCGCTACAACTTGGCGGGCATCGAAAAGTGGCAGACCGAACAGGGTTACCTCGGTCCGGTGTATGGCGCCTACCAACCGCGTCTGCAGGGGCGTTGGACCATGCTCCAAATGATGGTCTACGAGCAGCACGGGATCCCAAAGGAGCACAACCACTACTGGTACGACCGCAACGGGGGCTTTTGGGACGAACCGCGCTGGGTACAGAACGAGGACGGTTCGATCAATCCGGTGGGCGTGCTCCTCCGTGTATGGTCTGAGGAGCTGGCGGGAACGCGGTTTGCCTCGTCACTGGATTTTGGAAATCCGGGTAACAAGCTGTTTGTCGGGAGTATCTTCCAAGGCCCGGGCAAGCAGGTGGCGGCGTTGATGACCTCAGGCGAAAACCGCGGCCGGATGGAGCTTTCTGTGACGGGCGCTTCCACGGTGAAGGTGGTTTCGCCCTTCGGCGGCGAACAGCAGCTTGCCGTGGTCAACGGCAAGGTGAGCGTGGCGTTGAGCGAGCTTCCAACCTATGTGGAGTATAGCGGCACGCTCGCGGTGACACCGGCGAACTGGGGTCCCAATCTCGCCGTGCAGAGCGGCATGAGCGCAGCCGCTTCCGGTTCGACGGTTCATCCGATCGACGCCGGCATCAACAACACGATCACCAAGGTGTTCAACGGACAGTTGGACACTTGGTACTGGTCCCAGGGGCGCGACGCCCGGATCTGGGAAAGCAACAATGCCACCTTCCCCGCCTGGTTCGAACTACGGTTCCCTGCGGACACGACCATGGACCGTGTGGTGATTTACGCCGGCATTCCTTGGCAGTGGGACGGGTCGATCCTCGACTACGAACTGCAGGTGGAGCAGGGGGGGCAGTGGGTTTCGCTCGAAAGAGTTCAGGAACCGGTCAATACGTTCCGGGCCTACACCCAGACCAACCGGACCACGGTGGACAGTTTTTACAGCGAGCGTTGTGTCTTCACGCACAGCTTCGCTCCCGTGACCACGCGCAAAATCCGGCTTCTGGTCAACGACGTCACTTGGGGTGGCGCGTCAAACAAAGAGTTGAAGGACGCAGGCGCGCAGGGCGGTGAACATCAGTTGAATCTGCGCGAGATCGAGGTGTATCGCTCTGGATTGGGGGTTGCGGCGGCCGGCGCACCGGTTGCCGTGGCGGACAAGGCCGCGTGTTCTCGCGGGGGAAGCGTCGCCATTCCGGTGCTTGCGAATGACAGTGCGGGTGCAACCGGGCCGTATCCGCTGCGGTTGCTCAGCGTCAGCGCGCCCACCCGCGGAAGCGCCGCGATTTCGGGCGACCAGGTGGTCTACACTGCATCGCCCGGCTTGAGCGGAACCGATTCGTTCAGCTACGTTGTAAGCGACGGGTTTTCCACGGCGACCGGAGCAGTGGAGGTAACGGTTTCAGCCGCGTCCGGGGTGCTTTCACCTGACACGCACGGGTTCTATGCCGAGTGGTACAACAATCCCGATTTCACCAGCCTTGTCATGGCCCGCGTGGATCCCTACGTGGACAACAACTGGGGTACCAACGCCCCGGATCCCGCGGTGGACGCCGGATCCTTCTCAGTCCGCTGGAGCGGCAGACTGACGCCGAGGTTTACGGAGACCTACACTCTGTACACCCTTTCAGACGACGGTGTCCGGCTTTGGGTCGATGGCAAACTGTTGATCAATCACTGGTCACCCCACGCGGCGGCCTGGGATCAGGTCAGTCTCCCGCTGGTGGCCGGTCAACCGGTGGACATCCGTTTGGAATATTTCCAGGGCGGTGGCGGCGCTCAGATCACCCTGCAATGGAGCAGTTCAAGCCAACCGCGCGAGGTGGTGCCGTTCGATGCCCTGACAGTGGGTGCGGCGGGCCCGCTCGTGGCGCCCGCGAACAAGGCGCCCGTGGCCTCGGCCGATGCGGTTTGGACGCCAGTGGGAATGCCCGTGAACATCAGCGTGCTTACCAATGACCGGGATCCGGACCTGGGTCCCGCGGAACTTCGCGTGAGCGGCCTTGGCTCGCCGGCGCGCGGAACGGCGGTCTTGAACGGAAACGTTGTGCAGTACGTGCCCGCTGCCGGATACCAAGGGACCGATAGTTTCACCTATACGGTAACCGATGGTGATTTGAGCGCGACGGCGACGGTGAGCATCACTGTCGCGGGGGCGGACCCGGCTCGGTCGAACGGGCTGAAGGGCGCGTACTTCGGCAAGATCGATTTAACCAATCCGGTGCTGACTCGTCTGGACGGAACAATCAACCAGAACTGGGGCGATGCGTCCCCCGATCCGTTGCTGCCGAAGGACGGCTTTTCGGTGCGCTGGTCGGGAACGGTGACTCCGCGGTTCAGTGAAACCTACACGTTCTCGGCTACCTCGGACGACGGGGTGCGTGTGTGGGTCAACGGTGTGGTGATCG
This sequence comes from Chthoniobacteraceae bacterium, assembly GCA_044376515.1. Taxonomy (GTDB): domain Bacteria; phylum Verrucomicrobiota; class Verrucomicrobiia; order Chthoniobacterales; family Chthoniobacteraceae; genus Chth-196. The sequence goes on along the minus strand of JBILKV010000002.1, from coordinate 52,302 downwards.
CCCAAAACTGGAGCGACCATGCTCCGGCGGAGGTGTCGGGGAGTATCGGGCTGGTGGCTGGCAGGCCCGCGGATATCAAGGTCGAGTACTACGAAAGTACCGGCGGGGCGATGGCCGTACTAAGGTGGTCCAGTGCTAACACGCCGCAGGAAGTGGTTCCGCAGTGGGCGCTTTCGACTGAGCTGCTCGGAGGGACTCCGCCGGTGGTGCCCGTGACCAATAAAGCGCCGGTGGCCTTGCCCGATGCGGCTTCCACCCAGGAGGTGGTGGCGGTCTTGGTGCCCGTCCTGGCGAACGATTCGGATCCGGATGCGGGCCCGCAGCCGCTGACGGTTGCGTCCCTCACCCAGCCGTCCCGCGGCACCGCGGTGTCGGTCACCGGCGGGATTCGGTACACCCCCAGCGCGGGGTTTGTCGGAACGGACACGTTTGGGTACACGGTGAGCGATGGCGCTCTCAGTGCGGGTACAACGGTCACCGTGACAGTGGTGAGTTCGGCGCGTGCCAATGACCTGAGTTCTGCGGGGCTTTCACCCGTGCAGGTGGGCGGCGCGACAGGGTCGTCAAAAATCTTGGCCGACGGCAACTGGGAGCTGACCGGCGCCGGCATCGGCCTCGCTGGGACAGCGGACGCGGTGCGACTGGAGGCGGTGCCGGTGGAGGGGAACTTTCGCGCGGTGTTGCGCGTACGTTCGGTGTCGGGCCCGGCTGGGTCGCGTGCGGGGCTGATGCTGCGTGAGGGCACCAGCGCCGGGGCGCGTTGCGCCACGGTGGGCGTCGGTCCCGACGGACGGTACTACGTGGGGGCGCGGATTGCCGCTGGCGGGGCGTATGTCGAGAGCCAACCGGCCGGAGCGGATGCCCTGGCGTCGCTGCCCGAGGGATGGGTGTTGCTCGAGCGAGCGGGGGATGTCGTCAGGCTTTCGTCATCCACGGATGGCGCGGCGTTCCGTCCGGTGGGTGCGTACAGCCTCGGTGGTTTGACGGCGAGCGTTCAGGTTGGGGTGTTTGTGTCAAGTGGCGTGACGGACGTTTCCGCGCGGGCAGTGCTGGATCAGTGGAGTGTGTCCCGCGAGGTGGCGGGGGCTACCGCTGTTCAGAACGGCCTGTTGGGAGTGTACTTTTCCCGCCCCGATTTGACGGCGCCGGTCGTGGCGCGTGTGGACGAAACGGTCAACTTTGACTGGGCCACCGGCTCTCCCCACGCAGCGCTTGGGGCGGACGGTTGGTCCGCGCGATGGACCGGGCAACTGGTGCCGGCGACGGCGGGACAGTACACCTTCTACACGCAGTCCGACGATGGCGTACGGCTGTGGGTCAACGGCCAGCCGGTAGTCAACAACTGGACGTTGCATGCAGTGACGGAAAATTCCGGTGCGGTCCAGTTGCAGGCGGGGGTCCCCGTCGACATCCGGCTCGAATTCTTCGAGAGCGGCGCCCAGGCGGTTTGCAAACTGTGGTGGAGCGGTCCGGGGATTGCCAAACAGCCTGTGCCGGCAGCGGTGCTTCGTCCTGCAATGAGCGGCTCTGCGGTGGGAGGAGTGGCGGCACCGGTTGTGACGCTGCTTTCGGACGGAGTCAGGCAGGTATCGGCGGCGGGTGTTGGCTTCGGGGCGGCTGGTGCTGGGGACCAGGGCGGCTTCTGGCACCAACCGCACTCAGGCGATTTCCAAGTCGCGATGCGGGTGCGCTCCGTTTCCGGCGGAGGAGCTCCGGCCGTGGCGTTGATGCTGCGGGAAGGGCTCGGTGCGGGGGACCGGTTTGTTGCGTTACAGCTGGGCGGGGACGGTTCCCTCGGGGTGAGGAGCCGCGCGGCATTTGGCGGTCCGGTGTCCTCAAGCGCTGTCTCTGGCAGGTTGGTGCCCCCTGGCGCGTGGCTGCTGTTGGAACGCCGTGGCGACAGGCTTGCGCTGGCAACGTCCTCGGATGATGTAACCTATACGGCGGCTGGAACCCTCGAGCTGCAGGGGATACCCCAGTTGGTTTACGTCGGGGCGTGGGTGCACGGCGGGGCAGGCGCCGTGGCTGGAGTCGCCCAGCTCGAGGACCTCGAGCTGACGGAACTCCGCAGCAGTGGTGTGACCGGCGAGTACTTCAGTGGAGTCAGTCTCAGTGCGCTGAAGTTCAGCCGCATTGATCCGGTAATCGACTTCACCTGGGGGTTGGGGAGCGCAGATCCAAGGCTGCCGTTGGACCTGTTTGCGGTCCGTTGGACGGGCCGGGTAAAGACCGAGGCGGCGGGGCTGTACGGATTTTCTGTGCAATCTGATGACGGGGTGCGGCTGTGGGTGAATGGACAGTTGGTGGTCAACAACTGGAGCGATCACGCCCTGACGGAGAACAGCGGTTCGCTGGCGCTTCCAGCGGGCACGTGGATCAATCTCCGTGCGGAGTATTATGAGCGGGCTGGCAGTGCGACACTGCGGTTGCTCTGGACTCCTCCCGGTCAATCCAAGCGGGTGATTCCGGCTGCGTCACTGAGCAGTCCCTGAGTCGGCTGCAGCCTTGGGCGGGGTTGGGAGGGATCAAAACACGGGCCGGCACACAGGTGCCGGCCCGTGTTGCCTTTTACACCCGGGTTGTCTGAAGATAGCGCCGTGTATCCGAAAACCCTGCTTCCAGCCCCCCCATTGGTGGTGGGAACCGTACATTCGCCCGGCGCGCTCGCGTGTGCGCTGAAGCTTCGTCCCGGGGAGGTGGATGTACTGGAGCTGAGGGTGGACGCCTTTGCCCCTGCTGTGGACGCGCTCCAGCGGGCGGTGCCCAGACTGGCGGCGCGGTTTCCACTTTTGGCAACAGTGCGCCACCCGGCTGAGGGAGCGGTAACGGAGCTCAACGTCCGGGAACGCCGCCGGTTGTTTCGGCAGTTTTTGCCGCTCGTGCAGTGGGCCGATTTTGAGACCCGATCCGTGGAGGCCATGGAGGAAGAAATTGCCTTGGCGGGTGAACTTGGGGTGGCCGTTGTGCTTTCCGAGCATCACTTTGCCCGCACTCCTTCGGTGGAAGTGCTTCAGCGGCGCTTTGAAGAGGCCCGGTTGTCAAGGCCGTCAGCGTTCAAGGTGGCGGCCTTGACGAACACTCCGGAGGACTTGGAAAGGCTTTTCGCCTTCTTCAACTGGGCGAACCTTAGGGAACCGGGGCGGGTTTCGGTGATGGGCATGGGGCCACAGGGGCAGGTGTCGCGTCTCCTGTTCGGCAGTTGCGGTTCACTTTTGAACTATGGCTATCTGGACCGCCCCCAGGTTCCCGGTCAGTGGGCTGCCAAAAAACTCAAGGTCCGGCTGTCAGAGATTGCCAGCGGAACGGAATGAGGCACCCGGCGGGGGATCTCATCGGCCACAGAGGCCGGGGACGGTCGTGAGAAAAGCCCGGAAGTGTCGGCATCGGGTACGCTTCCTGCTCAAAAAGAGCGAAATCCCTTAAAGAATACTCTTATGGCTGGAATTCAACTGTCAGGTTTGGCTTCGGGTTTTGACTGGAAAAGCACGGTCACCCAGTTGATGGCAATCGAGCGTGTTCCTCAGGACAACCTGAGGAAACAGCAGGCGGCGGCTGAAAAGTTGCAGGCGGCCTTCGACACGCTGAAGACCAACTTGACTGCGCTTAAGACGGCCGCATCGGCACTCAGCACCAGTTTCACGGGATCGCCTCGGACGGTGTCTGTTGCTTCAGGGGACGGAAAAGGGACTGCGTCGACCTCCAGCGGGGCGGTGCTTGGCACTTACAGCATCAATGTGCTTAGCCTGCCGAAGGCATCAACAGCGCTTGGATCCGCGAATCTTTTTCCCAGCCTCGTGAAGGCTCAGAACCTCACTCTACGGGACTACAAGGTTACGGAGGGAACTGTGACAATCAATGGGAATCAGTACACGCTGGCCGACAGCGATTTGGACATGAAGATTGTTGATGTTTTCCTTGCCGGAGGGGGGGTGAATTTAGGCAGCGCTGGCATGGTGGCTAACGTGGCTGGATCGCTGGATGGTAAGAATGCCCTGGTGCTTGAGGGGATTAACGGGGCGTCCATTGCGATGGGGGGGCCAGGGGACTCGAGCAGTTTCATGAGTGCTCTCGGAATTCGGGAGGGATCCTCAAAATATACCCAGACCGTTCCTCTAGATGTTCTTTCCAAAATATCCCTTGGAGACCTGAATGGCGGGTCCTTTGCCGAAGATAACTTGAGAATCAACGGTGTGGATTTGGGTCTGATCGGGCCAACGGTGGATTTGGGTTCGGTGGTTTCGAAGATTAATAGCGCATCCGCTACGGGAGTGACTGCCACCATCGACCCATCCAGCGGTGCGTTGCGATTGACCGCCAATGCGAACGGGGCCTATGCGATCAGTGTAGAGGATGGAGCCGCCGCCCGAGCCCTGGGATTGGCCCCCACGTTTGCGTCTTTCAAACCCGGTGCAGGGACCAAGTTTGAACTTTCGGTCAACGGTGAAGCGGCGTCTGGACCCGAAACGAGTACTACTGGCGACATCGATCTTTCCCAGTATGGCTACGGTGCCACCAAGATCACGCCGTCGGCGACGGGCGTTTTCTCGGTCAGGGTGACCGCTAACGCTTCGGACAACAGAGCGAAGATCAACTCGTTAATATCCGCCTACAACACCCTCAAGCAAATGGTGGACGAGTCCACCAAGGTGACCACGGGGACCGGTGGCAAGGTCAGCGCGAGCGTCTTCTCTAACCGTTCGGACGTCAACAGTTTGCTCTCGAACATACGGAGTCGCGTGTACTCGGAGGTCAAGGCAACGGGAGTGAGCACCCAGTACAACACGATGGGGAAGATTGGCATAGGCTTTGACCGGAACGGTACGATGTCCGTGGTGGATTCCGCGAAACTGGACGCCGCCCTGACCAACAACCCGAGCGCTATCGACACCCTTCTCAACGCCGGAAGCACTGGAACCAGTGTCCCGGTTGCAGAACAGGGGGTGGTCACCCGGTTGGTCAACCTGATGACTTCGCTGACCGGGACGGGTGGGTTGGTCGCTTCCGCAACGACCGCGATTACTTCGCAGACGAAGCGCCTGCAGACTCAGATCAGCGCAATGGACCGCTCTTTGGAGCAGCAGCGGGCATCGCTGGAGGCGAGTTTCATCGCGATGGAACGGGCCCAGTCGAGGTACAACAGCATGTCTGCCCAGATTACTTCTGCCTTTAATTCGAACAAATGAAGTCTTCACAAGCTGTTTACTCCGCCTCTCTGGTCTTGTGTGTTTCCCTGCTCAACACAGGCTGCCACACCCGTAAGACAGCCTACGTCAAGCCTGAGTTGGATGCCCCGCAGAGTTGGATGGCACCTTCCGGCCCGGGGCGCGTCATCCGGCGCGTGGCCATCCTGCCCGCCTACCATCCCAAACTGCAGGGAGAAGTGCTCAAGGAAATCGATATGGCACTCAACGCGGAGCTGTCTAAAAAAGCCGTCTTCGAGGTGGTGCCGATCACACGTTCGGCGATGGAACTCCTGACCGATCGGAGGGAGGTTTCCTCCGTGGAGCGGGTCCCAGGAGACCTGTTCCGGAAGCTGCGCGACCAGTACGGCGTGGAAGGTGTGATGTTCAACGACCTCACCCAGTACTCGCCCTACAAACCCGTCTCTTTGGGGGTGCGATCCAAGCTGGTAGACATTGAAACCGGCAGCATCCAGTGGGCGAGCGACGTGATGTTGGATTCCGGGAACGCAAGCGTGGCCGCCTCGGCTCGGGCCTACCAAAAGTTGCTCTGCGGGGACAACTCGCCCGTGCGGAGCGACGGGGGCACGGTACTGATGAGCCCGCGCCTTTTCGCACAGTTTGCGGCTTTCTCAAACTATGCTAGCTTAAAACACTGACCCGGCGCCAACTCCGCTGGGAAACTGCGAGTTTCACTAAAGGTTTTCGAACGTTTATCCGATCTAAGAGGCATGAGCATCCAATCAGTTCGTCCCGTCGGTGTGGGACTTCCCACCCCGCCCGCAGCGCAGGTCAATCCTGCTCCTCCCGTTCCGGTCCGCGCCATGGTGCAGGCCCGAAAAGTGCGGAGCACTGAAGACCAGAACGTGTTCAGCCCGCCCGGGGTGATTTCTCGTCTGGTTCGTTCAATGAGGGCCGACGAGTACATGCGGATGGATGCGGTCTCGCGGGGCAACGAACTGGCGAACAGTAAAGGTTATCCCGCGGATACAGTGATGGAGGCGGTCGCCTCCAGGCTGCTGAGTGGTTCCTAGGTCGGTAATCTGGGTGGCTTTTCATGCAGGAAGCGCAATCGGTTCAGATCTACAAAGAGGCCGCCGTGAATACGGCGAGCCCGGGATTGTTGGTTTTGATGCTTTACGATGGCGTTTTGCAGGCCTTGGGGCGCGCCGAGTACGGCTTCGCTCAGGAAAACTTTGTGAAGCGCAACGAGGAAATCCACAACGGCCTAATGCGCGCTCATGAGATTCTCCGTGAACTCCAGCAGTCCCTCGACCTAGAGGTTGAGACAGAGTTCGGAGAACGGATGTACGCCTTGTATGGATTCATGCTCGACCGTATATTCGAGGCGAACGTGAAAAAGAGTCAGGAAGGACTGGGGCCGGTGAGGGAGATGCTCCAGGATATCCGAGACGCTTGGGAGGAAATGCTGCGGTCGGCGCCAACCTCGGGCGTTTAGGTGAGTTTTTATGGGTCCCCGACTGTGCATCAGGGGCTGCGGGGTTTGAATGAATCTGCGGAGGGTTATGGCTCAACCGCGCAGGCCGAGGCAGTCGGGTTCCAATGTGTTTTGGGCGCTACTCGAAGCGATTGAGCGCACCACAAGGCTGGAGGCTCAGGCGCTTGAGGCAAGGGACTTCAATTCGCTGGAGATTCTCCACGAGGCCAAGAGGTCGGACTTCGTGCGGTTGGTTGGCCTAGGCAGGCGCTTGGGCATTGACCGGACCAACCCGACGCTCGCGTCCCGGTTGCAGGAGTTGGAGTGGGCGGAGCGGCGTAACGAGGAGGTGGCCCGGCAGGGTGCAATGCAGATCCGGGAAGAGCTGGCCGGGCTTTCGACTGGTCAGAGACGTTTGCGTTCCCTAAAAGATGCGTACGCTGATGAGGACGGGCAGCGCCCGCCCATTGCCGAAGGATAGCGCGCCCTAATGAACATGAACAAGGAACTGTCTCACTCACAACATATTCTCATTGTCGACGACGATGCCGACGTACTGGCGGCTCTTGGCGCCACGCTACAGAGCGTCGATTACACTTTGGTGTGTTGTGGGAACGCTGAGCAGGCGCTGGTTCATCTGGAGCGGCAATCTTTTGCGGCGGTGATTTCCGACCAGCACATGCCGGGCATGAACGGCCTCCAGTTGCTTGAGAAAACGCGCTCGCTGCAGCCTGACGCCTCCCGGTTGCTCATCACTGGGATGCTGCAGGTGGACACGCTGATCGGCGCGATCAACACCGGAGAAATCTTCCGGTTCATCGCGAAACCCTGGAGCCGCGGCGAGGTGGTTGCCACCGTTGAAAATGCGGTGCAGCGGTACGCCCTGCTCGTGGAGAACCGGCGGTTGAACGAGGCAACCCGGGAGCTGAACCTCCAGCTTGCGGCGGCCAACGAAAAACTCCAGCAGAACCTGGAACTGGTGACCGAGCAGAGGGACTCGATCGACCGCGCCCACGACGCGCTGAGGCAAAACTTTGAGCATTCCCTCGGGCTGTGCTTTCGTCTGATCAGCACTTTCTATCCGCTTCTGGGCAAGCAGGCTCAGGCGGTGGTGGAAATTTGCCGGGCGATGGCGGCGACGGAGTATTTTACCGAAACCGAACGGCACGTGCTGATGACGAGCGCGTGGATTTACGACATCGGACTGGTGGCCCTGGACCGGGCGCTGCTCCACAAACTGTTCACACGGCCGGAAGCCTGTACGCCGGAGGAACATGCGCTGCTGCGGTACCACCCGGTTATCGGGCAGACGCTGGCGGCTTTTGTGGACCAACTCCAGGAGGTGGGGACGACAATCCGCGCCCATCACGAGCGCTTCGACGGCTCGGGCTATCCCGACGGTCATGCGGGCGAGAGTATCCCATGGACGGCACGTTGTCTGGCGGTGGCCGTTGCGTTCGTGCAGTCGGGCATGCCCAAGGAGCAGGCCTCCGAATACCTGCAGGAAGAATCCGGCAAGGGTTTTGATCCGGAAGCGGTCCGCTTGTTTTTCCGGACCTCCAAACTGTCCGATCTGCCAAGGAATGTGACGGAGGTGCTGTTGACGGATCTGAAGCCCGGGATGCAGCTGGCCCGCGGAATTGTAACCCCTTCCGGGATGCTTCTGATTCCCGAGGGGCAGGAGCTTTCCGAGCTGGCCGTTCTGAAACTTGTCAACCACAACCGGCTCAATCTCGTGACGGAGCGCTTGATGGTTTACACCTAATCCGACGCGCCGTTTGGCATGTTCCCTGCTCTATCAGGAAGCATGAATCCGATTGTCGCATCCGGCGCAGCCTCGCTAGCCGGCGTTCTCATCCGCAAGGTCTCCGGTCACAGTTCCTCCCCTTCCGGCAACGTTATGCTGGAACCCAAGGAGTTCGAGCGCGCCCTGAACAAGGCCGGAGGTTCCCGGGAGAGGCAGGCGGGCCAGCAGCAGGTGGCGGACCTTCGTCAGCGCCTGATGCAGCGTCCGGAAGTCGAGGCGGCGATCTACAGCCAGCCTCCCGGATCGGTAACCGGCTTGGAACTGCGTCCGGACGGTTCCCTCTCTCTGCGTACAAGCGCCGGACCCGTTGCCGTTCAATTGGGGAGCGCCACGCGTGAATTGGCTCAGGCGGTCTACTCCGCTTCCGCGGTTCAAGCCGCTGCGGGGGTTGCCGCGGCAAATAGTGCCACTCAGGCGCCGCTGGTGCTACCCCTCCAGATGGTTCAGGGAACAGCCCTTCGCTGAAATCGGGCCGACAAGCTTCCGGTGGCATGAGCATTGCTTGTTAGGAAGGTGATATTCGCTCCATGATCGATCAAATTTTTGCACTCCCGAGCTACGACGCGTCCAAGCTGATGATGGACGTGTCTACGATGCGTCAGGAAATCTTTGCCTCCAACATTGCAAATCTGGAGACTCCCGGCTTTAAGCGCCTCCACGTCAGCGGGGACTTCAACAAGGTCTTCAACGAGGCCCTGAAGGCCGGCAATCTCTCGAAGGTTCAGATGCCAGCCGCATCGAAGGACTTGATGAGCCCGTCGCAGCGCAAGGACGGGAACAACGTCGTTTTGCAGGACGAACTGCTTGGCATGGGCAAGAACGCGTCGGAGTACGAAGCCCTCGTTGATTTTGTCAGCGGGTCGATGCGGACCTTGAAGATGGCAATCACGGGGAGAAGTCAGTAGTGCGGCAGAGTGTAACGAACCCGTTGGTCCTCCGAGGGTTAAGGCTACCCAGCAAACTTCAGTTTATCATACGACATGAATTTTCTTTCTGGAATTAACGCAACGTCCAGTGCGCTCACCGCGGAGCAGGTCCGCATGGACATCGTTGCTCAGAATATTGCCAACGCCTACACGACCAAGGACGTCAATGGCGGACCTTACAAGCGCCGGATGGTGACGTTTGAATCGGTGCTTGCGGGGAATGAGAAATCCGAGCACGGGGTCCGGATTGGGAAAGTTTCCGAGGACCAGAAGCCCGGCGAGGTGATTCACATGCCGGGTCACCCGCACGCTGGTCCGGATGGGCTTGTGCAGATGCCGAATGTCCAGTTGCCTGTGGAAATGGTGGACCTGATGGCAGCGTCCCGCGCGTACGAGGCGAATTTAAGCGTGGCGCGGAACTCCCGTTCCCTCGCGCTCAAGGCTTTAACGATTGGCAAATAGTTTTGATTTATGCGTATTGGACCTCTTCCGGGTGTCTCACCGAACGAAATGAACCCGCTTCAGAAGCTCGAAGAAATGTCTGGGTCGCTCGCGCCTGGAATGGCCGCGGGGATCAAGGGACCCGGTCTGGGAGTGGCTTCTCCCTCCCTTGGCGTTGGCGGCGCGATGCGCGCGGAGTTCTCCTCTTTTTTGAACAAGGCGGTGACCGAGGTGGAGGGTAAGATGCGGGCGGCCGAGGTCGAGAAGCAAAAGGTGTTGACTGGGGAGACCAACAATCTGCATCAGGCGACGATCGCAGCATCGGAGGCCGGCCTGGCTTTCTCTCTGATGGTGGAGGTCCGTAATAAACTGGTGGAATCGTACCAGGAAATGCTCCGGATGCAGGTCTGATGCGGCTGTGACTAGGGACTGACGAATGAATTCGCTTCTTCAACAACTGCGGCAATTGTGGTCACAACTGGGATTGAACCAGCGCGTGACCCTCTCAGTGACCGGCGTGGCTGTCTTGGCTGGAATGGTTGGGCTGATTGCCTGGTCGCAGCGCCCCCAAATGCAGCTTCTTTACGGACGGCTGAGTCCCAAGGATGTCACCTCGGTGATGGCCTCCATTCAGGAACTCGGGGTGAAAAGCGAGATGGGGGGGGCAGGCACCGCCATCTACGTGCCCTCGGACCAGGTCCATAAGGTCCGCATGAGCCTCGCTGCCAAGGGGATTCCCTCAGGGGAGGGCGTGGGTTTTGAAATCTTCGACCGCGGCAATTTCGGGGTCTCCGATTTCATTCAGCGCACAAACTACAACCGGGCGCTGCAGGGCGAGTTGGGACGGACCATCTCGCAGTTGCAGGGGGTCCGGAGCGCCCGCGTACTGGTGGTCATTCCGGAAAACAAGCTTCTGTTTACGGATGTGCGGACCAAGCCGACCGCTTCAGTCTTCATCGAGGGGTCGCTTTCGACGGAACAGGTGAATTCCGTGCGGTTTCTTGTCGCCAACTCGGTGGAAGGACTGAAGGCGGAAGATGTTTCGATCGTGGACAACCGGGGCCAGAACCTGACGGAGAGTCTCAAAGACGACCCTGTATTGGGGGCGGCGACCGGGCAGATGCGTCTCCGCAAGAATGTTGAGGACTACTTTGCCTCGAAGGTTGAGACAATGTTAGCGCGTGTTCTTGGGCCCGGGAAAGCCGTGGTGCGCGTCTCCGCGGAACTGGAGTCCGAGGCGCTCACCCGGAGTGAGGAAAAGTTTGATCCGGATGGTCAGGTGATCCGGAACGAGACTACCACGGATGACACGCTGGTCACCAATGAGTCTGAGCCCGGAGCGGCGCCCGTGGGGGCAACCGCCAACCTGAATACGGACGGGGGTGGCAAGAACAACAGCAAGACAAGCGACCAGCAGAAGAAGAACAAGACCACGACCTTCGAGATCAACAAGGTGGTGCTCAACTCGGTGAAGGCGCCTGGGAGCGTCTCCCGTCTCACTGCGGCTGTGGTCGTTGCGCCAGACCCGGCCAACGCGCAGGAAAAAGACGCAAAGAAGGCCGAGAAAAAGACGGAAGACCGCAAGGCGATGCTCCGTGGGATGGTTGCCAACGCGCTGGGTGTGAAGGGTACGGAGGATGAGTTGAAGCGGGTGGTATCAATTGAAGAGATGCCTTTCTCGGAGCTTCCCGTATCTGACCAGGGAATCGTGGACATGCTGGCGCGGAACTCCGATTTGTTGCGCGACGCTGGTGCGGTGCTCGTTGCGGTGCTGCTGTTTGGGGCCTTCGTGCGGATGCTGAGGAGGACCAAGCCGGATGAAATCCCGATGGAAATGCTCTCCGCGCAGACCGAAGCTGAGCCCGTGGGGTCGCTTCCAGGGGGACAACAGAACAATTTTGCGGCACCGCAACCGGTCACGGTGGACCTCATCAACGACATGATCCGGCGGAAGCCCGAGAACATCGGAGCCGCCCTTCGCAGTTGGATGGAAACCGATAAGGGCAACGGGGCTGGCTAGGCCCCCGCGAGGAACTGCAACCAATCCTTCAACAGGGGGAACTCCAACCACTTCCACCGGAAACCATGACAGCAGCCTACTCAAGCCTCAACCGCACGCAGAAACTGGCGGCCTTCCTCATCCTGCTAGGGCCGGAGACGGCCGGAGAATTGCTACGGCATTTCAACGCGGAACAATTGGAGTCTGTCGCACGCGAGATGGTGGCCATTCCGTATGTGGATCCCTCCCTCCGGGATTCGATTCTCGAGGAATTCTCCTCGGTTGTCTTCGAGGCGATTCAGGCGGCAATCGGGGGGCCGCTCTTCACGCAGTCTTCGCTCGAGGCAGCGAAGGGGGACTACTTGGCGCTGAAACTGATGAATCGTGTTTCGCCGCCCAGACTGTCTGATATGGACGCCGGCGTCTCTGAGATGGACGGTCGCCAGATCTACAACCTGCTGCGCGCCGAGCAGGTGCAGACCATTGCGTTCATCCTTTCTTTCATGGATTCCAAGAAGGCGGCGGACGTCGTCCGGATGATGCCCGCCGAACAGCGGGAAGAAGTTATCGAACGCTTGGGTACCATGGAGCCCACCTCCCGCGAGTGGGTGAGGAAGGTTTCGATGAATCTGCAGCGCCATTTCGACCGCCGCAGCCAGCAGGGGATCCAGAAGACAGGGGGAGTGGACGCCTGTGCGGACATTCTCAACTCCCTGGACAAGGAAACCAAGAAGGAGCTGCTTTCTGCGATGGATGTCCGCAATGCGGACCTGGGCAGCGCAATCCGCAAAAAAGTGTTTGGGTTCGAAGATCTGGCCCGTCTGCTCCCCGGCGATCTGCAAAGGGTGCTCAAGGAGGTCGACGTCGGCGACTTGGCGAAGGCATTCAAGGGGGCGAAGCCCGAGACGGTGGCCTCCTTCTACAAGATCATGTCGAAGCGTCAGGCTGCCGGCGTGATGGAGGAAGTGGACATGCTCCCGCCCCAGCGCGCCAAGGACATCGAGAAGGCCCAGGAACTCGTGATCGCTGCTGCGCGCAAACTCGACGAGGCCGGGGAGATTTCACTCGACGGCGAAGGCTAAGACGATCCATGACCCAAGTCGCAGCCCGGTCCACGATAACGTTCACCGAACCGTTGAGGTTCATCGGTCTTCCCGGCCAGGTGAACAACCTCACCTACACGGTCGACGAACTGGACGAGGCCGTTCGCGGCGCCTACCAGCGTGGGTTTTCCGAGGCGAGAGATGCCGCGGAGGCAGAGCTTTCCAAGCTTCGCACCGACGCCAAGGCTGTCATCGATGGCTCCCTTTCGAAGGTTTCGGAAAGACATGAGGATGCCCTCGACCGGATCAGGGCGCTGCTTCCGAGACTGGTGAGCGAGGCGACCGGCCGGGTAATCGCCGGGGTGGAGGTCAGCGGCGAATTGGTACGGTCCGTCGTCAATGAACTGCTCGGGGATGTCACCCCCGGATCCGACACGGTGGAAGTCCAACTCTGTCCGGCGGACCTCGCCCGTGTCAGCGGGTTTGACCAAGAACTGCGCCACAAATTTCCTAACATCCATCTGACGGAGAACCGTGAGTTGCAGCCCAAGGATTGCGTGGTAAAGACGCGCTTCGGGGTGCTGGACGGCCGTGTCGCCTCGAAGCTCAAATCCGTGGAGGGGCTGCTGAGCTAAGCCGCGTATCCACGCATTTCCGATCTGCCCACACGTTTTGAGCAAATGAGCACTGACTTCTGGTCTGGCGATCGCTTGGCGGAGCGTCTGCGCGGTGGCCGTCTCTCCCGGCGCATCGGTCACGTGGTTCAGGTGACGGGTTTGGTGATGGAGTCCGACGGACCGAACTTGTCGCTGGGCGAGGTTTGCCAGGTAAGTTCCGTTCCCGGTGAGGAACCGATCTTTGCCGAGGTGGTTGGGTTTCGGGGGCACAGGCTCCTGCTGATGCCCCTCGGGGAGATGAGCAACATCCGGGTGGGTTCCGAGGTGACGACGGCAAACTATGCCACTGGCGTGCCCGTCGGATCGGCGCTCCAGGGCCGCATCCTCGACGGCATGGCGCGCCCGATCGATGGAAAGGGCCCCCTCCCGCCCATGCCCCTGGCTCCCCTCCACAACGAACCTCCGCATCCCCTTCGGAGGAGGCGTATTCTTGAACCGCTTTCTACCGGCGTGCGTGCGCTGGATGTATTCACCCCGGTTGGCCGCGGCCAGCGAATGGGCATTTTTTCCGGGAGCGGCGTGGGGAAGTCCACCCTCATGGGGATGATGGCCCGGGGGGCGGAGAGCGATGTGAACGTGATCGCGCTGGTGGGCGAGCGCGGCCGTGAGTTGCGCGAGTTTGTGGAGAAGGACCTTGGAGAGGAGGGGCTAAAACGTTCCGTAATCGTGGTTTCCACATCGGACCAGCCCGCCCTCGTGCGTCTCCGGGCCGCCTTCACCGCGACTGCGATCGCCGAGTACTTCCGTGACGCGGGCAAGCAGGTGCTTTTTATGATGGATTCGGTGACCCGTTTTGCGATGGCGCAGCGGGAGGTGGGACTGGCCATCGGCGAGCCTCCGAGCAGCCGCGGCTACACCCCCTCCGTTTTTGCCCTTCTGCCCAGGTTGATGGAGCGGACCGGGGCTGGGGAGCACGGTGCCATTACAGCTTTCTACACGGTTCTCGTGGAGGGCGACGACATGAATGAGCCCATCGCGGATGCGACCCGCGGTATTTTGGACGGACATATCGTTCTCACGCGGGCACTTGCGACGGCAAACCACTTCCCGGCAATTGACGTCCTCGAGAGCGTCAGCCGTCTGACTCGAGATCTTTGTTCAGAATCTCAATATAACTTGTCCGCGCGGGCGCGGGATCTGCTGGCTGTGTACAGACGCAACGAAGACCTGATCACCATCGGGGCTTACGCGCGCGGGTCCAGCCCCAAGGTGGATATGGCCATTGAGCGGTACGAACCGCTCATGACCTTCCTCAAGCAGACCATGGGGACCAAGAGTTCGCGCGCAGAAGCCTGGGATAAGATCGCCCTCGCCGCACAATGAAACCGTTTAAATTCAGCCTCGAATCTGTGTTGATGCTGCGTACCCAAGAGGAGGACGTGGCGAAGAATTCCTATGCCGAGGCAGTTGCTTTCTACAACCGGACCGTCGTGGCCCTTGAAAACGGACTCGGCGATCTGGAGCAACTTCAGGCCACCCTTTCGGAGAAACGTCAGGGCGTCTCGGACAAGGAGGACCAACTCCTCTATCTGCAGACCATCCGCCAGCAGAGGAACTACTGCGACACCCTCACCCAGCGTCTCGCGCGCGCGGACCAACTCAAAGAGGTCCGTTTCAAGCTCTGGATGGAAGCGCGCACCAAGACCCAGATGTTGGTGCGGTTGAAGGAACGCCACCGGGAGCGTCACAACGCCGAACAGGCCAGGCTTGAAGAAAAAGCCGTCGAGGATCTGGTTTCCGCCCGATGGGTGGGCATTCAGCGGCAACTCGCTTACGCCGTCTAATTACTGACTGAATAATTATGCTGGCAGCACCTTGGTTTTTGGCCCTCGTTGGATTCGTGATCAACATGGTTTGCACCGTGGTGATGCTCAATTCTGCGGTCTCGAAACTTCCCAAACCTGACTTCACGCCACCCCCGGACCCTGTAGAGGTGGCGGTCGCCGAGGCCAAGGCCGTCGAGGCGGCCGCTCCGCCTCCGCAGCTTTGGAGTTTCAAAACAAACGCAGTGGATGAACTGATCGCGGAGCTAAAGAAGGAACGCGAGGCCATTATTGAGGAGCAGAAAGATCTTGCTGCAATGTCCTCACAAGTGACCGCCGAGCGTCAGGAGGTCGAAAAAGTGAAGGAAGAGATCCTCAAGCTTCGCAGGGATTTCGAGGCTCGGATCGTGGAGATCTCTGATGTTGAAATTGAGAACCTCAAGACCCTTGCCCAGACTTACACGGCAATGCTGCCATTGGGCGCCGCGTCCATCCTTCGTGAGATCGACGAGGACTCCGCGGTCAAGATTCTGTCCCAAATGAAGGCAAAGAGCGCCGCCCTTGTGCTCGGGGAGATGGCTCGCATTGTGGACAAAAATTCCGACGAACCGTCCGCCCGGCGGGCGGCACGGATCTCTGACAAACTCCGATTGATGAAAGCTCCCAAGAAGGAACTCGCAGCCCAATGATTGTCTCCAGTTTTATTCCCGCCGTTCCCGGAACTGGTTCTGGAATGGGTTTGTCGGGGCCTGCCCCGAAGTCCGCTCAGCAGGATTCGTCTGCGTCGGACTTCTCCAGTTTGATTCAGGTCTCCGACTCCCCTGCGCAGGTTGACCGTGCGGCGAAGATAGGTCCGCGCCGTGCGACCGGCACTGCAGAGACCGCGGCCTCGAGGGCGGAAAGGAAAGACGGCCCGGAAACTGTCGCAAGCCCAGCGTCCGGCGCCTCCGTTGAGCCTCGCTCTGATCGTGGTTCGTCAAACGATTCTTCTGCCGCGTTTTCGTCGCCGCTGGAAACTGAGGCGCCGCTGCCCCGCGACCCTCGGCTTGACGACCCGCTTGAACTTGCGTTGGAAGCCGCTGCCATCGCCCTCGCCTCGTCGATCGTGCAGCAACAACCGCAGGTCGCGCCTCCGCTGGCGCTTTCAGATGAGTCGCAACTCGGCGCGAATGCAGATCAGGGAAGCGCTAATTTTTCGCAGGAGGAGCCCTCATTGGCGTCCGATTGGCTGTCGCCCTTAACTGCGCTGAAGACCGGTAGCGATCAGCCAAATTCAACCGTAGAAGGACTGCCGAAGAATCCGACGGGGCAGCCTGTGGAGATCCTCGTGAAGACCGCTATGGAGGAGGCAATGATCGTAGGCCAGCCTAAGGTGGAACAGCCGTCTCGGTCTGCGTCCTCTTCGCAGATTACCCGGGTCGTTCCAAAGATCGTTCCGACCGCTCTGGTTTCGACGGTGGTTGTTGAAGCCGATCCGTCTCAGGTAGCTGCCCTCGCTAATTCGTCCGCGGCCATCGCCCTCAGTGACCGCATCGCCGCAGACGCAGATGCTGCGGACGTCCTGTTGCTGCAAAAACGGACGGATGATTTGACAGGCGCCGACAACGGCGTGGCAGTCCTCCCCGGGGCGGATGTCCAAAGTGGATTAACAGCGACTGACGACGCATTTCTGGTCTCGGCCAACCCTGAAAATCCTGCTGCGGCATTTTTTGCCGCCAAGCCGGACGCAAGGACCTCGGAGGCCCCGCCTGTCGACTCCCCGGCCGATGATGGAAATGCTTCCGCTTCCGATCTTACGGCGCTGTCCGTTGGTTCTTCGACCGACTTGCAGGTTGGCAGGGATCAAGAGTCTGGATCGGGTAACAGGTCGCGCGGCGACAGTGAAGGAGGCTCAAATCTTGAGCATCGGAACGGGCTCGGATCGCTCGCTGGAGGAGATTCGGCCGAGGCAGACAGACTCGACGCCGAGGGCCTCAGCACGATTGGCACGTTTGGTGCTGAAGAAGGTGGCGTGGAAGCAAGACCCCTAGTGATAGCAGCGCCCGTGGACGAAAGGTCCGCGCTTACCGTTGTGTCTGAGGACGATTCTTTTCCGCAGGGGAACGCACTGACCGAAGGGCTTGAATTTTCCGGCACTCAGAAGGCTGCGATTCAGTCTGGAACCCAACCCAGTGTGGTCCGTGCGACTTCTTCCAAGCCGACCGTGCTTCCTCCAGTTGATGCAAGGTCGGCCGACCTCGCTAATGTGATTCATCGGGCGCTCGAGAGAGCGCGTTCCGAAAATCCTTCCCATCTCGCGGTGGAAGTTCGCTTGGAAGACGGGTCGTCATTTGGTTTGGAGGTTCGCATGAACGCAGCGGGTTTGCAGGCGTCCTTCCGTTCCGAGTCTCAACCGCTGTTGCGGGCCCTTGAAAACAACTGGGCTACCTTTATTGCCAAGGAGGCCGCCGATCAGAAGATGGTTTCGGCTGCGTTTGAGGGAAGGTCGGGTTTTGGCGGACTTTCTGACAACAACTCCGATGCGAGCGATCGGCGCGAGCGGATGGAAGATAATGCTTCCTCAGCCCTCCTCGGTGCCTTCAATCCGAAGAACCTTTCTCCCGGGAAGTCGCAGATCAACACTCAGTCTGTGCCCGTGGCGGCCCAACGGGGCATGGCGTTGTACGCGTAACAGGAAAAGAAAAAGTTTTTATGCCAACAGTCACTTCCAGTACCAGCTCATTGGCTCCCGAGGTCCAGAAGGCGCTTGAGGGATTCAAGATTAAGGAAAATAAGTCAACTCTCACTCAGGATGATTTCCTGAGGCTGCTCACGGTGCAGTTGCAGAATCAGGATCCCTTGAAGCCCATGGAGGATGCCCAGTTTATGGGGCAGATGGCTCAGTTCGCGTCTTTGGAACAGGCCAAGGAACTCACCAAAACAGTCAACACCCTGTCCTCTTCTTTTGGATTCTCTTCCGCCCAGCAGTTCCTCGGAAAGAATATCACGCTCAGCGTCGGTGGCACCGAAGTCACTGGCTCCGTCTCCGGCGTGGTTATGGAGGAAGGTGTGCCGAAGGTGCTTGTAGATAATAAGACATACCCCACCAGCCAGATTATCGCTGTGACGCTCCCGAAATAGCTCCAAGAATTTAAAAGAAACCCACCCGTAGCAAAACTGTAAATATCTAAACGTTATGTCTCTCGCTTCCAGTCTCAATGTCGGTGTAAGCGCACTCCGTTCCTATTCGGAAGGGCTTCAAGTGGTATCCAACAACATCGCGAATGTGAACACGGTGGGGTACAAGGTTTCCAGGGCCCAGTACTCGGACACCTTCTCGAACATCATCAAACCGCTGGTGCCGAATGAGAACAACACCGCTGTGAAGATTGCTCCGACGCAGGTTGGCGGCGGGGTGCAAGTGCAGGCGATCGCGCCGGTGTTTTCGCAGGGCACCATTCAGACTACCAGTTCCAATAGCGATCTTGCGATCGCGGGCAACGGTTTCTTCCGCGTTAAAAACCCGCAGACTGGCCAGGACTACGTGACGCGCGCTGGAAATTTCCGTGTTGATGCGGATGGTTACATGGTCACGCAGCAGGGCTTCCGTGTGCAAGGGGCAGTTGGAGCAACGACGAAGGTGGTGTATGACGCGGTGAGCGGAAGTTATGATGTGAAGGGGCCTCAGGACAACGTGAAAATCACGATCCCTTCAGGCTTGCGCACTCAATCTATCGCTGGAACCTCCACGGCTAACAGTGCTTTGCTCAGTGGGTTGTCTGCGACTGACGCCGCTGTCCTGAAGGTTGGTATGCCGATTGCAGGTGGGACTTACCCCCCTGGAACTTTCATTAAATCGATTGTTGGTGGGGTGGTTACATTGAGTTCCAAAGCCACAACATCCGGTGCGGTGACCTTAAATGCCAGTCTCTTGAGCGTCGATTCGGAATCCCTGAACCTCGTATTTCCCCCAGACTTTGCGCGACCTGCTTTGATCCCAGGGATGGTGCTTTCCGGTCCTGGTATCGAGCCCGGAACTCGGATCGAGAGCGCCCAAGGTAATCTCAGGACATCGATCGCAGCCTCCGCTTCATCGGTCACACTGACGGGTGTGTCATTCACGCCGCCAACCGGTGGTGCCACCACCACGCGGATCACCGTGGATTCGGTGGCGGGGTTGGACATAGGAATGGTGGTTTCTCTTTCTTCGGGGTTTACTCCGGGGCAAAAAATTAAGATCACCGCGATAGATTCCACTACCAATCCTCCGACGATTGATGTGAATCAGGTGGCTACCGGCTCTTTAACGAATTCCAGTGCTGTGGCATCGGGCGACAAAACGTTGGTGGCTGGGACTAACACGATTCGCCTTCCGGATGTTGCTGGTATTGTTTCCGGCATGCGAGTTTCAGGTGATGGTTTGCCCAGCGGAGCCTACGTTGGAACGATCACGCAGGATCCCACTTTCAACGATTTTGTTCTGACACTTGTGGACTCCGACACGGGTGCTGGAAATCCGAAGAACGTGTCAACCTCTTCTTACAGCGAGGTCGCTCTCGGTTTTGGCGAGCAGACCGTGGTCCTCAACAAGCGTCCGAATGCAAACACGTTTGACACGGCATCACTGTCAGTTTCCACCCAGTACACTCCCGCATCTAGATTGGGTGATCTTCGAGTGAGTTTTGATGAGTCGAGAGATTTCACGTTCTACGGGACGAACGGTGTTGAACTGGTTGGCATTCCTTTGGAGGCGGCCCGCGCTGCCGCACCGCGGATCCGGACCTTCAACGTAGGCACGAACGGACAGGTGAATGTGATCCTTTCAAACGGTCAGACGTTCAATGGTGGTTCCGTGCTGATCCAGAGCTTTAAGGATCCAGGAGCTTTGATTCGCGAAGGAGATAACCTATTCTCGGGAATATTTACCGCCGGACCTTATAATGGGCCATGGGACGCGGAAAACATCAACAGGCTTACTCCGAGCTTGGGCGGGCTTGGTTCGATCAACGGCGGTGCCTTGGAACTCTCCAACGTGGACATTGGGGAGGAGTTCTCGACAATGATTGTGACGCAGCGCGCCTTCCAAGCTGGTTCCCGGGTGATCACGATCGCCGACCAAATGATGGAAGAAGCCGTCAATCTCAAGCGTTAGTATAGAGCTCGGTAGACTAGCGGTTTTGTTCAATTCTACTTCACTTTTCCATGGCAGACGAAGCAACCAGTCCACCCGCCGACGCCGGCGCCCCTCCGGTTCCGGTAAAGAAAGCGAATCCGTTCATCCCCTTGGCGGTCATGCTGGTCGCGATGCCGGCGGTCTCCTTCGTGATGGTGAAGTCTGTGTTCCTTCCGAAACTGGAAAAGTCTCTAGGCGAGATGGTGGAAAAGGCCAAGGCGTCGGCGGTGGCGGCGGAAAATGCCGCTCCGCTCATCACGCCTTCTGGGGGGGATGCGGGAGCCAAACCGGAGGCAGCCAAGCCTGCGGGGAAGGATGCGGCTCCTGCGAAGGACGCTCATGGGAAGGATGCGCACGGCAAAGACGCGGCGCCCGCCAAGGATGGCCACAAAGCGGACGCGGCGCCCGCAGGCGGTGGCGATAAGGAGAAAAAGCCTACGGTTCAGTACTCCAAGGACGGCTGGTCTTACAGCTTTACCAACGTAGTTTCGAACCTGACTGGCTCCCTTGGGACAAAGTATGTGAAGTGCGCTTTCAGCGTGGTGAGCGACGACCAGAATATCGGTGTGATCGTCGAGGAAAATAAAAGCAAGCTGCGGGACGCTGCGTTGACCGTCCTGAGCGCGCGTTCCCTTGCCGATATGGAGGCCTCGGGAGCCAAGAACATCCTTCGCAGCGAATTGGCGGCCAACTTCAACAAAGCGCTCAATTCCAACGTTGTGAAGCAGATTTTCTTCACGGAGTTCGTGATCCAATGACCGACCTTTCCGAAGCACCCAAGGTGGAGGATCTCGTCTCGCCGGTCACCAAAACCGGCCAGTTGGTGGAGGTCATTGCGGCGAACGGACTGCGGATGCAGGTGGACTCCTCGGTGGTGACGTCCTACAACTTCCGCCAGCCCGGATTTCTCTCGCAGAAGGACACGAGCCAACTCGCGGCGTTGCATCAGAAGTTCGCCGCCGATCTTTCTGCCCGGCTTGCGACGTACCTGAGAATGGACGTTGTTCTGGCGAAAAGTTCGGTTTCCTGTGCGAGTACCACGTTCCGCTCTTTTTGCGACGCGCTCGCCGTTCCGACGCACCTGACAGTGTTTCAGATCGAAGGTTTGGAGGGGGCTGGGGTTCTGGACATGCGGCCGCTCTCAAGCATTGCGCTGGCGAACCGTTTGCTCGGTGGGAAGGGGGTTGCGCCCGAGGGGGACCGGAGTCCCACCGAGATTGAAATTGCGCTTTTGGACGAGATCGCGGTGATGATTCTGAAGGAATGGTGTTCGCTTTTCGAGCGCTCCGCGGGCAAGCGCCCTGCGATTGTCGGTCATGAGTCGAGCTGCCGGTTTTTGCAGATTGCCTCGGATGACACCTCGCTCTTTGTCTTCAAGGTCGATCTTTCTGTGGGTGACTTGAAGGAAGTTCTTCAGATTGCGGTTCCCTTTTCGCTAATGGACGGACTGACCCATGAGACGGGCATCGGTGGGAAGGCCGCTCCTGAAATCAAGCAGAAGCCGCTCCATTGGCGTTCGCCCTATGCAATGATTGAGGTGCCGATCACTGCAGTTTGGGATGTGCGTGACATTACTCTCGGGGAGGCTGCGGGTTTGTCTGTAGGCGACCTGATTCATCTTCCCCAGGAATTGATAGACCAAACAAAGTTGTCGGTGTCCGAGACCGAGGAGTTCTACGGAACCATCGGGGTGGAGGAGGGGCGCCTTGCAGTGCACTTGAACGAAAGAATCTCAAAGGAATAGTTATGGTTAATGCTCTCGATGATTCCAGACTGAGCGCGGTGCTGGATGTAAAAGTGCAACTCACGGTCCGGCTTGGATCTTGTCAGATGGCGATGCGCGACGTCCTCGAACTGCAACCCGGGACGGTAGTCCAGTTGGGACAGCGCGCGGATGATCCCGTTGGGCTGTACATCAACGACAAACTGATTGCGCTGGGCGAGGTGGTTGTGGTGGAGGAGAAGTTTGCGATCAAGGTCACCACAATGGTTGGCGGGCCAGCCTAGGGCCGCGTGCCTTATGGCTTACGCCGCCCGGTTTCCGACCGTCCTCCTCTGGGTTGTTTCCCTTTGGGGCGGCTCGATTTGGGCGCAGGAAAAGGCTTCTCCGCAGGGACCGTCCGTCGCGCCACCTGCAGCATTCCCAACGGGGGAACGCTGGTCCTTCGACGGTGGGGGATCGGTTTCTCTCCTAGGCTATGTGCTGACGATCGTCGTGCTTGGCGCGGCGGGTTTTACGGTGCTCTTAAGGGGAGGTTTTTTCGGAGTTTCCTGGGGTGCAGCGAAGACTGCCCGCAAACTCCACATCGAGGAGAGCCGTGTGGTGGGCAACCGTCAGCATCTGGTGGTGGCAGAGTACGAGGGCAAACGTGTGCTGATCGGAATTTCGCCGGGGCGGATTGATTTCCTATGCGGTCTGGAAGGCGATCAAGCCGGGCAGGGCGTTGCGTTCGCGGAGGCGCTCTCGGATGCAACCTCGGCGGCGTTTTCCCCGACAAAGACTGAAGGGCGGGACGTAGGAACAAAGGAGGTTCAATGAACTGTATTGAAAAGGAGGGTTTCGTCTCTCTGTCCCGCCGCGCCCTTGGGTGGAGGGTGGGACTGTTTGTTGGTCTTTTTGGGATCCTGTTGCTGTTTCCTTTATCTGGTATCGCCCAAGCCCCGGCGGCACCGGTCGCGGCTGCTGCGGCGCCGGGAGGCGCCTCCCTGACGATTGCGCTGGGCGGTGAGAACGATTTGAAGAACGTTTCCACCGCGATTCAGATCGTGGCGTTGATGACGGTGCTGACTTTGGCCCCGTCCTTCGTGATGCTGATGACGAGCTTCACGCGAATGGTGATTGTGCTGGGGTTCATCCGGAGCGCGATCGGATTGCAGGGCGCCCCCTCGAATCAGATCATCATCGGGATGTCTTTGTTCCTCACGATGTTCGTGATGACTCCAACCTTGAAGCGGGTGAATGAGGAGGCCTTGAAGCCCTACATGGACCGTGAGATCAACACGGTCCAGTTTGCCGAACGCGCGGCGCAGCCCCTGAAAAACTTCATGATAAAACAATCGCGGGCGTCCGAGGTGGATTTTTTCCTTGGACTCTCCGGGCAGGGGGTGACCAAGACGGAGGATCTGCCGATCACGGTGGTGGTGCCGGCGTTTGTGCTGAGTGAGTTGCGGACGGCTTTCCAGATGGGATTCATGATCTATGTTCCATTCCTGGTGATCGACTTCCTCGTGTCGGCGACATTGATGTCTATGGGGATGATGATGATGCCGCCAATGATGATTTCGCTGCCCTTTAAGCTCTTGTTGTTTGTTTTGGTGGACGGGTGGCACTTGATTGTGCGGTCTTTGGTGCAAAGTTTTGCGTCATGAACATCGAACAGTCCGTTGATATCCTGCGCTCGCTGGTGACGACTTCGCTGACGGTGTCCAGCCCGATCCTCATCATTGCGGTGACGGTGGGGGTGGTGGTGAGCCTCTTGCAGGCGGTGACAAGCATTCAGGAGGCTTCCTTGGCGTTCATTCCCAAGGTGACGGCGATCGGGATCACAATGGTCGTGGTGGCGCCGTGGATTTTGCGGACCCTGATGGACTTCACCATTGTTTTTCTAAACCGACTTCCGGAGGCAACGCAGTAGGGCGGGGTGCCTGATCCGTGCGCACCGATGAAACGGCCCGCTCTCAGTTTCCAGTCGGTTTGGAGGGGTGAAAGGATTCGTCCGACGGGGATCGGTGTCATGCGGAATGTAATCCGAATGCCAGTGTGCCGCCGACAAACAGGACCCGGAGCGGCAACGTCGGGGATATTTGCAGAAGAAACGGGCCGAACCGTTTCCACTTCTCCGCCGCCCGGTGGCCCGGTGGCTCCGCGTGAGCGCCTTTTTTAAGGACGAACCTTTCTATGCTGAACGGGGAATTCCTGATGATGTGGTTCCTGGCTTCCGTGCGCGCGACGGGGGTGATGGTGGTTTCCCCGGTTTTCTCCTCCAAAGCGGTTCCGGCGATGATCCGGTTGATGATGGCGTTGTTTGTGGCGATGCTGGCGGTCTGGATGCGCAAGGCACCCGACAATCTGCCGGCGAGCATCGGGGAGATTGTGGTGGCGATGGCGCAGGAGTCGCTGATCGGCCTGCTGATGGGGTGGGTGGTACGGCTCACGATGAACTCCGTGGAGGTCGCTGCGCAGGTGATCTCCAGTGAACTGGGGCTGTCGATGGGTCAGCAGATCGACCCGATGAGCGACACCCCTGAAAGTCCCGTCGGACAGCTTCTGACGTCGTTCGCCGCAATGACCTTTTTTATTTCAGAGGCGCACCAATCGGTGTTGGCGGCGTTTCTGCGCAGCTTTGATGTGGCGCCTCTGGCGATGTTGCGGGGGAACGTGAGTGCCCCAGAGCTGCTGGTGACCGCGACGGGCAAAATTTTCCACATAGGAATGCAGATTGCCGCTCCGTTGATCGCGATCAACTTTGTCATCTCGTTCACGTTCTCGATTTTGGGCAAGGTGGCTCCCTCCATGAACGTGTTTGGCGAAAGTTTCGCGGTGCGGATCGTGGTGGGGCTGACCCTGCTTGGCATCACCCTGACCCTAGCGGCGCAGTTGTTGCTCGAGTCCTTCAGCTTGGTGCCCGAGTCGATGCTCCGGATCATTCCCTAGACGGCGAACCAATTCCTGAACGTCCCGCGAAATGGCCGAAGATGACCAGAACAAAACGGAGCAGCCGACGCCCAAGCGCCTGCAGGAGGCGCAGGACATGGGCAACTTCGCCAGGGCGCCCGACCTGCAGGCCGTGGCGATCCTTGCAGGAGCGCTCTGGGTGATTTCAACACTGGGCAGTGAGATCGCCGCACGGGTCTCCTCCATCGCCGTGGATATCTTCGGACACCTTTCCAGAACGGAGATTCGTCCGGAGGCGGCCAAGACGTGGGGCCTGGAGGCCTTCAAGACCATGTTTGGGTTGAGCATCCCGCTGGCGGGGGTGTGTACCGTGGCGGCGATTCTCGTGGGGGGGGTGCAGACCAAATTCGCCCTTTCTCCGAAGGTTCTGGAACCGAATCCCGACAAACTGGACCCCGTACAGGGGTTTCAGAGGATTTTTTCGATGCAAGGTCTGGTCAAGGTGGCCACCGACGCGTTCCGGCTTGTAGCCGTGGCATGGGTGATCCGCGGCGCGCTGGTGAGCGTGCTCAAGGATCCCATTTTTTTCACTCCCGCCCCCGTGGAGCGCATCGGTGGCTTCATCGTGGAAGCTGGAATGGTATTACTTTGGCGCTGTATTCTGGCGCTGGGGATCATCGGTGGTCTCAACTACACCTACCAGGCCTATCGGATCCGGAAGAGCCTGATGATGACCAAACAGGAGGTCCGCGATGAGGCGAAGCAGTCCGAAGGGGACCCCAAGATCAAGAGCGCGCTGCGTGCGATGGCCCGGCGGATCCTCCAGCGCCAGATGCTCCAGTCCGTGCAGACGGCGGACGTGCTGGTGACCAACCCTACCCACTTTGCGGTGGCGCTACGGTATGACCGCCGCACGGAAGCGGCGCCGATCGTCGTGGCCAAGGGGGAGCAGGCCTTTGCGAGGCGCCTGAAGGCGATCGCCGCCGAAAAAGGGGTGCCGGTGGTTGAGAACCCCACGGTTGCCCGCATTTTGTACAAGTTTGGAAGGGTGGGGAAGCCCATTCCCGTAAATCTTTATCGTGCTGTTGCGGAGATCCTTGCGTTCGTATACCGGACGCACAAGGATTATTTCCGCGAGTTGAAGCGCAGAAGATCCGAGTCCTGAGCACGCGGCTTGCTTCCCATATGGATTGATTCATGAGCGCCCTCGCTTTCCCATCGCCAACCAAGATTTTTGAGAGTCTCAAGAAAGGGGACCTTGCCTTTGTCGCGGCTCTGTTCGGGACCGTGGTGCTGTTGGTGGTGCCGGTGGGGCCGGGCGTTTTGGATCTTTTGCTGGCGACCAGCATTGCGATTTCGCTGCTCATCCTGCTGATCATCGTTTACGTGAAGGAGCCAGAGGATTTCTCCGGGTTCCCGACGTTGCTGCTTTCGGTGACGCTTTACCGGTTGGCGCTCAACGTGGCCTCAACCCGGCTCATTTTGGTGGACGGTCATGCGGGCAACATCATCCAGTCCTTCGGTGATTTCGTGGTGCAAGGGAACTACGTGGTGGGGGCGGTGGTCTTTCTCATTCTGGTGGTCATCAACTTCATGGTCATCACCAAGGGGGCTGGCCGCATCGCCGAGGTGGCTGCGCGTTTCACCTTGGACGCGATGCCCGGCAAGCAGATGGCGATCGACGCGGAGTTGAACGCCGGCCTCATTGAAGAGGCGACCGCCACGCGGCGCCGCGCAAAGATCCAGAAGGAAGCCGATTTCTACGGCGCGATGGACGGGGCCAGCAAGTTTGTGCGTGGGGACGCCATCGCGGGCATCCTCATCACCTTGATCAACATCGTAGGGGGCATCGTCATCGGCGTTGTGCAAAAAAACATGCCGGTCGAACAGGCCCTGCGCCAGTACACCCTGCTTTCAATCGGGGACGGACTGGTCGCACAGGTGCCCGCCCTCGTGGTTTCGCTGGCAGCCGGTATTTTGGTGACGCGCGCCTCGGAGGATTCCGACTTGGGCACCTACCTTTCCAAGCAGCTCACCTTCTACCCGCGCGCCATGGGGATCGCCGCGGGAATGATGGGCGTCTTCGCCCTGGTCCCGGGAATGCCCACGATGCCCTTCCTCGTCATTTCCGTCCTCCTCTCGCTCCTCACATGGAAGCTGAAGCGCGCCGTGGAGGAGGAGGAGGAAAAGGCGATGGCCGCCGCGATGGCCGGAACCGCCAAGAGCCTTTCCCCGGCTGCCTCGGGGGCTGCCCCTGGCGCGGGTGAAAAACCTGCGGGAGGAGGGGATGCCAAGCCGCGGGCGGTCTCAGAGGAGTTCCGGAAGTTGATGGAGGTGGATGTGATCTGCATCGAACTCGGTCTGGGACTCGTTGGATTGGCCGACAAAAAGACCGGTGGCGACCTGCTGGACCGGGTGACCGGCGTCCGCAGGAATTTTGCCCGCGACATGGGGATGGTCATTCCTCCGATTGCGATCCGGGACAGCCTCGATTTGGAAAATTCGGAGTACCGGTTCCTGTTGCGTGGACGCGAAATTTCACGGGGCAAGGTGCTCCTCAAGCACTGGTTGGCGATGAATGTTTCCAACAGTACCGTGGTGCTGCGCGGGGTGCCCACGGTGGAGCCCGTGTTTGGAATCAAGGCCACCTGGGTGGACGACGAGGAGAGACGCACGGCAGAAATCCATGGGTTCACTGTGGTAGACCCCAGTTCGGTGTTGATCACCCATCTTTCGGAGATGCTCAAACGCAACGCCTACCTGATCTTGGGGCGGCAGGATGTGCAGGCCCTGTTGGATTCCCTCAAGGAAACCCAGCCGGTGTTGGTCAACGACGTGGTGCCGGAACCGCTTGGGGTCGGCGTGGTGCAACGGGTGCTTCAAAACCTTCTGCGCGAGGGCATTTCTGTGAAGAATCTGCCTTCGATCATGGAAAGCCTTGGGGACGTCGCGGCGCTCACCAAGAATCCCGACGAGCTTTCCGAACATGTACGGCGGCGCTTGGGCACGTATTTCGTGGCGGAGTTTGAGGCGGAGCCCGGCGTGTTGAAGGCGCTGACGATTGAGCCGCGCATGGAACAGGCCCTGACCAGCAAGGTCCACCGTACCCAGTTTGATGTCGGCTTGGTGATTGATCCGCAGCTGGCCCAACACCTTTTGCAGGAACTTTCCAGGAAAATGGCGGAGATGGCTGAGCGGGGACAGATTCCCGTGTTGATCACCACTTCCGAACTCCGTCTGGCTTTCCGCCGCTTCTTCGAGCCGTCGCTTTCCAAACTCGTGGTGTTGTCGTACCAGGAGTTGCCGGCGCAAACTGAGATTCAAAACGTGGGCATAGTGCTGCCCCCGCCTGCGGCCCAGCAATCCGGCCAGCAAGCCGCCTAGCCTTGGGGCGACCGGCTCAAGCAGGATGAATTTGATTTGCACTTTGGTGGCTTCAGCGTGATGCAAATGTATGTCTGAACAGCGTTACAGATTCGTGGTGGGAAGCGCGGAGGAGGCCGTTTCGGTGTTGCGTCAGCGCTTCGGCGCGCGCGCCCGCGTGGTGTCGGTGCGCCAGGTGGAGGGGCGCGGCCTCGCGCGTTTTCTGCAGGCGCCGAAGTTGGAGGTGATTGCCGCGGTAGGCGATGCACCGCTCCCTGTCCCGGTGGCCACCCCGATTGCGAATGGCCCCGAGGCCGCCGGCCAACCGGTCCAGCAGATGCGCACAGTGGTCACCGAAATGCCGCGTAGCGCCCCGCAGGACGGCCACATGGCTGCGGTCGCCGCCGCCTCCGCCTATGCCGAGTCGGCGGGACCGGGGAGCCGGCTGGTCAGGCTGTTGGAGGCGGGCGGGATTTCGAAACAGGTGCTTGCCAGGCTTCAAATGTACCCTGCGTGGAGCACGATTGAAACGATGCCGTTTGGGCGGGCGCTGCCTGAGGTCAGCGGGTTGCTGCGGGCGGAGTACCGGACAATCCCGCGCAGGCCGCTCGGCGACCGGGTGGCTTTCGTGGGGCCGGCGGGTTCTGGCAAGACAACGGCGCTGTGCAAGCGGCTCGCAATGGACGTCTTCCTGCGGAGTCAGGCGCCCGCGGCCCTCAAACTGGATCTGGACCGCGCAAATCCGGGGGACGCGCTCTCGGTGTTCTGCGAGGCGCTCGGGGCGAGTTACATCAGGACGCCGATGGAGGCGCCCCGTCCGGGGCATGGCCGGACCCTTTACATAGATCTACCCGGATTTTCGCTCTGGGCGGCTGATGAATTGAACGAGATCCGCTCGGCGCTTGCCCCATTGTTCACCACGAGCCGCGCCATTGTGATCAATGCGGCTTACGATCCGTCATTGATCCGCAGGTGCTTCGAGGTGGGGGCCCAGTTGGACTGCACCCATGTCGTTTTCACCCATCTGGATGAACTACAGCACTGGGGTAAGATGTGGGACTTCCTGCTGCGCTCCGGTTTGACTCCGTTGTTCCTAAGCACGGGCCAAAACATCGCCGGGGACTGCGAGGAGAACGTGTTTGAGGCGGTACTTTCGCGAACCTTTTCCGGAGTTGGTTTGGAAACTGCTAACCAAGCTGCGAGCGCATGAAGTACTTTCTCTTACTCGGAGGCTTTGCCGGTTTCGCGGCGGTCTTGGTTTCCAGCTACTTTTTCGCTGGAAACCGGCCCGCGGTGGCGCTGCGGGACGCCGCGATTGCGTGCTTCGTCGGAGGACTCCTCTTCCGGATGTTGCACTCGGCCTACATCGCAGGGATCAAGGGGTGCATTGCGGACAGGTCACGGGGAAACAGAAGCGCTCAGGACGGGGAGGAGTTCGACACGTCGAATCGCAGGTAACGTCGGGCGAATTGAGATTTCATGCAGTCCCACGAATCCACCCCTGTAAATGCTTCGACGGTAGCGCGTGTCTACCAGACAGAGGAGGATCGCACCCAACTGATGGAGACGAATATTCCCTTGGTGAAGTCCGTGGTGGACCGGATGCGGATATTTTTGCCGCCCTCGCTTGATTTGGAGGACCTTTACAGCGTGGGGATCACCGGCCTGATGTCGGCGGTCCGCAAGTTCGACCCGACGCATGGCACGCCCTTCGCCAGCTTCGCCGCCTTGCACATCAGGGGCTCGGTGCGGGACGAGTTAAGGAGGATGGACTGGACGCCCCGCAGCATCCGCGAAAAGGCGAAGCGGCTGCGGGAAGCCATGGAGAGAGTGGAGCAGCGGCTTGGTCGACCCAGTCTCGAGTCCGAGGTTGCCGAGGAACTGGGGGTTACGCTGGAGGTGTACTGGGGGCTGCTAGATGAGATTCGACCGATTAGTTTCGTCCCCTTGGATGAGGAGTTGACTAATGAGGAGGGCGGGTCTGAAAGTCGGTTTCATGACCGGATACCTGATGAAAATCTCGAGGGGACCTTGGAACAGCTCGACCGCCGCGAGATGCTGCAACTGGTCGTCGGTCAGATGAAGAAAATGCCGGATCTTACGCGCAAGGTCCTGTCCATGTATTATTTTGAAAACATGCGGCTCGCTGAGATTGCCGCTGTTTTCCGGTTGACCGAAGGCCGGATATCGCAGATCCACACGCAGGCGGTAATCAGTCTTCGGAATTTCGTAAGACGTATTAACAACTCCAACTTATGCTCCTAATCGTAGGCTACATTGTCGTTATTGCTGGCTGTCTCATTGGTTTCACTATGGCCGGGGGCCATGCGGAACATTTGATTGTTCCTTCTGAGATTGTCACTCTTGGAGGCATCACCGGCGGACTGCTGTTGATCGCAACGTCCCCGGCGGGGATCAAGGCGATGATCGGGTCGATCATGTCGGTGCTCAAGGGGGGATCGGTACAGAAAAAGGATGCGGAAGAATTGCTCAAGCTGCTTTACGAGCTGTTCAACACCGCCCGCCGCAATGGCCTGATTGCCTTGGAAGACCATGTGATGGATCCGCAAAAGAGTGCGATTTTTTCCAAGTTTCCAACTTTGGTGAAGAACCATCACCGGCTCGATTTTTTGATCAACGGCCTCAAGCCGCTCATCGACGGCCGTATCAAACCCGAGGATTTGGAAGCCCTGATGCAAGTCACTGTGGATGCTCACGAGGAGGAGGCGGCCGAGCCTATCCACCTGATGCAGCTCATTGGAGACTCTCTGCCGGGGATCGGGATTATCGCGGCGGTGCTCGGGATCATTCACACGATGGCCATCGTTGATTCCGGTCCGCAGA
This sequence comes from Chthoniobacteraceae bacterium, assembly GCA_044376515.1. Lineage (GTDB taxonomy): Bacteria > Verrucomicrobiota > Verrucomicrobiia > Chthoniobacterales > Chthoniobacteraceae > Chth-196. Next base: position 21,054 of record JBILKV010000002.1, on the reverse strand, counting down.
TGGTGGGCAAAAGCGTGGCTGCGGCATTGACCGGGACGCTGATGGGGATTCTGGGGGCCTACGGGTTCATCAATCCTACGGCAGCCAAAGTCAAGCACCTGAACACTTTGGAATACGGTTACTACGTCGGCCTGATGAAGGGGTTGTGTGGATTCGCCCAAGGGATGAACCCGGTGATGGCGGTGGAAGTGGCCCGCCGCTGTCTGGACCACCACCTCACGCCTTCAGCGGAAAAGCTTGAGGAAATCCTCAAGGGTGCCGGCAAGTAGGGCCGTGGGGGCACTCCCAGTTTGTTCGCAGAGTTGAGGCGGAGCCATGGGTAAAAAAAAGGACGAGCATCACGGAGGGGCTTGGAAAGTAGCCTACGCCGACTTCGTGACCGCGATGATGGCTTTGTTCATCGTGCTGTGGATTTGCAAGGATAAGCCCAAGCTGGCGGCCATGATTTCCAGCCAGTTCAAAGTGCCATTGGCGGAATGGTTCTTCGGCGGATCCCAAGACAAGGAGGGGGACCAGTCGGTGGACGAGGTCCGGATGACTCAGGACGAGATCAACAAGACCATTGAGAAAATCGCTGCTGAGCTCCAAAAGCTGATGGACAAGGAGGACCCGGACCAGAACACGATGGAGGTTCAGGTTACATCCGACGGGCTCAAAATTCTGTTGTTCGATAACCCGAAGAAACCCCTGTTCCAGCCCAAAACCGCCACGCTGACCAAGTGGGGCGAGTTTGTGATGGAAAGCCTTTCGTGGATCATCGACAAAAACCGCCTGAGTGTGTTCATCGACGGCCACGTGGCCACTTCCGAGGGCAACAATTTCAAGAAGGACTACGGTCTGTGGGAATTGAGCGTAGACCGGGCCAATGCCTGCCGGCGCTCGCTTGTGAACTACGCCTGCCCGCCCACCCTGATCTATCGGATCACGGGCTTCGGTGACAGCAAGCCGCTTCCGGATACGGAGCCCGAGTCCGAGGAGAACGATCGGATGATGTTCACTCTGAACGTGGATCCTTTCAAATAGACACTATGGACAGCTACCTCGCCAACCGGCCCAAAATGCCCGCTTCAGAGCATCTGGAATCCCTGGATCCTTCGGAGGGCATGGCTTTCCGTGATCCGCTGGACGGCGCGGAAAGTTTTATGTCCGCCCTGCCGCAAACGGGTGGTTTTCAATCTTTGAAATCGGCTCTTCTGGAGGCGGGCAGCGTGCTGGACGCCGAGGAGGTGAGCCGGGCCAGTCGGCAGAAAGAGGCCGCGACGGGCTTGGAAGCTCATGCGCGCGGTGCTGGGCATGAGCATGACCTGACCGAACCCACTGTCGAACTGGTCACCAACAATGGCCGGATAGAGAAGGTGATCGTGACCTGCTCCTGTTCCCGGAGGATCGAATTGGACTGCACCTATTAGGGCGCTCGGTTTGACTCATTGACCCATGGCGAAGAAAAAAGACGGACATCACGGGGGGGCGTGGAAGGTCGCCTACGCGGATTTTGTGACCGCAATGATGGCGCTTTTCATCGTCATGTGGATTATTGCGCCAGATCCCAACGACAACAAGATCGTCTACGAGGATGAAATCGACACTGCGCCTCCGGATGACAATGAGCCCTCCGCCCAAGGTGGAGAGCAGAAAACCCCCGGGGAGAAGAACATGGACAAAGTCGGGGAGGCCGGCGGGTCGAGGAAACTCAAGGACCTCCAGTTCATCGCGGATGAGCTCATCAAGTTGCTCAAGATTGACCAGACCGACAAGGATCGCGCGGTGGACGTCAAGTTGGTTAACGAAACGATCAAGGTCACGTTGTTTGACCGGCAGAAAAAGCCGTTTTTCAAGGTGGATTCGACCGAAGTCACGGAGTGGGGCGATTTCGTGCTGAAGAACCTCGCGTTTGTTGCGGGCCGTCATGAGATGCTGCTCCTTTTGGATGGTCATACTTCCCGGGCCTTCGGCCCGACGGCGGCAGATTTCCTGCGTCTGGAACGCGGAGCGTGGGAACTGAGCGCGGAGCGGGCGGCGGCCTCGCGGCGGCGCCTTTTGAACTACGATCTCAAGCCCGAACAGATCGTCAGGGTGAGCGGATACGCGGACAAACGGCCGATGGAAGGGTTTCACCCGACCTACGAAGAGCAGCGTAGGCTCACAGTGCACATGGGAATTCACTAGGCACGCCGGACGAAGGTCCGGCTTGCATCCTTTTCAAAACCGCCCCGGGTGGATTCCGGTGCATCCGCAGGACCACCACGGTCCGTGGGGGGACCGACGGACGGTGGTCAGCGTCCCGTGCCTCCTCGAAGAGAGGCTTGTTGAACCTCGAAGGAGTTCTGCATCACCTCGAGGATTCTGTTGATGTTGATTACCTTTCCGGTTTGATAATCGATGTTTCCGTCGGGTCCGATAAGGACGATGGCAAAGTCCCCCTGGAGTCCGAGGGCGTTGCAGGCGGTGGGGCCATCGGGAAGTTCCACCAACGGGATGTTCGTGCGCAAGGTTTGCGGAGCACCTTTTTTGAACCCGACCGCTACCACGGCACCACGGTTGGCGAGCCTGTCAAAAGAACCCTCGAGCGCCCTAAGTTGCGATTTGAACGCGCCGCGTTTCGGGGAATCCGCCAGTAAGAGGACCAGCGGCTGTCCCCTGAACGAGGAGAGGCTTCTGGCCTTCCCCGTTTGCCCCGGGAAGGCGAGGTCGGGGGCGGGACGTACGACTTCCGTTCTTCCCAGTGGGGCCCAGAGGACCATCACCGCCGGAAGGGTGAGAAAAACAAGTGCCCGCAAGCGTTTCATGGCGGAGATCCTAAAGTCCTTGAGCCCTAGACCTTCATGATGTCCGCCTCTTTGAGCGCGGTGGTATCGTCGATCTTTTTGACAAAGGCGTCGGTAATCTTCTGAATCTCCTTTTCGCAACTCTCCACCGCGTCCTCTGCCATTCCGCCCTCCTTGCCCAGTTTGCGGATGCCGTCGATTCCGTCCCTCCGCGCGGAACGTACCCGGATCCGGGACTCCTCGGACATTTGCTTGACCGACTTGACCAGGTCGCGGCGCCGCTCCTCGGTGAGCGGGGGGATCGGCAACCGGATGAGCTTCCCGTCGCTGATCGGGTTGATGCCCAGCTTCGATTCCTTGATGGCCCTTTCCACGTCCTTGGTGGTGCCGGCGTCGAAGGGTTGGATAACGATCAGGCGGGGCTCCGGCGTGGAGATCAGGGCGAGTTGCTTGAGCTTCATCGTGGAGCCGTATGCCTCCACGTCGATGTTTTCCACGAGGGCGGGAGAGGCTTTTCCCGTCCGTACCGCGGCGAATTCGTGGGTGAGGTAGTCGAAGGCCTTCTCCATGGCCGACTCGGTTTCGAGGATGATTTCGTCTGGGTCCATAAATGGGTCGTCAAAGGGGGGCGCCGGTCCGGGGTTCCTAATCCGCGGCGACAAGGGTGCCGATGCGGTGGCCGAGGATCGCGTTCCGGATATTATTGGGCGTCATCAGATCGAAGACAAGGATCGGCACCCGGTTGTCCATGCACAGGGTGAAGGCTGTGGAGTCCATGACCTCCAGGCGCTGGGCAAGCGCCTGGCTGTAACTGATCCGCTCGTATTTCGTCGCTGTGGGATCCTTCTTCGGGTCGGCCGTGTAGATGCCGTCGACCTTGGTTGCCTTAAGGATTGCCTCCGCGCCGATTTCGCTCGCCCGAAGGGCGGCCGCCGTGTCGGTTGAGAAAAAGGGGTTTCCAGTGCCGGCGACAAAAATGACCACCCGTCCCACCTCCATGTGGCGCATGGCCCGCCTTCGGATGAAGGGTTCCGCAACGCTCTGGATGGGGATGGCGGTCTGGACACGGGTCGCGACGCCGATGGCCTCCAGAGAGGATTGCAGCGCCATGCCGTTGATCACGGTGGCAAGCATGCCCATGTAGTCGGCCGTGGTGCGTTCCATGCCGCGGTGACTGGCTGAGAGGCCGCGCCAGATATTGCCGCCTCCGATGACAATCGCTATTTCCACGCCGAGGGCATGCACGTCCTTGATCTGCTGGGCCACCTGCGCAACGATCTGGGGCGAAATGGATTCCATACTTCCGGCCTCCTTGAGGGCCTCGCCGCTAATCTTGAGGACGACCCGCTTGTAGCGAGGTTGGTTTGGGCTTTGAGATGACTCGGGCATGAGACCGGAGTTTGCACTGGGAGGGCGTCCCGTGGCAAAGGGCAAAGCGCGCACCGCTTGCGCACAGGCCCCAATTCCAGTTTAAATGGGGACCATGGCTGCAAACCGTCTCCAACAAATCCTCGCGGTCAAGGAGCAGGAAGTCGCTCGGATCCTGCCCCGTGCGGCCCATCTGCGCGCGGCCGCGCTGGAACGCAACGACTTTCGGCCGTTCGCCTCCGCCCTGGACCGGGGGCCTGAGGCCTTGGGACTGATTGCCGAGGTCAAAAAAGCCAGTCCCTCGGTCGGAGTCATTGCCGAGGCATTTGATCCGGTGGCCATTGCGCGCGCCTACGAGTCGGCGGGTGCGCATGCCCTCTCGGTGTTGACAGACCGGGAGTTCTTTCAGGGAAACCTCTCCTACCTGAGCCGGATTCGGTCTGAGGTGGCGCTGCCTTTGCTGCGGAAGGACTTCATCATTCACGAGGTGCAGATCGCGGAGGCTTCCGTGGCGGGCGCAGACGCGGTGCTTTTGATCGTGGCTGCGCTTGGGCAGGAGCGACTCGAGGCGCTTTACGAGGAGGCGCTGCGCCTCCAACTCGATGTTCTTGTGGAAGTGCACGACGCTGAGGAGCTTGACAGGGCCCTCGACCTTGGTGCCCGCCTGATCGGTATCAACAACCGCAATCTGACGACTTTTGCGGTGGATCTGGCCACCACCGAGCGTCTCAGCGAGGAGGTGCCCGAGGGCGTGATCCTCGTGTGTGAAAGCGGCATCAAGACCCGGGCGGACTGCCAGCGCGCCTTTGACTCCGGTTGCAACGCGATTCTGGTGGGCGAGACCCTCATGCGCGCGCCCGACGTGCACGCGTGCATCGGGGATCTGCTGGCGGTGCAGTGAAACGCTCGGCGACGGTCCTTAGGGGAGCGGCCCCAGGCCGAGGCATTCGCGCTGCCAAGGAAGGAGCGCTTCAAAGGCCTGCGGTTCGCGGCGGGAAAGTTGCTCGAGGATTCCCTTTGGCGCGATCAGCGTCGGGTCTAGTTCGAGAAGTTCAGCCGCGGCATCGCGCTTGTCGCGCAGTTGCTTGAAACGCGACTCTTGCTCGTGGGTGGTGCGTAAACGGGGCTTTCGAATCGGAGTGGGCCATTCGCTTTCCGGCAGTTGGAGGGCTGCTTCTGCCATCTCCCGGAGGCGGTTCCACCGGTTGCCGCGCAGGTGTCGGGGTTCCACCGGTTGCCCCCGGTCGAAACGGTGGCAGAAGTCCAGAAGCAGGTCGTTGGCGAGGATGTGGAAGGCGGGCTTGTCGACGGATTGGGCCTCTTGGTCGCGCCAAGACCAGAGCGACCGCAGCACCGCCGCTCCACGGGGGCTCAGCTCGGCGTAGCCGGAGATGCGCCAGAGGGTGTCCGGATCGCGCTCCCGAGTGAAGGCGGAGGAGCGGATCTGTTTTTCGCACATTTGCTCGAACCACTCCCATCGGCCGAGCTCGCGTAGGCGGTTCTCCTGAATCTGGGCGAGGGTCAGGAGGTTGACAGTGTCGTTGACGGCATATTCGAGCATCTCCGCGGGCAGGGGCCGGCGCGCCCAGTTGGCCTTTTGGGATGCCTTTGCGAGGGTGACTCCAAAGTGCTGGTGCAGCAGGGAGGCCAAACCAAATTCGGTAGCGCCACAGAGGCGGGCGCCGATCATGGTGTCAAAGAGCACGGTTGGACCCGCGTATCCCACCCGGCGCAGAAGGCGCAGGTCATAGTCGGCGCTGTGGATGACAATCGTCTTCCCCTCAAGTGCTTGAAAAAGGGGGGCCAGTGAAATGTCCGCAAGGGGGTCAATCAGCAGGTTGGAGCCGGGGATTGAAATTTGAAGAAGGCAGAGCTTGTCAAAGTAGCAGTGCAGACTGTCTGCCTCCGTGTCGAGGGCGATGCGTGGATGGTCCGCGAACGCCGAGACGGCTTCTTCGAGTTCAGGGGTGCTTGAAATCATGCGGAAGGGGGTAAGCGTCACTGACCGCCTAGGCGCCGCGTGTAGCGCGTGCGAACGCCCGGCGTGTCGAGGCTCTTGGGGTAGGGATCTCTGGCCGTCTGGCTTACGGGGCGGACGTCTCCTGGGATTGCTGGATTTTTGGTGGTCTGTGAGGCGTCCCGAGGGTGGCGCCGGTGCTTCCGTTTTTCCAAACAGGCGCCCAAAGAAAGTCGACAACCAACCTTTTTTCAACCGCTCGTCTCGGGGCGCTCCGTCGTTCATGCGCGGATGCCACGTATTAAAAGTTCGGCGTTGGAACCAAAGTTGCGCAGGTTTTGATTCAGGATTTCCGTGGCTTCCTGAGCGGGAAGCGCCGCGAGTTGGCGCCGCAGGAGGCTCAGGCGTTCAAACTCTTTGGGGTGGTAGAGCAGCTCATCACGCCGCGTTCCCGACTGGGGAATGTTGATTGCGGGAAAGATGCGCTTATCCGAAAGCGCCCGGTCCAGTCGGAGCTCCATGTTTCCCGTGCCTTTGAACTCCTCAAAGATCAGGTCGTCCATACGGCTCTGGGTCTCGACCAGGGCCGTGGCCAGAATCGTGAGGCTTCCGCCCTCCTCCGTGTTTCTTGCCGCACCGAAGAACTTCTTGGGTTTGACTAGTGCCTTGGCGTCGACGCCGCCGGACATGATTCGTCCCTTGCCGGGCTGCAGGTTGTTGTAGCCCCGCGCCAGACGGGTAATGGAATCCAAGAGGATGACGACGTGCCTTCCGAGTTCGACGAGGCGTTTGGCGCGCTCCAACACCATGTCGGCCACCTGCGTATGGCGGAGGGCGGGTTCGTCGAAGGTGGAGGAATAGATTTCGCAGTCGAGGGAGCGCTTGAAATCGGTGACTTCTTCAGGGCGCTCGTCCACGAGCAAGAGGATGAGGGCCGTCTCGGGAGAAGTGGTCCGGATGGCATGCGCGATCTCCTTGAGGAGGATGGTCTTGCCCGTCCGAGGAGGGGCCACGACCAGCCCGCGCTGGCCCCTGCCAAGCGGCGCGATCAGATCCACGGCACGCGGGGTGATCGAGCGGGTTCCGGGATGTTCCAGCACTATGCGCTCAACGGGATGCATCGCGGTGAGCCGCTCGAAGTCCTTTGGTTCGCGCCAGTCGGCCGCGGGAATTCCCTCCACCTCAAGTACTTCATCTACTGCGAGAAAGCGGTCTCTGTCCCTTGGCGCCCGCAGCCGGGCTGAAACCCGGAGCCCCGGCTTCAGCCGCAGTTGGCGTTCGAGGTTGTGCGGAACTTGAATGTCCTGAGGGAGGGGACGGAAGTTGTACCTCGGCCAGCGCAGAAAAGCGGCGCCCTGCGCATTCACATCGACGATCGCGGTTGCGGTCAGCAACGTCCCGTGTTCCACGCAAAACCGACAGATCTCAAAAACAAGATGGTGCCTTGACTTGTCCGCATGGAAACGGATGCCCAGCCTTTGGGCGTGGGTGGCGAGTTCCTGGCTGGTCAGTTCGTGAAGCTCGTCCACATCCATCTTGGAGGGGGGAGGTTCCGGGGACTGTACCGCAGGCGCAGTACCGGAGGTGTTGTTTCCGCCCACGGAGGCGGGGGAGCCGTCTTCGGCGGTATGGCTAGGTGCTGAAGCGGAGGAGGCAGGCGGCGCAGAGTCCGGCCTGTCGTTGGAGGCAGGGGAAGGGGAAGTCATTCCAGATGAGATAATCGGCTTTGTTACTCTTCTCCTCCAGACTGCTTTGGGCAACCCTGATTTGCGACGCAGTTTTTTGATCCAAGCCGCGGCCCGCCGTGAGGCGGTGCCACTGGAGCGTAGCGGAACAGGCCACGGTGGCGACCCGGTCGCACAGGGCTTCCCCGCCCGTTTCGTAAAGAAGCGGAATTTCTGCCAAGAGCCAGTGGGAAGAGTGCCGGGCTTTTTCGGCGACTGCACTCCAAAGTTGGCGCACCCGTGGGTGGAAAATCGCGTTCAGGCCGGAGCGGAGCGCCGGGTCGGAAAAGGCGCGTTCGCGGACCCAGGGGCGGTTGTAGTGCCCCTCAGGGGTCAGGCATCCGGGTCCGAAGAGGCTTGTGAGTTCTTCGCGCACCGCTGGGTCATTTTCGGCCAGCTCCCCGACCGCTACGTCCGCACTGAAGGCCTCCGCACCGGGCAGAAGCGCGAGCAGTTCGGAGACGAAGGCGGATTTCCCGCAGGCCGCTCCCCCCGTGATGCCTAGAACAGGCATGGCGCGCCTAGCGTGGAGCGGTGAGCGCCGGAACCTCCTCAGGAGGCTCCTGTTCGGCCTTGTTGATTTTGATGGGCTGCCCGGCGGCGTCGATGATGCGGGCGGTCACAAAGATGGTGAGGTTCTTCTTGATATGCTGGTCCACCTTGGATCGGAAGAGGCGCCCCAAACCCGGAATGTCACCGAGGATGGGGACTTTGTCGTCCACCTTTTGGACATCCTCCCGGATGAGACCTCCAAGGGCGATGGTTTCCCCGTCGAGCAGGGTCACGTTGGTCTGAATGCGACGCACGGCAAAGATGGGCTGGTTGATGACGTTGTCGGTGAGGGTGACTGCTTTTGGGGTGGAGGCGATTCCGCCGACGGCCGTGGTGATGGCGCTCTGGGTGGCAACGGTTTGGATCGGGCTCCCGTAATTAATAAATCCTTCAAACTCTATGACTTCTGGGCGGAGGTCAAGGTCAACAGAATAGCGGTCCGGCTGAATGGTTGGGTTTACCTTGAGCTTCACTCCTGTGTCGCGCTTGAGGAAGTCCGACGGGGTCGTCGGAGTGACCGGTATGCTCGCGGCGGGCGCTGCAGCGTTCCCAACCGCGCCGCCACCGGCAGCAGCACCTGCCCCGCCTGCGGCCCCCCCAATCTGGGGCGGGGTGAAGGCCGTGGGGTACATGAACTCCCGGACGATGTCGATGTTGGCTTCTTCCTGATTGCGCGCCACGATGCTCGGACTCGAGAGCAGGTCGATCGCCTTGGACTGGTTCATGGCACGAATTACCATCTGAAACTGAGGGTCCGTAAACGCCCCCGCGACCGAGAATGCCGCCGGGCCGGCGAGTCCTCCGCCACCCGTGGCTCCCGCGAGCAAAGCGTCGATGGCACTCGAACTCAGAGCGAGTTTGCCGGAGCGGTTTCCGCCTGTGACCGGAAAGACGCCCACCGGGTTTCCGCCATTTGGAAAAGCGCCGCCCGAGGGGATCGTGAAGGGGAAGTCCGAGGAATTGAGCGATGGCCGTTGGGAACCCGTGGTTCCTCCTCCGGTGAAGATTCTCTCGCCTCCCGGCACGTTGGATTGGCCCATGAGCCAGTCAAAGGAAAGTTCCTTGAGGTTCTGCTGGGTAAACTCGACAAAACGGGCCTGAATATCCACCTGAACGGGACTGCTGTCGGCCCCGTCCGCCACCAGTTGGTCGACGAGTTCCAGCATTTCCGCCGTGTTGAATACAGTGAGCGATTTCGTGCGGGGATTGTACGTGGCCGTGGAGTTGGGCGCCGCGAAACTCACATTCTGGCCGCTGAGGAATTCTTTGGCGTCGATCCGGCGGGAGTTGTTTGGTTTTGGGGCGGCTCCGCCGGTGGCGCCTCCGAGTCCGAGTCCGCCCAGTCCGGTGGAGCTGAGCTCTGCATCCACCTTGGGGGCCGAGCTGCTGAAAATAAAAGGCGATACCGTCCAAGTCCTCAGAATGAGCGTGTCGGTTTGGGCCGTCTTCGGCACGATTTCGATGGAGTCTTTCTTGACCGTCCATTTGGTTGTCCCCGATTGCTCGGTCACGTAGTCCAAAATGCGGGCAAGGGTGAAGTTTGGAATCTTCGGGAGCGTCACTGTCGGCATGGCGCTCATCCCTCCCGCCCCGCCGCCCGTGGGCGGCGACAGATCGAGGACGCTTCCGCCCGGGGCGGCGGGTGCGGACCCACCTCCTTTGGGCAGGTTTGGAATGTTCACCAGAATCGTCACGCCCTTCTGTGGATCGTTGCTACGGTCGGCGTTTTTAGACGCCTCCGTCAGGATCGCGGCGACTTCGGTAAGGGTGGAGTCGCGGAACTCCACCTCTGGTATCACAAGGGTCGCCACTTTCTTACGCAACCGCTCCACACCGGTTTCCTCCATCTGCTGGGGGGCGGTGGTGCTGGTGGAGACAGTGCCATAACGCTTAACCGGGCTTGCCCAGGCCTTTTGCACGTTTCGGATTGCTCGAGCCCGCGCTTCGTCATAGGCGTTCTCCCCGTAACGGGTGATTGCGTCGTCGGACAGTTGCTGGATTTTGCGCGCCGCACTGTTGTAGGGGTCGATGTCCAGAACTTGGTCCGCCCGCTTGATGGCCAGGTCAAACTTGCCGATGTCGTAGAATCCTTGCGCCTCGTTGAGAAGCCGTTTCACATCCTCAAGTTCGGCCCGGTGCGTCGGCGTATACATCCGGTTGGTAATGGTCGGATCGTAAAGCCTCTCAAGCTGCCGCCTAGCCGTCCTGTTATCCGGATCCTTTTCGAGCAGCGCATTCAGCACATCCTCCGCGCTCTCGAGTTGTTGCCCTTCCTTGTGAAAATACCGTCCCTCACTTGCGCGGACTTTGGCCAACTCCAAGGAAGCGTCACGAAAGCCCGACATCGCAGCGGCACGTTCCTTCCAGTTATTCCGCGATTCCGGCAGATTTTTGAGCGCCTCAAGGTAATGCTTGATTGCCGGCTTATAATCCTTGATCGCCATCTTCGCGTGTGCGAGTTCGAGCTGTTCCACGGCTTTGAGGCGCCCATTCTCGCGCCGCTGCACTTCCTTGCGGCTCATCTCCATCATCTCGGTCACGTCGGCGGATGCAACCTCGGCGGCCCTCGGCGGCGGCGGTGATTTGGCTGCCATCAGGTTCAGCTGGAGCGCTCCCAAAGTGCACGCCCCAAACGCCCCCAAGCTGGCCGCATGCATTACAGTTGTGGGGGTAAATCGTCGGATGGAATTCATTTCGCGGGGGGGGGGGGCGCGGGAGTCCAGTGCGGCGGCTCAGGCCGCGAGTTGAGTTCTCTGCCATCGGCGTCCAGCAAGCGGCTGCGTGTCTCCGATACCAGCCATTTTTTGCCACTGTTCGGACCGCTGGACATTACAAGCACCGCGCTGTCAGCCCCAAGAGATTCGATCTTCAGGGTACTGCCGTCACCCAGTTGGATGGGATCGGCTAGCTTCAACACGAAAGCCTCTCGAGGCTGGGGAGGCTCCTGTTTGAAGATGATTTTCTGATCTGCAAAGTTCGCCACGTTTTCGCCGCGGTCGCCATTGTAAACGGCGGGAAGCTCCCGGGCGGAGTCACTTTTTTCTTCCCTGAGGTAGATGACCGATTTGTCCTTTGTGGCATTCACGCCCTCAATCTTTTCCCGCCGCGGTTCGAACCGCAGTAGTTTGATCTGTGTGCCGGGGATCAACTCGCCCACCCTGAGACGGAATTTTTTTTGCCGCTGGTCTCTAGCCAACTGCACTGATGGGCCTCCGATGCCCGCGGAAATGGTCTGATTTTTGTCACCATCCAGATTTTTCAAAACCACTGCCGTCGGTTTTCCGTCGATGCCGGGGGTCCAACTAATAAGCTTAAGGCTGGTTCCCGGGATAAGGTCCGAGGGTTTCACATCGACGGGTGCGCTTTCGGGAATGTCGTCCCTGCGCAACCGAAACTTGTAGGAGGCCTGCTGAGTGGGTTTGGAAGGATCCACGAGTACGGCCTCCGTGCAGCCCACGCGAAAATCGGGAGCGTCGAGCCAGATCAGGTTGATTCTCAGAAGAGGTTCGGTGTCAGGCTTCTCAGGGTTGCCCTCGTACGAGACAAACTCGATTCGGTTGGGCGCGGGCTTTTGGGGCAGAAAATTGAGCCGGGTTACCAGAGGAGGGTACTGTGCAGGTTCGTTCGGGTCGGTCCCCCACCACCACTCGTCTTCATTGGTAAATCCGTCGCCATCCGTGTCATCCGTCGACACGTTTGGAGTCCGAAGCGGAAGCTTGTTGTCAAGAAACCACTGGTTGGGGATGGGCTGTTCCAACGTGCTGTGCCTGTGGAGGCTTCCCTCCTTGGGACGCCGTGGTCCGTCGTTCTCCAACAGGTAAGGTTCGGAGACAAATAGGTCCGTCGGGTAGGTGATTTCCCACTGGCCCGGGGAATCCAGATAGGCCAGCGCCTTTCGATTGGCAGACAGGTCCGGGGCAGGCAGTTTACCCGATCTAATCTCCTGCGGACGGAGTTTGGCGTGGCGTTCCGGCAGTTCCATCTGGTCCTTCAGGAGCAGGCAGGTTCCGGCGACGGAGGATGCCGCCATCGCGGAGAGCACAAGCCAGTGGGTATTGTTTTTCAAAAAGCTCATGGCTATTTGGCACCCTCCTTGGAGGCAGGCTTCCCGGTCTTGTCCCCCGCAGAGCCGCCCGCCTTGTCCGGAAGCGGAGCGTCCGCGAGCAGCGAAGTCATAAGGTCCACGCGCATTTCCACTTCAACATGTTCGTCACCAAGAATGTACTGCGCAACTGTGGCTGCCTGCGGCTGGCCCGCAGCCGATGGATCGGCAGGGGCCGCCGCGATGGCTTTGCTGGGCGCCAACATTGGCACTCCCTCTCTGGAGAGCGTCGTGACCTTCAGGCGCCGCACTACAAAGAACGCTTTTTTGTCCTTGGTCACTGCGTTTAAAAAGTCTCGGAGACTGTCAGGAGTCGCTGTGAATTTTAGTTCGAAGCCGAGAGCCCCAAGGACGCGTACGGGCGGTTGCGCCTGAGCGGGCTTTCCTGACTTGGCCTCCACCTTCGCCTCCTTAGCTTCCTTCACCGGGTCTTTGGGTTCCTCTTTCCGCTCAATTTTGAAGCCAATAAGCGCTATGGGTTTGCTGTCGAGCAGTGTGTTCAAAAGGCGGTCGGCGGCGAACAACTGACGGTTGACCGCTGGCGCCCGCTCTTCGGAGGGAACCTTTTTGATGAACTCGTCGAAGTCCATCGAGAAAGGTTCGGATTCCCGCACACCGCGCGGGATAGTTACCCTGCTTTTGGCGGCCCGGGCGGCGAAGCTCTGGGTCTTGCCGTTCAGAGCCGTCTGGAAATCCTGTGGTTGAATTTTCTCAAGCGGGATGTTCATGGCAGTCAGGGCCGCGAAGAGCCTGTTGGCGCTGGCCCTGGTTTCCTTTTCCTGCTGTTCAAGTTGCTTGCGGCTCTCCTCCGTCGGCGCTGGAGTCACCGACCGCAGTCGGTCGAAGTCCTTGCTGCGCTTTTGCAATTCCTCAACGGCACCATTGCGCTCTTGAAGGGCGGTCCAAGCGAACGCCGCGCTCCCGCCCACAACGAGCAGGGCGAAGAGGGAGGCCCCAAGAATCGCGCGGTACTCTTTAGAGAAGAGATTCATGGCGTCAAAACGGCGTCTTTGGCCGGAGGCGCGGCCAGTTCCAGAGGAATCGCAAAATCCTGAACCCACTCCGTGGGATTCGGTTTGTTGGTCTTGATCCACTCCTCCACCGGTGCCAAGGCGTACGCGACTGGGTGATCGTGGAGGCCGGCCTTCTTGAGGTTTTCCGTAGCCTGCTTGAGTTCGTCCGCCGCCTTCTCCCGGGCTTCTCTGGTGGGCGCTGACCCCAGCGCCTTGTATCGGTCCTGCGCCGCCCAATACTCGGAGATCAGGTCGCTCTGGGACTTTAGCGACTTTCCGAATGCATCCACCACTTCGGCTCCCTTCGGATTTTCCATGTAAAAGCCCTTCAACATCAGGCGCGCCGCGGGTTGTTTGGGCGCCGAGGACTTCCCTCCCGCTCCCGCCACCGGAACCGAAGTCTTCGCCGGCGGAGTTGGGTCTTCCGATTCAGCTTTCTTGGGCGATTCGAGTTCGAAACTTGTAATCCAGACCAACTCTTCCGGCAGACAAGCGTGGATTTGATTGAGGAGAGTCAGCCAATAACCGCGTTCCGACACTGCCTGCTCCAGTGGTTTGGTGAGGCGCACCACCTCGTCAATTTGTTCCTGCAGCTTCTTGAGTTGGCCGGCCATCCCGTTGACCCGCAAGATCTTGGGCTTGAGATCCTCCGCTTGCTTTGCAGTCCACTCCGAATCATGGCGCAGGTGGAATCCCCACGCCAACAACGGCGCTGCGATGCAGGCGGCCGAAAGTGCGATGACAAGAGCGATCTGGCCAACCCTTGATTTTCTGCGCAGCGCCGGCGGCAACAGGTTGACCGAGACGGGGCAGTGAAGCATCGACTGAAGCGCCAGACCGACGTGTTCGCCCAGGTGGGCGGCGGACTCCGCGAGGGGCCCGCCGTGGAGGTGCCTCGCGGCGCTCACGCAGCGCAACGGGTTGAAACGCTCCACGGGAATTCCCAGCTTTTCCTCCCAGAACTCCAGCATGAGCGGAGTCTGCGCACTGTTGCCGCACAACAGCACCCGCTGTGGTGCGGCTCCAGCCTGCTGTGAACGGTAGAAGGAAATGGACCGCGTGACCTCTGCATGGAGTCGGGTCGCTGCATTCCGCAGCACTTTCGCCAAACGCGCCTGAACCGGGTCGTCCGGTTCGGCGAAGTTGGAGCCCTGCCCGATAAACCCGGTGGACCGCTTCCTTGCCTCGGCCATCGTAAAGGGTTCCGCGAACTCTTTGGATACGGCGGCGGTCAGGCTGCCGCCTCCAGAGGATATGGTGCGGATGAAAAACTTGCCCGGCTCGATAAAAAGTAAGTTGGTTGTGCGCGCCCCAAGATCGATTAGAAGCGTGCACCCCTCGGGCTCCCCGTAGTTGAAGCGGAACGCGTTATACAGGGCGATGGTCGCCAGTTCGATGCCGTTTGGCTGCAACCCCGACCCGGCAACGGCAGAAGTCCATTCCTCCAACAGGTCCGTCTTGGCGGCGGCGATGAGGACCTCCGGTTCGTGCTCCTCGGTTTCGTAGACGATCCGGTGATCCCAGACCACCTCCTCGAGCGGATACGGAATGTTCTGTTTGGCCTCGAACATTATCGTCTGTTGGAGGTCCGCCCCGCTCATTGCGTGGAGTTTGACCATCCGGCTGAAGGTCGACTGCGCCGGCAGGGTGAGGCGGAGGGGCAGTCCCTTCGCTTTCAAGCTCTCGACCATCTCTCCCAACGCGAGCGCAGATTGCGCCACGCGGGTTGCGTCTGCCGCTGGATCCGGAATGAGTTCCCGTGTCTCGACGGCGTGCAACTGCATGGACCCTCTGCCGTCCGGCCTGAACTCAGCCAGCGAAACAGTCTGGGAGCCAGAGCTGAGCGTTAGAATCCGCTTCGGGGTGGACATGAGGCTTCTACTTAGCGTGCCGAAGGCTTGACCGCCTCATGGTAGTCGAAGAACAGGGGAGCAAACGGGGTCTGGCTTTTGGTGAGGAACGCGTCGGTTATCTTGTCCGTGAGGGCGTCCCTGCTTTTGACGAAGTTTTCGTAGGTACCCTTCGTGGACTTCTGGCCGAAGGCAATGATCTGGCCCCCCGATAGGATTTCCACGTAAATGCCGTAGATGTTGTTTATGGCAAACATCTTGTTGTCGGAGAGACGGTTGAGTGTTTTGGGGGCGATGTACATCACGGAGTGCCGCTCCCGCCCGGGTGCCACATCCACGTGCACCACCTCACCCTCCAACAGCTTCGGTGGCCCCCCGTTCTTTCCTGTAAGAATCAGGGAGTATTTGAAGGTAAGTTCCGGAAACTCCTGAAAAGAGTCAAATTCCGTTTCCACCTCCAACCAGACAGGGGCCGGTTCGTTTGCCATGATGGGGCGCGGCTTTTTCACCGCCATGCCCCTGACATTCGCGAGGATCTCGGGCGATCCGATTAGGTTGAAGTTGATCTTAACGCCGTCGACCGGGCGGTTGGCTGCTTGAGTTTCCAGTACGCAAGCCGCCAAACAGGCAAGGCCAGCGAGAAGGGGCGTTACTTTCATGGTTCCTGGGGGTGTGAGGGAGTGGGTTTGGTACCTATGATCAGGGATGAACAGGGAGGATGATCAGGGATTCGGTCGGCCAACGCGGCTGCTAAAGTACTCGATAGTGTGACGGATCCCTTCCTCAAAGTCCACCTTCGGTTCCCAACCGAGGATACTGCGGGCCCGCCCTATGTCGGGTTGCCTCACCTTGGGATCGTCAACCGGAAGGGGGCGGTACTCCAGCCTCGAGTGCGTCCCGGTAATCCGGATGATGTGCTCCCCGAATTCCTTGATGGTCATCTCCCTCGGATTGCCGATGTTCACCGGATCGTGAAAGTCACTCATCACCAGTCTGAACATCCCGTCGACCAGATCGCTGACGTAACAAAAGGAGCGGGTCTGTGAACCGTCGCCGAACACCGTGAGCGGTTCCCCCGTCAGCGCCTGACCAATGAAGGCCGGCACCACGCGACCGTCCCGGAGACGCATCCTCGGGCCGTACGTGTTGAAGATGCGGATGATCTTGGTGTCCATCGCGTGGAAGCGGTGGTAGGCCATGGTGAGCGCCTCGGCAAAGCGCTTGGCTTCGTCGTAGACGCCGCGGGGTCCGATCGGGTTGACGTTGCCCCAGTAGTCCTCCCTCTGGGGATGCACGAGCGGGTCCCCGTACGACTCGCTGGTGGAGGCGAGGAGAAAAGTCGCGTCCTTGGCCTTCGCGAGCCCCAGGGCGTTGTGCGTCCCCAAGGCGCCCACCTTCATGGTCGGAATGGGGTGCTCGAGGTAGTCAATCGGGCTCGCTGGAGAGGCCAGATGGAAGACGAAATCGACGTCGTCGGGGAGAAAGATAAAGTTGGACACGTCCTGCCGCACAAACCGGTAGTTCTGGTTGCCCGCCAAGTGCCCGATGTTCTCAGGATTTCCGGTGATGAAATTGTCCAGACCGATCACCCGGTGGCCCTCAGTCAGAAGCCGATCCGTCAGGTGAGAACCAAGAAAGCCCGCCCCGCCGGTGACCACGGAAACGGGGCTGGAAGAAGATCTTGAGAACATGTTGGCAACGTAGCCGCACCCGCTGTGGAAGAGCAATCCGGAACATCCCTGTTTTTACTAAGGAAAACGCCTGCCAGAGGTTTACTTTCCCATCAGCCGGGCGTTGCGTGAATTGATGTGAAACTTGGCCTCTCGCCGAAAAGGATGCCAGCCGAGTCTTTTGCCAGTCCAAAACCTGAAAGCAGCGGTCCGCCGACAACCGCGGCGGCTCCGTTGTCGAAGGACTCCCTTCCGACCTGTTGTCGCAGGCAGAATGCCTTGAACTGGAAGCCCATGAGCTGGGGGTGCGTGAGTGTCCGGAAAGACAGCAGGCGCCGCTGCTCCTCCGCGGTCAAAGGGGCGATGGCGTCCCGAAAATGGAGCGGCGCCAGGCCGGTGAAAAATCTGTATTGTTCGGTGTATCCCTCCAGCGTCCAGCCAAGCGCCTGAGCCTCGAGTGCCAGGGCTGAGAAATTAACGTGCGAGGTCAGGTCCTGCTCGCCGGGACGGCCGAGGAGATCCGCGACGCGCCTCTGTTTCCGGTAGGAGGAAAGGGTGCCGTCGCGCCTGATCGGAAGGGCGAGTTCGGCTTCGGACATTCCGTAGTCAAGGGCGAGCATCCAGCCGCTCTGGAGTTTGGATCCCACCGCGCGAAGGTGGGGGGTGTATCCCGTGCAGACCTCCGCAAACGTGCCCACCTCCCGCTGCCCGAAACGTTCCGCCGCTCTGTGCACGGCGGGATCCTCGATTTGGGTTTCCACCCAGAACAGCGCCGTGCCATCGGTGTCCACACGCCATTCCCGCCAGCCCTTGTCCTTGCGCTGGAGTCGGTGGACAGGAAATGCGTCCAACAACTCATTGGAGTAATGGATCCCGCAGAACTGGGGCAGGGATTCAATGTCCGGATGCCAGGCCACTCGGTCGCCAAAGCAACGCAGCGTTTCCAACTGCTTTTCCCGCAGCCTCGGCAGCGGCTCCACCAGACGCAGGGTGGTGGCCTTCAGGCAATCGGGTGCAAAAGTTTGAAGCCCGCTGAGCACGTCCGCAGCCAGTTGTCCGTCGAAGGCACCCTGTTCCACCAGCGTCCACTCCGAGGGGGTGCCTTGCCGTTCCCACATTTGGACGAACTGCCGCGCCAGCAGGGCCCCAAACAAGGGACCGACGCTGACGGCCGTCTGAAAATCGCCATCGGAACCGATTTTCGCACGCCCGGAACCGTAGTAGCCGTGCTCCGGATCGTACAATGCGATTTCCATGAACGCGGCGAAAGTGAGGGGGCCCTCCCGCTGAATTCGAGCAATCACGGTGGCAAGAAGGGGAGTCATTTCAAAGCTCGGAGAGCACTGGGGTAGCAGTGTTCCCTCCAAATATCCAGACCGCCCACACAATGAGAGCGACGGCGCGGCCGTATCGCTCGCGTTCGACGGCCCAGAAAAGACGTCAGTGATTCGCGGAAAGCCCTCTGTTAGATCCCCACGTGGCTTGAACCCGAGAGGGGAGATGCACGCGTAGCCGCGTAGCCGTGGAGCATTGGAAAAAGTTCGGCCTGTTTTTCCTCTGAACATTCTGTGCGCCCGCCGCGGCAGCCGCGTGGAAGCTCCCAAAAAATCCGGTCAACCGGCACGTGAGAGGCAGATTTGCTTCGGGGAGCGCCCAAGGCTAGGTTTTTCCCATGTTGTCGTGGTTTCAGAATCGGTTCCCCATTTATCTCGCGCCCATGGCGGGGGTTACCGACTCGTTGTTTCGCGGCTATTGCAAGGAGTACGGGGCCGACGTGGTCGTGACGGAGTTTGTGGCGGCGGAGGGCATTTTTCGGCGCAATGCAAGGACGCTGGAATACCTGGACTTCGGCGACCATGAACGCCCCCTTGGCGTCCAACTCTTCGGGGCGGATCCCGACCACCTCGGGCGCGCAGCGCAGATGGTGCTGGACTGGAAGCGGCCCGACTTCATCGACCTCAACTTTGGTTGTCCTGTTAACAAGGTGGTTTCCAAAAATGGCGGCTCGGCCCTGTTGCGCGACTGCCCTCTTTTGGAACGGGTCGCCCGGGCGGTTGTAGGCGCGGTCGCGCCCCATCCGGTGACGGCCAAAATCCGGATCGGCTGGGACAGGGCCTCGATTAATGCGGTTGAAACGGCGCGGATTTTGGAGGACTGCGGCGTGCAGGCGCTTGCCGTTCACGGGCGCACCAAGGAGCAGGGTTATAGTGGGGAGGCCGACTGGAATGTGATCGCCGAGGTAGCCGCCGCGGTGCGGATCCCCGTGATCGGCAACGGAGATCTGGCCTCCGCGAGGGACGTGGCCCGGCGCAGGAGCGAATCGGGGGTCTCCGGAGTGATGCTGGGCCGTTCTGCAATGAGCGCTCCCTGGCTGTTTGGGGCGGTGCGGCGCTATCTGGAAACGGGCGAGTTGCTAGCCGAGCCATCGCTGGAAGAGCAGTGGGGCCACATCGTGCGCCATTGCAGGGAGGCGTCCGTTCGATCCGGGGCGGAGGGGATTACCATGCAGTTCATGCGATCGCGTTTGATGGCTTATTCCCGTGGCATGGCGGAGGCAAGGGAGTTGCGGATGCGTTTTTCCTCGATCGGTTGTTTGGCCGAACTTGAGGACATTGCTGCGGCGCACATTGCAAGAAACAGTGTTTCGCAGACCGCCGTTTGAGCGGGCGGGAACGATTCGGAGTGTTGGGTCGGTGACGGCCCGGGTGTTTGAGGGGGCGGACGAGTGTCCTGCCGGTGGCTCGAAGCGCCCCTTGTGTTTGTACTCACGAAATCCCCATGCGCACGCTCAATACAATTTGTCTCAACGGATCGCTGTCCGCCCTCGTATGCGGGGCCTTCTTGCTCGCTCCCGTTCTCGTCGGTGCCTCTCGCCTGCTGGCGAGAGGCCCGGACGTCACGCAGCAGTGGCAGGGCAGGGCTCTCGCCGAGTTTCCCGCCCTGGGGGTTCCGGGCTCGCCCTTCAACCGATTGTTCCTCGGCCGCGTTCGGCAGCTGAGAGAGAAAAGGTCGGCACTCCTGCAGGATCCGAGCTGGCCCTACCGACTCGCTCGGCAGATTGCGGAATCACCTGAACTAGCTCATGCAAACGCGACGGCCGACTGGGGCAAAACCGTTGCGGAAACCAGCGGCGCTGCTGTCGGTGTCGTTGGGTCACAAACCGTTCCCAAACGCAATGAGACGGACGCGGGTTCGACCGAGAAAAGCCTCGCCCTAGCCGAGTTGTGTGTCCACGCGGTGGACGCGGAGTTGGCCAGCGGGGCGATCAAGGAGGAGCGCGGGGTCTGGATTCGGGAGGGACACATTGCGCCCCGCCTCCGCTTGAGAGCCCTCCGGTCGGCCAAGGTGATCAGCGAGGCGGCTTACACGGATCTTTTGCAGCGGTTCCTCCAACAGGTCCTCCAGGCCCCCGGCGACTTGGGCGAGGAAGACCTCAACTGGGTCAAGGCCTTCCTGGCTGCGGAGGAAGCGCATGCGGCGTTTGCCGGGCTCTTTGGAGTTTCAGAAATCCAACTGGTTGAGGCCCTGCTTGCCAAAGCCGACAGCCCCGGGTTCACCTTGGACTGGATCGGAGGTGGCTCCGGTGGGTTTGTCCCGCCGATGAAAATCCACGCGTCGCGGCGGCTTGAAATTTTGGAGCGGGTCTTCGCAGGGCAGTTCCAGCTTGGGGGGATGCCGTTGTCCAAGGAGGCCTGTCAGGAGATGTGTTTTCGGATCAATTCCGAGGCGGCCGGGGGAGGTTTTCTACTGCTCGAAAACCGTTCGGTAAGGGATTTTCCGGAGGTTTGCTTCATCAATTCCAACGCGCCGGCGAGCAAATTCAGCCCGCTCAAGGGGGAATGGGCGGCCTACATGAGGAGTGTGGTCCAAATGCTCGGGGACCTCAAAAACGGGAGATTCCTGCCTTTTTCAACCTACTTTCCCGCCTGCTCGGGTACTGGGGGCTTTGAACAGTTCGTGGTCTGGGAAAGTCTGCGTAAGGAATCCCCGCGGGAGGCCATTCTCTGGTTGGATTCCCTGGCACAAGAGCTTTACAAGCACTCGGGTCTTCAA
>JBILKV010000193.1:0-8308 GCA_044376515.1 Chthoniobacteraceae bacterium | reverse complement strand
CTGACCCAAAACCGTTCCACGTTGGAGGCGATCGCGCGGGCGCTTCTCGAGTACGAGACGCTGGATGCCTCCCACATCCGAGAAATAATGAGTTCCGGCAGCGTCCAGAACCCACCCACGCCTCCGCCCCGTCCGCCCTCGCAACCCCCGCCGCTGCGGAAGATCGAGGACGCCCCACCCGTGACAGACCTGCCTCCCGGCCTCTCTAGCGCCCCTGCATAGCCCCGGCCCGAACCGCTCAGAGGGCACCCTCGATAGGTTGGCCCAGCGGATGGTCCACTCCGCGGGTGGCGCCGTCACTGGCGTCCTGAGTTTTCACCCAGTCCCTAGGCGATTCCGTGGAGTTGCCATTGGGTCCAGAATTTCTGCCCCTGCAGAGAAAAACTCCTCGGAAAGATGGGTTGTGGTCTAAAGCTGAGGCAGGCGTCCGCCTCCCCCTCCTTCAGTCACTTGAGCTGCGTAAAGCTTTAACATCTGCCCATCCTAACACTGCCGAAACTTGGGCTTCCTTCTTTGGTCGCCCACCGAATTTCTTGCTCTAGTGCGCGACCGCTTCATTTTTATTCAGCATGCGCCCGGTTTCTTTGATTTTGCTCCTGTTCGCCTCGGCTTTTACTTGGGCACCAGCAGCCTTTGGGGAGCGGAAAGAGCCTCCTGTTGTCCAGGTTCGACCTGAACCCCGATGGGGAGCGTCATTTTGGATCGGTAACACCCAGGTGCTTGGATTTGACGCCGGCGGCGGGATGCGGCGGCCTTTTCTTTATCCGGTGACCGGCCCCTCCGGACGACCCTTGACCCGGATGGGGCATCCGCACGATCCCGTTTCGCATTCGCACCACAATTCGGTGTGGATCTCCCACCATGACGTTGGCGGCACGGATTTTTGGGCGGACAACGGTGGCACCATTGAGTGTGTGCATATCGCCCGGCTTGAGGACGGAGCGGACCGTGGAGCCTTGGAGGCCAAAGTGCGCTGGCAGGACAAGACCGGCATCCTCCTTCTGGAAGAGTGGAGGCGGGTGGAGTTGGTGGTTTTGGGAAACGATCTCTGGCGGATCGACATTGAAACGCACCTGTCGGCAAAAAACGCCCCGATCACTCTGGGCCAGACCCCCTTCGGATTGCTGGGCGTGCGCATGGCCAAAACGATTGGAGTGGCTGACGGTGGCGGCAGGATTCTCAATTCCGAGGGGGGCGTGAACGAGGGGGAATGTTTTCGGAAACCAGCCCGCTGGGTGGACTATTCCGGTCCTGTGACCGGGACCCTGGACGAGGGCATCACCCTGCTGGACCACCCGCATAACCTGCACCACCCGGTCGAATTCCATGTTCGGAATGACGGCTGGATGGGAGCCGCAACGACGTTTCGCGCCCCGGTCACCGTCGAACCTGACAAACCGTTGCACCTGAAATACGGACTGCTTGTTCATTCCCAACTCCGGGAGGCCCCCGCGTTGGAGGCCGAGTGGCGGCGTTTTGCCGCAGAACCGCTTCGGCCGCTCCCGACCAAAACCAAGGAGCGTTGACCGGGGAATTTCGCCGAGCAAAGCCCAACCATGGGCGCCCGCGGCTGGAAGCCGGCGGCCAACGGGGCCGAATTTTGACGTTGTCTCGGGGAAGTGCCTCGGCAGATTGAGGGGGTTGTTCATAAAACAAAACCACACCTCCCCATGAAAAACGCGCCTCTCGCATTCGGCCTGGCTTCCCTTTTGTCGTTTCCCGCCCTGCTTCCCGCCGAGGACTGGATGCAATGGCGCGGGCCAAGTTTCAACGGCACCAGCAGTGAGAAGGGGCTGCCAGTAGAGTTCGGTCCGGAAAAAGGCGTGGCCTGGTCCATCCCGATGACGGGCGCGAGCGCATCCACCCCGATTGTCGTCGGAAACCGAGTGTTCCTCTCATCCGCCGACACTGAGGCGCAGTCCCTCCACGCCGTGTGCCTCGACAGGATGACGGGAAAGACGCTCTGGCAGCACAAAGTGGCCGATGGCAGCAAACGCGACGACCGTAGCAACTACGCCTCCCCGTCGCCCGTGACCGATGGAAAAACCGTCGTTTTTTTCTACGGCAACGGAGACCTGATCGCTTTTGATGTAGACGGCAAACAGCTGTGGAATAAAAACATCCAGAAAGAATACGGTGACTTCGCGTTCCAGTGGACCTTCTCCACCAGCCCGCTGTTATTTGAGGACAGACTCTACATCCAAGTCCTCCAGCGGGATCAACCTGTGCATGACAAAGGCAAGGTCGGGGGTGAATCCTACCTGTTGTGTCTGGATCTGACGGGCAAGACACTTTGGCGCCACGTGCGCCCCACGGACGCGCAGGCCGAATCTCGCGAGGCGTTTAGCACACCAATGCCCTACAAGGTGGACGGCAAGTGGCAGGTGCTCATCGCTGGCGGCGACATGCTCAGCGGACACGATCCGGCCACGGGCGCGGAACTTTGGCGCTGGGGCACCTGGAATCCGACCCGAATCGGCCACTGGCGTCTGGTGCCTTCTCCGGTGGCCGGCGCCGGCGTGATTCTGGCGTGCGCCCCAAAGAAGGCGCCCGTTTTTGCGGTCAAACCGGGCAGGGGACTCCTCGACGACAAAGCGCTTGCTTGGAGCAGCACAGACCGCGGGGTCACTTCGGACGTACCCACTCCGGCGTTCGCCGATGGCGACTTTTTCGTCCTCTCCGACCTGTCCAAGGCGCTTTCGCGCGTCGCACCCGACGGCAAGGTCAAGTGGACTGTCGAGACCCCCGGTCGCGCCAAATACGAGGCGTCCCCGTTGGTTGCCGATGGCAAGGTCTACATCGTAAACTTCACCGGAGAAGTCGTCGTGGTCGACGCCGCGGATGGCAAGATCCTCCATCAGGCCGCCTTTGGTTCCGGCTCCGACAAGTTGGTGCGGGCGGCTATGATCGCCTCACACGGACAGATTTTCCTGAGGACTGACACCCGCCTGTTCTGTATCGGAAAGGCCCCCGCAGTCGCGGTGCGCTAGCCGGTTTTCCCCACCAAGATACAACGCACCTCTCAATCCATGAATCGAGGAAAACATGGAAGCAGCAGAATACTTGCGTCGATTAACAATCACCAAAAGTCGCTCGAGCAGAAATATTTCCGCTGATTCGTACTACTGCCTGACCGCAACAAGCGCGACGAGGCTCACCCGCCTTCCTTTGGCAAGGTTCAAGCCCTCAGCTTCGAACCGGACCGGCGGTGTCTGGTCTGCCACGAGCCGGAGTCCGTCCACCTCCTCCCTTTTCAGGATGCAGACACGCGGACCCGGCTTTTGCAGCCATTCGGCGACCTGTTCCGGCGCAATTTTTTCAACGTAACCGGAAACGGTTTTGCGCAGCCCCCAGATCAGCGAGGGCTCCTCATACCCGACCAGTGCGACGGCCGTTGCGGCACTCAGCTCCGGACGAACCTTGTCGAGAATCAGTTCGGTTACCGAAAGCTTGCGAACCAACGGAAACGCGCAAAGCGCGATGAAAGCAAAAATAGCTCCGGTCCATTTCACAACGCGGAATGCCGTGCTCGCCGGCTTGTTTTCGCGCCACCAGAGAGCGAGCAGCAGGGCTAGGAAAGGAAAGGCCGGTAGCGTGTAGTGGGGGAGCTTCGTCCGACTCAACGTGAAAATCACAAACACCAGAACCACTCCGGACATGAGGTAGGCCGTCTCAGGAGTCGGCCGGCGCCAGTGGCTCCGCCATGCCGCCGGCAGCCAAAAAGACCAGGGCGCAAAGCTCGGAAACACGAGTAGAAAATAGGCCGGCAGCGAAACCAGATAGCCCCAGAAATGTTTCGCCCCGTGCCCCTCCATTGAGCCCAAGGAACGCCCCACCACATGCTTGCCCAGCCCGACGGAGGCAAACTCCCCGTGCGTGAGCAGCAGAGCCGGCACCCCCCACAGACTCACCAGTCCAAACATCACAAGAACTCCGCCCCCCCAATCCCAAGCACCGGGTAGGCGCGCTTCGAGGGCGGAACGCTGGGCACTGCGCCGCTTCCAGGCCGCCCAACCCACCATGCCGACCGGCACCCAGGCGATCGGACCCTTGGCCAGAAAACCCAGCGCCAACGCGCCCCAGAAACAAAGGCCGGGAAGCAGTTTTTGAGGCAACCTCAGCCACTCCCAACCGCTCCACGCGGCAACCACTACCCACAGGATCAGCGGAGGATCCGCCACGGCAGCGCGCCCGTGGACAAACACCTGCAGACAGGTCACAAAAATCAGCGCAGCCAGCAATCCGGTGGCGCGACTTGCCAACGCGCTTCCCCAGAGCACCAGCACCACGGCGACGGCCCCCATGCAGAACGCAGCGGGCAGGCGGGCCGCAAACTCGTTGTCACCCAGCCAACGGTAACAGGCAATCTGCATCCAGTAAATCAGCGGCGGCTTGTCGTAACGCGCCCCCCCGTTGAAGGTCGGCACAATCCAGTCCGTGCGCGGCCTGCGCCCTCCCGCTAGCCCAAGCCACTGCGCTTCAATCCACTGCAGGAATGAAGAGCGGTCCTCTCCGGACGCGACCACAAACTCCGGCGCGGTCCGATCCGCACGCTGCATCATCTCGCGCGCGGCCTCCGCGAAACGTGGCTCGTCCCTGTCGATCAGCAGCAGTTGCTGGTTTCCGAGACAGAAAAAGGCGACGGTCAGGACAAACAATACCCAAAGGACAAAAGATGTGGGCCGCTCTGAGCGGGATGAGGGCAAGGACATGGGCGGGAGAAGCGTTTCTCAAAACGGGAAAGTCTGTCGGCAGGGTGACACTTTGGCTTGGACTGGAGGCGCGAGCATGGACTTTATCTGGTGAGATGTCGAAGTCCGCTCAACTTTCCCAATCCTCCCGGAGGATCCCGTTGGTGCTGTCGGACCGTGCTCTGTTGGCGGCGCTGATCTGCTCCGCGGCCGTCCTTTGGGGAGCCTTCCGCGTGGATCAGGGCGTGCTGGATTTTGTGACCCACCACTCGGGTGGCTTCAGCCGTTGGTTGGCACGCGGGGTGAGCCTTGTGGGGGACTGGTACGGCGTGGCAGCCCTCGGGCTCTTGGGGTGGTGGCGGGCCCGGCGAAGGAACTCAGGGCACTGGAAAAAACTCTGGTTGGTCATGGGGATTTGTGGCGCGCTGGGCGGCCTCAGCGCGAATGTGATCCGCACCCTGAGCGGGCGGGCACGCCCTCACGGCGGCGCTCCCGCCGGTTGGTATGGACCGTCTGAGGCGAGGCATCCCATCAAAAGCGCTTACGCCTTCCAGTCTTTCCCTTCGGCCCATACCAGCGTGGTGGCCGGCTTCTGCGCTCCCTTGGGTTGGGTAGCGCTGAGGAGTCGCAACCGCAGATGGCTGTTTATCGGGGTCGGGCTCTCACTTTCGGGCACCCTTCTCATGGCTTGGTCAAGAGTCTGGGTGGGTGCCCACCACCTCTCCGACGTCCTCGCCGCCGCCCTGCTCGGCTGGGGAATCGCTCTGGCGTGGGTAAGGTACAGGGCTCCGGAACTCATTCAGTCTCTCGAGAAAGCGCATGGAGCCAGCCCCTCCTGAGGCACGCCTTTCCCTCGGGCGTATCCCCCTTTCTGAGGCATTCGGCTTCTGGCTCCGCCTCGGGTTGACCAGCTTCGGAGGCCCCGCCGGGCAAATTGCGTTGATCCACGCAGAACTGGTCGAACGCCGCGGCTGGGTCAGCGATGCCCGTTTTCTCAACGCGCTAAATTTTTGCATGCTGCTGCCAGGCCCGGAGGCGCAACAACTCGCCACCTACCTCGGCTGGACGCTTTCCGGAACAGCCGGCGGTATCGCCGCGGGCACCCTCTTTGTGCTGCCCTCCGCGCTTCTGCTTTGGATCCTCAGCTGGGCGTACGTGACCTTCGGTTCCCTGCCATGGATCGAGGGAATGTTCAACGGCCTCAAACCCGCCATCCTCGCCGTGGTGGCGGCCTCGGTTTGGCGGATCGGCTCCAGAACGCTGACAAACCGCCTCCTGTGGTTTTTGGCCGGTGCCGCTTTAGCCTCGCTTGCATTGTTGAAAGCCGCGGTGCCGTGGATCCTCACAGGTGCGGCACTTGCCGGATTCGCCGGCAGCCACCTTTGGCCGGACGCTCCCGCCCCCCCCGCCGCTGCAGGCAGCGGGGCCCCCACCACGCCGCCCCGGTTGGAGCCGGACGCTGGGGCCAACGGACGCAATCCAGATCCGCCACAGGCCCCCAACGTGTGGGCAAGTCTGCGCGCCGCCGTGCTGTGGCTGGCAGTTTGGTGGACGCCGGTCATGCTGCTGGGTACCCAGTTGGGCTGGCAGCACAGCGTATCCGCGATGGGGGTCTTCTTTGGCAAGGCCGCCCTGCTCACATTCGGCGGGGCCTATGCTGTGCTACCTTATGTGGCGGAACAGGCCGTCGGCCATTTCCACTGGCTCAGTCATGCCCAAATGCTCGATGGATTTGGACTTGCGGAGACCACACCGGGCCCCCTGCTCATTGTGCTCCAGTACGTGGGCTTCCTCGGCGGATGGAACCAGCATGGGCAGCTTTCCCCCCTTGTCTCCGCCACGCTCGGAGCCTTCATCTCGACGTGGGCCACGTTTGCACCCTCATTTTTTTGGATCTTTGTGCTCGCTCCCCACGTGCAACGATTTCAGAGCCGGAGCCAACTCCGCCACATTCTGCAGGCCGTAACGGCCGCGGTCATCGGACTCATCCTGCATCTCGCCCTCTGGCTGGGCCGCCAGGTGCTCTTCAACGACACCGGCAGTCCGGACTGGTTCAGCTGCGGCGTCTGCGTGTTCACCCTCTGGGCCATGCTTTTCCGCAGCTGGAGTTTTCACTGGCTGGCTGCAGCCGCCGCAATCGCCGCGATCGCCAAGACCCTGATTCTTTGTTGAGGCCTCAACTTCTATCTCCCCCTCCGCCCTGCCCGGACCGCCCGGAGCCGGCCGCCAAACCGATTCAGGGGAAAGCCGTTTTCTGGGCTCACGCCAATTGGTTTCGGGGAGTGTTTATCAGTGGCGCCCGAGGTTGAGCCCGAACACCGATGTTCCTGAGAAAAAACGAGTCTCAATCGGAGCCGTGAAGCGTGCATTGAATAGACACAAAGCATACAGGCCAAGATGGTTCCACTTTTACGCGCGTCTGCGCCTCCACGTGAGCCCCGCTTCTTGAACTCAGCAGGGTTAGCGAAACAACCGCTTCCCGATCGCGAGGCCGGTCTGGCGCTCTTTGGAGTCCTCGCCGCTGCCGCGGTTCTGTCCGCCCTCGGACTCCTGCTCCTGGCCTCCATTCGGCGCGCCGGCGACTCCTCAACGAGTGGTCTTCGAGAGCTCAAACGCAAGCTGGCCCTCGAGCTTGCCTGCTCCATGGTCGAACAAAATCTGCTCGCTGAAATACGCGCCGGATCCCGAACCGTCGTCTGCTCCCCCTCCGGAACTGCTTTGCACTACCCGGAGACTGCCCTGAGTGCGGCGCCTTACCGTCCGCCGGGACTCGCACCGAACCTCCTGCGCCAGAGCCGGAGAGGCACCCCCTTTTTGAACACCGCCCTCACCTGTGCCGGTGCGAACGCCTACCCGGAGGCGGCTCGTCATGCCACCGCCATGGTTGCCCTGCCCGCCTCCACCGAAACCCCTGCCATCAACTCGCGGGGCATCAGCCCTCGCCGCTGGAACGCCCCCGCGTTGCTGCCTGTCCATCCGACCACGGATGCAAACACAACCCCGGAATGCTCGGGCACTTCCCGCGTTGGCGGTCGTACCGTTCCGTGGACCTGGGGACCTCCCGACTGGATTGTCCTTCGCCGCGACGGGACACCCGCAACCGTGTGGTCACCCAGCCTGTGTTCCGCCGCTCCCCTAACGCATGCGGCCCAGAAAGATGGCGCTTCCGCCCGCTTTGCCTTCCAAATCTACGACTGCGGAGGCCTCATCGATCTCAACCATGCGGGCTTTGATCCGGCGGAGCTCTCCCCCGCAGAAGCCGCGCGCAAAGGTAGCATCGCCTTCGCCGATCTCTCCCAACTGGGGCTTGGCACAGACGCCATCCTTTCCGTTGTTCGCTGGCGCAGCCGTTGTCCTGACGGCACCTCCTCCGGCCCGCCTTTCGGCAACCGCCGCCTCAACGCCCTGCTCGGCCCCGCGAGGGGCCCCTACTGGATGGGGTGTCTGGCCAACCAAGCCGACGGCTCGTACGTGCGCAGCTTCGCAAGCCGACAACAAATGCTCCGATTTTTCAAAACGCTTCCGCCCCGTGCTGACGGTGTTCCCGCGGCGGCGGCGCTGCAGTATATCACCCACTTTTCACGCGGACTGGAGCAGCCCTCGCACCGTCACGGCGC
>JBILKV010000192.1:0-8380 GCA_044376515.1 Chthoniobacteraceae bacterium | reverse complement strand
GCGAACTCAAATTCCAGCGCCGTCGGGGCCTGCACCGCCGCGGCGACCGCTCTGGAACCCGGCGATGAGATCCAAAACGAGGCGACCGCGCTCAGCGCGAGAAGAAGATGGTGGTTTGGGTGTTTGAAGATGCTCACAAGGGGGAAGTGTTTAGGGGTGGTGTAGCAAGAGGGGGGCCGGCTCAGATGAGTTCCTTCATGGGCTGCCAACCGTCGACCAGATACTGCGGCCGGCCCGAGAGGTCCGGCAAAGTCGTGGAGTTCAGGTCGATGCCGAGCCAGTGGTAAAGGGTCGCGAAGACCTCGCCAAAGTGCACCGGACGGTCCACCGCTTCGCCTCCAAGGCGGTCGGTTGAACCAATCACCTGACCGGTCTTGAAGCCGCCGCCAGCCAGCACGGCGCACCCCACACGCGGCCAGTGGTCGCGGCCCCCGGTGGCGTTGATCTGCGGGGTGCGTCCAAACTCGCCCCAAGCCACGACAGCCACGTCCTTGTCCAGACCGCGTTCGTGCAAATCCTCCACGAGCGCGCTCAGGCCTTGGTCAAACCATGGCAAATGAGTGAGCAACTCCGAGTGGTTGCGGTCGTGGAAGTCCCAGCGCCCGTAGTTCATGGTCACGCACCGCGCCCCGGCTTCCACAAGGCGGCGGGCGATCAGAAAATGTTCGTTATTGCGGGGAGCACCATCCCCATAGTTCTTGGTGTCGCCCTTGCCGTAGCGCTCCCGGATGCGCGCCGGTTCCTTGGAGAGATCCAGGGCTTCAACCAGTTTGCTGGAGGTGAGTACATCGAAGGCGCGCTGGTTGAACACGTCGAGCCCCTCCATCAGGCCGCTTTTGTCCGCCTCCCGGCGCAAGCGGTCCAAGCCCTGCAGCAACGCCCGCCGGTCTTCCAAACGGTCACTGCTGACGCCGTTGAGCGTCAGATCCCCCATTCCGTCACCATTGGGACGGAACGCGGAACAACCCGGTCCAAGGAAACCCGGGTGCCCCGGGGACCCGTAGGGCGGGTGCCCCGCCTTCGGTGCAAGCCCAACGAAGGGAGGCGCCTCCCGGGTTGAAGCGGGAATCAGCCTCGTCATCACGGAGCCGAGGGAGGGCCACCCCCCGGGAGGCATCACCACTCCCTTGGCGCTCCGGCCAGTGTAGCAAATGTGTGAATCATGGTCTCCCGTCACCGAGCCGTACATCGAGCGGATCGGGACAAGCTTGTCCATCATCCTTGCCGAATAGGGCATGTGCTCGGAGATTTGAATGCCGGGCACATTTGTGGAGATTGGCTTGTACGGCCCCCGGTACTCCAGAGGGGCATCCATTTTCAGGTCGAACAGGTCCTGATGCGGGGGCGCTCCGGCCATGTAGATCATGATGACCGACTTGACCGAGCGTCCCACCTTCGACTCCACCTCGGCCCGCAAAAGCTGGGGAAGGGAAAGCCCCCCCATCGCCAATCCGCCAATGCGCAGGAAATCGCGCCGAGACACCCCGTCGCAAAACGCCTTCCCAGAGGACCCGTGAATGTTGAGCGTCATAGACGGCGGCCTAAACCAGTTCCCTCAGCGGCATGCAGCCCGGTTCTACCAAATATTGGGGACGGCCCCCAAGGTCGGGGACGGTGTCCTTCAACGCATCAATTCCCAAATGGTGGTAGAGCGTCGCAAACACCTCCCCAAACTTGACGGGTCTCTCGGTCGCCTCGCCTGCGGTCCGGTCCGTCGCGCCGATGAGTTGACCGTGCCGGAAGTTGCCCCCCGCCAGCAGTGCGCAGGATACCCTGGGCCAGTGATCGCGACCGGCGTTCCTGTTGATGACCGGGGTCCGCCCAAATTCGCCCCACACCACGACCGCCACGTCTTTCTCCAACCCCCGCTCCCTGAGATCATCCAGGAGTGCGGTAAGTCCCTGATCCAAAAGCGGAAGATCCTGGCGGAGCGCCGCAAAGTTTTCCCCGTGGTGATCCCATCGGCTAAAAGCCACCGTGACCACACGCGCACCGGCCTCAACCAACCGACGGGCAGCCAGAAAGTGCGTCATCAGCTTCGGGCCGCCGTCGTCCCGGTTCTTTGGGTCCCCCTTGCCATAGCGTTCCAGCCAGCGCGGGTCTTCCTTGGAGACGTCCAACGCTTCCACCAGTTTGCTGGAGGTCAACACCCCGAAGGCCTGTTGGTTGAAAGCGTCCAACCCGCCCATGATGCCGGAGGCGTCCAGCTCACGCCGGAAGCGGTCGAACCCGGTGAGCAGTGCGCGCCGGTCGGACAGACGCTCCAAACTCACCCCGTTGAGGGTCATGTCCTCTCCGGCCCCGCCTTTGTTCGGCTCAAAGGGCGCATGCCGTACCCCCAGAAAACCAGGCTCCCCACAGCGGGACCAAGGCATGTGCCCCATCTTCGGCGCCAGTCCCACGAAGGCCGGCAGTTGTGCGGTCCGCTGCCCGTGTAAACTCGAAACCACAGACCCGAACGCCGGCCAACCTCCCGGAGGCTGGTTGGCAAAAGGACGCCCCGTCAAACACTGGAAAGCGTCATGTCTGCTGTCGCAATCCGCCATGGACCGGATGAGCGTACAACGGTCCATCCGCTGCGCCAGTTTAGGGAGCAGTTCGGTGATCTGAATCCCGTCCACGTTGGTGGAGATCGGATTGAACTCGCCACGCACCTCGGAGGGGGCGTCCGGCTTCAGATCGAACATGTCCTGATGGGGCGGGCCACCGGGGAGGAAAATCATGATCACAGACTTGGCGCCGGCCACAGAGGCCGCGGCCCCGCCGGAGGCCTGCGCCGACAACAACTGCGGAAGCGAGGCCCCTCCGAGGGCCAGGCCGCCGATCCGCAGAAAATCCCTGCGGGTGTGCCCGTCACAAAAACGGGATCCGCGGCCGTGCCCGGGGGAGTGCGAGGCGGAGATGGTGAGCATAAAACGCTTCTTTTCGGTGTAAGTCTTTCGAAATTAGACACATTGGAGGGCTCCACACACCGCACCCGCAGTACGGGGCGGCTACGCAAAGTCCCTATTGTCCACTAGGGAAATCCCTGAGCTTCCCCTTTCCTTTGGTTTATTTGGCGCCCAAAACCTTCATTTTCGCTGCCCCTTCCCAGCCGTGGAGGGCCGGTTGCCAATTTCGACCTCATTTTTTTTGTGCTCCCGCCCGGATTCTTTAACGTGGAGCCATGCCCTCCTCGCAGCCACCCCCGACGCCAATGATGCAGTCGCCCCTCCGCCACCTCCACTTTATCGGTGTGTGCGGCACCGCCATGGGGGCGGTGGCCGCCGCCCTGCGCGCCCAAGGCTACACAGTCACAGGCTCCGACCAGGCGGTTTATCCGCCAATGAGCACGTTTCTGCAGGAGCGCGGCATCGCCCTGACAAGCGGTTACAGTGCCGAGAACCTTCCCGACGGAGCCGACCTGATCGTGGTAGGCAACGCCATCTCCCGAGGCAACCCGGAGCTGGAGGCGGTGCTCAACCGCCGGCTGCGCTACATTTCGCTCCCCGAGGCGCTCAAGCAGTTCTTTCTGAGCGGCCGCCGCAACACGGTGGTCTCCGGCACGCATGGCAAGACCACGACCACCTCGCTTCTGACCTGGATCCTGCAGTCCGCGGGCCTGGCGCCTGCCTACCTCATCGGTGGGATCGCCCGCAACCTCGGGCAGGGCTGTTCGCTCCATCCCTCCACCCACGTGGTCCTCGAGGGGGACGAGTACGACACCGCCTTTTTCGACAAACGTTCCAAATTCCTGCACTACCTGCCGGAGGTGGTGGTCATCAACAACGTGGAGTTCGACCACGCGGACATTTTCAACAACCTGGAGGAAATCCAGACCAGCTTCCGGCGTCTGGTCCAGTTGGTTCCTGAGAACGGCGCAATTTTCGTCAACGCGGACGATCCGAACGCGCTTGCGGTCACTGCCGCCGCGCGAACCCCCGTCCACACGGTGGGTTTTTCTGAGAAGGCAACGCATAGGATTCTTGCCCCTCGCTACGGAAGTGGGGCCCATTTTAGTTTTATGAATCTGGACTTGGAGATTCAGATTCCGGGCGAGTTCAACGTGCGCAACGCCGCAATGGCGGCCGCGGCGGCGCATTTTCACGGGGTCGCCCCGGAGAGCATCAAGAGCGCGCTGGGCTCCTTTACAGGAGTGGCGCGCCGACAGGAGGTGCGCGGAACCGTCAACGGCATCACCGTGGTGGACGATTTCGGACACCACCCCACGGCGCTGGGGCTCACCATTGACGCGCTGCGCCACCAGTACCCGGGCCGCCGCCTCTGGGCGTTGTTCGAACCACGCTCCAATACCACCCGTAGGGCGGTGTTTCAGCAGGCCTTGCCCGAGGCACTCGGAAAGGCGGATGCCGTTATTCTCTCGAAAGTTGCACGCCTTGAACAGTTGCCGGAACACGACAGGCTGGATCCCCAGAAAATCGTAGAAGACGTCGCTCGCCTGGGAAAACCGGCGTATTATGAGGCCGGCGTGGAGGAGATTGTGGAGCGAGTCAAGCGTGAGGCGAGGCCCGGCGATCTGGTTGCGGTTTTCTCAAACGGCGGCTTTGATAACATCCACGAGCGGTTGCTCAGCGCTCTTGAAGGGCTCGGTTGAAACCGCGCGGTGCGGGTGCTCGGAAAAGGCAACGGTGCAAGCTTGGTTTGAAGGAGTGCGTTTTTTACCAGAGGGCAATGGGTGGCATTTCTTGGCAGAGCATCCTGTAAACCCGTGAGGCCCGGGGCGCCTCGAGGCCGTTTTTTTGTGCAATGAGCGGGATTCCGCAACGTTCAAAAGTCCTGCTGCTTTCCCTCCTGCGCGCTGGGTTGGCCGCCCTCTTTTTTTGGGCGGGCCTCTCGAAACTTCAGTCGCCTGATGCCGCGCAGATGGCGATCTACCAGTACCGGCTCGTTTCTTGGGAAATGGCGGGTGTCCTTTCCACCCTCGTGCCGATGCTGGAATGCTGTGCAGCGATTGGAATGCTGGTTCCGAGGCTTAATCTCGGCGGGGCGAGCCTCGCGATGAGTCTTCTGCTGGTGTTCTGCGGAGCGCTGGCGGCGGCGCTGGCGAGGAAACTGGATATCAGCTGCGGTTGCTTTGGGACTGCCGACGCACACACCCCGGCTTTACGCAGGCTGATCGAAGATGTGTTGTTGCTTGGGCTTTGTTGTTTCATTTGGAGGGAGGCAGCGAATAAGATCCGCCGTTGCTGAACAGCCCCCGCTGACTACCCACCCTAACACAGTGATCCTACCGCACCCTATGATCAGCCGCCGCGACGCATTCAAGACCCTGGCGCTTTCGACTGGCGCTCTTGCCCTCGCCTCAACCCAGGCCCCCCTGGCACACGGCCAAGCGCCCGGCGAAGTTCACAAGCTGCCCCCGCTTGGCTACGACTACGACGCGCTGGAGCCGTTCATCGACGCGGAAACGATGAAGCTCCACCACGACAAGCACCACGCCGCCTACGTGGCTAAGCTGAATTTGGCCATTGAAAAGGAACCGGCTCTGGCGCCCCGTCCGCTGGAGGAGCTGTTGCGCAATCTTGCCTCCCTTCCCGAAAGCGTGCGGATGGACGTCCGGAACCACGGCGGTGGCCACTACAACCACACGCTTTTCTGGCAGACCCTGCGCAAGAAAGAAAACAGCTCCCCAAAGGGTGCCCTCGCCCAGGCGATTGACACTGCCTTTGGCGGCTTCCCCGCCTTGCTCGAGCAGATTCAGGCCGCTGGGCTCAAGCAGTTTGGCAGTGGATGGGCGTGGCTCGTCGTGCGTGAGGGTAAGTTGGCGGTTGAGGCGACACCGAACCAAGACTGCCCTCTAAGCTCAGGAGGATATCCGCTCGTGGGCGTGGATGTTTGGGAGCACGCCTACTACCTGAAATACCAGAACCGCCGCGCCGACTACCTGAAGGCCCTTGTGCAGGTGCTCAACTGGGACTTCATTGGGGAGCGCTACGCTCAGTTCAAGGGCTGATTCGGGGCGTCCCTCCGGTCCTTCTATCTTCGCACCAGCGGCAATTTCGCAATGCCCGCAACGCCGGAAAAAAAGGCACCCAGCCGACTCAAGGTCTGGTTGCAACTTCTCCGGGCACCGAATCTTTTCACCGTCCCCGGGGATCCCGTCGCGGGTTACCTCGTGTCCAACGACGGATTCACGGATGGGACCGTGTTCCTGGTCGCTGCCGCAAGCCTCTGCTTCTACGGGGCGGGACTGCTGCTCAACGATTTGGTCGACCTCCCGGAAGACCTGCGAGACAGGCCGTTTCGTCCCCTCCCCTCCGGACAGGCCAGTCCGTCCACGGTGCGCGGGGTGCTTTGGTTGTTGAACGCCACCGGCCTTGCGCTGCTCTTGGCAACGGGCAGCGTGCGCGCACTTTTCTGTGGGTTGGCGACGGTGGCTGCGGTTTGCCTCTACAACCGGTGGACCAAGCACAAGCCCGGCTGGGGCGCTCTCAACATGGGGGCCTGCCGCGGACTAAGCATGCTGACCGGGGCGCTGGCCGGTCCGAGCCCGCATGCGGTGCTTATTGCGGCGCTCATCGCCGTCACCGTCACCCTTTACATTGCCGCCGTGACCAATCTGGCTCGCTTTGAAACGGGCACGACGCTCCCCCGTTCGGCCCGCTTTTTACCGGTGTTCGGGTTGGTTCCCGGGGTGTTTGTGGGCGCGCAGAACGCCCTGTTTTCCCCCGACAAGGCGCCCGCCGCCGCGGTTTTCGCCCTGACGCTGGGGGCTGCATTTGTCCTTTTGGTTCGGCTGTTGAGAAAGCCGTTTCCGCTGCCGCCGCTGATCGGAGCACACATCCGACTGCTGCTCCCGCTGCAGGCGGCGACATGCTGGTTTGGCGCTTCACAAAGCGTTGGGCCGGCCTGTGCAGTCGGCCTGCTTTGTCTCTGGCCGGTGAGCAAACTTGTCTCAAAACGCTTCTACGCAAGTTGAACCTTCGGTCGAGCCTCAGCATGACCGCGGAGATTCAGGTTGCGCGTCAGTGGGGGCTGACGAACCCGGGCGGTTCCCGGACGAAAACGGCGACCGCCACCGCGAAAACACCGCTCCACTCAGGGGACGGGCAGGATCGCGCTTCTCACAGCGCTTTGACTCTGTTTGGATCTTGGCTTCACCCTTCGATGAGCCCACGCACCGCACGCATTGAACGCGCCACCTCTGAAACCCGCATCCGCCTCAATCTCCTGATCGACGGAACCGGACACAGTGCGGTGCGCACCAAAATCCCCTTTTTCGACCACATGTTGACGCTGTTCGCGCGCCACAGCCTGGTGGATTTGGAGTTGGAAACGGACGGGGACATCGAAGTGGACTTTCACCACACGGTCGAGGACACCGGCATCGCCTTGGGCCAGGCCTTCGCGCAGGCGCTCGGCGACAAGCGGGGTATCACCCGGTACGGGACCGCCTACGTGCCGATGGACGAGAGCCTCGCCCGGGCCGTGGTGGACTTCAGCGGACGCCCGTTTCTGGACTACAAGGCGCCCGAAGGTGTCGCCTCAATCGGTGCGTTTTCCTTCACTCTGGTCGAGGAGTTCCTGCGCGCCTTCAGCAACCATGCGGCTTGCAACCTCCACCTGCACCTGCTTTACGGACGAGACGGCCACCATCTGGCGGAAGCCGCGTTCAAAAGCCTGGCCCGGGCCGTTGACCTTGCCTGCCGCATGGATCCCCGCGTGCAGGGGGTGCCGAGCACCAAAGGGACGCTGTAGCCTTTTTTCCCCGAATGATCGCTCTCATCGACTACGGCTCGGGAAATTTGCGGAGCGTGGACAACGCCCTCCGATCGCAAGGCGCGCAGGTGGAAATCCTCACCGAACCCGCACGGTTGTCCAAGGCCACGGCCGTAGTGTTGCCCGGGGTGGGCGCTTTTGGAGATTGTGTGCGACAGATCCGTCAACGCGGGTTCTGGGAACCGCTCCAAGAATGGATCGCCGGAGACAAGCCCTTTCTTGGAATTTGCGTCGGCTACCAGGTTCTCTTCGAGGGCAGTCAGGAGGCGCCGGATGCGGCAGGCATGGGATTTTTCAAAGGACAGGTGCGGCGCTTCGACACGCCGGGACTGAAGGTTCCCCAGATCGGCTGGAATTCGCTGACACTCGCCGCAGCCTCACACTCGCTTTGGAAGGGCCTACCCGAGAACCCGCACGTGTTTTTCGTGCACTCCTTCTACCCGGAGCCCGCCGACGACGAGGAGGTGATTGCCCGCTGCGAATACGGAACACGCTTCGCTGCGGCCGCGGCTCGGGGGCGCGTCGCCGGGGTGCAGTTTCATCCGGAAAAAAGCCAGTCCGTGGGGCTGGGCATTTTGCGTAACTTTCTGGATGCCCTTGCCCCGTCCTAGGCGCCCCGTCCACTTCACCCCCAGGCCACGCCCCCAGCCCACGCCCCCAG
>JBILKV010000191.1:0-8386 GCA_044376515.1 Chthoniobacteraceae bacterium | reverse complement strand
CCGCTTGCCCTGCTTTCCTGCGCGAGCGTCTCCGCCTACAAACGCTGCTCCTGCCCGGACGAAGAACGGTGCGGGCTGCGCCAACTCATGGTCGAGGCCCGCGCCGCGCTCTCCGCCGTGTTGGACGTCATCACCCTCGCGGAACTTGCCGAACGCACGCTGGCGCGGTACCGGACCGATGGAACCCGGCCGCCGCTTGTCGAGTTGCTCGCCGGCCCGCGTAACCCGAGGCGGGGCGGGGAACCGGAGTACCTGATCTGAGCATTCCCGACTTCAGGGCACTTCCGGACACACCCGTTCGCCAACATTTTAACTCCCCCCGAAACAGCAACCCACCGAAACCCTTTCACCTCCGATGTTTGATATTCCTCCACTTGCAGTTTCGCCTCCCACCTCCATGGAGGAGGCACTGGAACAGGCGCGTAGGCTACTGGCCCGGGCCGGCATTCCGGACGCCGAGGTTTGCGTCACCCAACCGCCCGCGGCGGGGGAGTCGGTAAGGGGCGGGTGCATGGAAGCCTTGATTCCCCTGCAATCTCTCGAAAACGTCCTACACAAGACTGTTGAGACTCTTGCGGGGGCGCAGGGGGTGAAGATTTCAGCGACTCGGATGCGCATTAAAAACGGCGCGCCGGAAGGGCTTTCGCTCGGAATCATGGTGGAGGTCGACGTGCGGGTTTTGGGCGCGACGACCACTCTCAAAGTGAGTTGCCTGGCAGATGCTTCAGACGGAGAAGCAATCGAACTCCGCAACCCCCAGTTGGATGCCGGCGCAGGGCTTTTCTCCGGGATGGCCAGCGCCATGCTCAGGCCGTACCTCGAGGCGGCTGCGGGCAAAAAGATTGAGCTGAGCCGGTTGACGGGCGTCCCTGTCCGGGTGCTCCGCGTGGAGTGCCCCTTGGAGAAGCCGGGTTTGCTGAAGCTCGGCGGCCAGTTCGCCTAGAGCTGTTCGATCAGCGCGCGCATTGCGTCGAAGCGCGATTTGGCCGACTCCACGGTCACGGGAGTGTTCTGAATCTGCTTGAGCGACTCGCGCGAGACAAACTCCTCGGGGAGTTCCCGCGCGAACGAACTGAGGTTGCAGGGGGTTACGCTGCCGTACTTGATGCGCTGCTGACACCACGTAATCGACAATCGCTGCCGCGCCCGCGTGATCCCGACGTACAACAGGCGGCGCTCCTCGTCGACGGTGCCTTCCATCTTGGAGCGGTCGTGGGGAAGGATCCCCTCCTCCAGTCCGACGAGATACACGTTGGGAAACTCCAATCCCTTGGCCGCGTGGAGCGTAATCAGCGTGACACCGGTCCCCTTTGACTCGTCGTCGTCCTCCTCCTCGCGCTCCTGCCGGAGCAGCATTTCGTCCAGAAAGCCGCGCAACCCCTCGGTCGAACTGGTGCGGTACTCCTCGAAGGACTTCAACATCTCGCGCACATTGGTCTCGCGCGAGAGCGCCTCCTCTGGCGTCTTGCAGGAACGCCGCAGATCTTCGAGGTAGCCGGTTTCCTCGACCAACTCGCGCAGGATAGCGGGCTGGTCCGCCAGCGGCTGGTTGAGCCGCGTCTCGTAGCGGTCTACAAACTCGACGAACTGCCGCACGGCAGTGGTGGCCCGCCCGGCAAGCTCCTCCTGGTAGCGCTCGTCCCTGAGCGCCTCCCACACACTGCACTTGTTTTTTGTGCTGTGCTCCAGGGCCTTCTCCACAACCGCGGGACTCATCCCGCGAGCGGGCGTGTTGACGATCCGCAGCAGCGACACATCGTCGTCGGTGTTCAGCACGCAGCTGGCATACGCCAGTAGATCCTTGACCTCGCGTCTGTCGAAGAAGCTCTTTCCTCCGATGACCTTGTACGGGATCTTCAAATGCCGCAGCTGCTGTTCAATCAGCCGGGACTGGGCGTTCATGCGAAACAGCACGGCAAAGTCCTCCCACTTGATGCCGTTCTCCAACTGGCGGCGCTGAATATCCTCCGCGATGTACTGGGCCTCCTCGCGGTCGTCGGGCATGGCGATGAGACGCACCTTTTCGCCACCGTCGACCGCGCTCCACAGGTTTTTGGGGCGGCGTCTGGGGTTGTTGCGGATGAGGGTGTTGGCGGTCTGGAGGATGGGATTGGTAGAGCGGTAGTTCTGCTCGAGTTTGACGACGGTGGGGTTCGGAAAATGAGATTCGAACTCCAGGATGTTGGTCACCTCGGCCCCGCGCCAGCCGTAGATGGACTGGTCGTCATCGCCGACCACCGCAACGTTTTTACGCGCATCGGCAAGCTGGCTGACCAGCCGCAACTGGAGGCTGTTGGTGTCCTGGAACTCGTCGACCATCAAGTACCTGAACCGCTGCTGCCACTGGGTGCGCACGTCCTCGTGCTCCTCCAAAAGCTGCACGCTGAGCAGGAGCAGATCGTCGAAATCGACAGCGTTGAGCGCCTTGAGCTCTGTCTGGTAACGGGCGAACACGGCGCCCGCCAGGCTTTTTTCGTCGCCGGGCGAAGGCTCACGCCAACCGTTGTTCTTTGCCTTGGAGATCAGCGCTTTTGCAACGCCCGGATCCAACTTTTCGTCGCGCGCTGCCGTCCGCGTGATGATCTTTTTGATGAGGCCAGTGGTGTCTCCCTCGTCGTAGATTGAGAAGTTGCGCTTGTAGCCGAGGCGTTCAATACCCGAACGCAGGATCCTCACACACAACGCGTGGAAAGTGCTCATCAGCACCTTCTTGGCTTTGAGTTTTTCCACCATGACGGCGAGACGCTCCCGCATTTCGTTGGCCGCCTTGTTGGTGAAGGTCACCGCCAGAATGCTGGCCGGATCCACTCCCTCGGCGATCAAATGGGCCACGCGCGAGGTGATCACCCGCGTTTTTCCGGTGCCCGCGCCGGCGAGGATCAGCAGGGGGCCCTCCGTGGTGAGGACTGCCTGCTGCTGTTCTGGATTGAGGTCAAAAAGTCTGAAACCGGCCATGAGGTGCACAGCAAACTCCCATGCGGCCCTCTTTTCAACCCGAACTCCCGAAAGCGTCGCCATTCCCGCCGGAAGACGGCGCACCGTGGTCCGGCCCGGCCGTCCGCGGATGCTCCAAGTTTGGCCTCCCATCGGGGGAGACGTTCCTGTATCCCGACCTAGCAACCACCCACCCCCATGCGCGTTTTTCTCCGTTCACTCGCCTTGCTTGCCGTCTCAGCAGCATCCATCTTTGCTCAACAGGCTCCCTACGATGTATTTCCGCCTGCAGAGGCGCCCTACTACCGGGTTCGGTACGAGGCATCCCCCCAGACGGGAGCACTGATTTTTCCGGTAAACTACACCCTCTGGCTGCCGCCCGGGGTGGAGACGGTGCGCGGGGTGATCGTCCACCAGCACGGCTGCGGCGAGGGCTCTTGCAAGTCTGGCCTGACGGGTGCCTTCGACCTCCACTGGCAGGCGCTCGCGGCAAGGCACGATTGTGCGCTGATGGCGCCTGCCTACGAACAACCCGACAAGGCCGACTGCCAGATGTGGTGCGACCCGCGCAACGGTTCGAGCGCCTCCTTCCAACAGGCGCTCGCCGACCTCGGCCAAGCTTCCGGACATCCTGAACTCTCCAAGGTTCCGTGGGCGCTTTGGGGGCACAGCGGAGGCGGCCATTGGGCGGGAGGGATGGTACTACTCCATCCCGAGCGTGTGGCGGCGGCATGGCTCCGCTCCGGCGTGCCCCTGCTCACCGAGGACCCGAAGCGCGCCACGATCAAACCGCATTCCGTTCCGGAGGCCGCGCTGCGGGTGCCAATCATGTGCAATCCCGGAACCAAGGAGGGCGTCACGGTGAAGGACGGGCGCTTCGCGGGAGTCTGGCCTGCAAACGAGGCGTTTTTCACCGCGGTCCGCGCCAAGGGCGGTCTGATTGGGGTCGCCGTCGACCCGCTCACCAGCCACGAGTGCGGGAACCAACGCTACATGGCGATCCTCTGGCTGGACGAATGCCTGCGCCTCCGCCTTCCCAAACAGAACGGCGAACCCCTTCACACCGTCCCGAATCAAACCGCATGGCTTGCC
Organism: Chthoniobacteraceae bacterium; assembly: GCA_044376515.1. Taxonomy (GTDB): domain Bacteria; phylum Verrucomicrobiota; class Verrucomicrobiia; order Chthoniobacterales; family Chthoniobacteraceae; genus Chth-196. The sequence goes on along the minus strand of JBILKV010000191.1, from coordinate 4,360 downwards.
CCGCTGCTTGGCACTGACGCTGTCGCCGAAAAAGCGTTTTCCGGCGACAGCCAAAAAGCAATGTGGCTTCCTGGCGAGCGCATTGCGAAGGCCTGGATGCAGTATGTCAGGGACACCGCAATCGCAGATCAGACGCCGCCCCCGGCTCCAACCAACCTGCAGGTCAACGGCAACCAACTGACGTGGGAGGCGACCGCCGACCTTGAGAGCGGCCTCGCCCACTTCATCATCGAACGCGACGGTAAACAGCTCGCCATCTTCCCTGAGGGCCTCAAAAACTCCTACGGCCGCCCGATTTTTCAGGGCCTTCAGTACAGCGACACCCCGGTCCAGCCGCTCCAGAAAATGGCCTTCACCGACGCCTCGTCCGAGCCCGGAAAAAAACACACCTACCGCGTGATTGCAGTCAACACCGCCGGACTGCGCTCCCCCTAAACCCGCACGGGGAATTGTTTAACCACAAAGAACGCAGGGATCATAAAGAGTCAAAATCTGGAGCCTTCCAGAAGGACTCAAGCCTTTGTGTCTCTCGGTTTCTAACGTTCTCAGTGTTCTTTGCGGCGAAGCGGCGGATGAAGGGGTGATGCTGATCCGTTGCGGGCGTTCAGGCGATCGGATCGGGACAGACGTTCCGCCGCTGGCAGGCCGCGCAGTAGCCGCCCATCCAGAGGGTGTCCAGTTCGTCCATGAGGGGCTGGACCAGTTCCGGTTCGTCCGTGAGGATGCCCGCTTCGAAGTTGCGCCGGTGCTCGCTTTTAGAGCCGATGCCCGCGCCGGTGAGGTTCGCACTCCCGAGATACGCCAGCCGGCCGTCAATGATCACGGCCTTGGTGTGCAGGCGCGGACACAAGACCCGCTCAAACAAGTCGGGATGCAGCAACTCGGGATACCTGTCGAAATCCTCGCGAAACCGCGGGCCGGGCTCTTTGGCATGCATGAGCCTGACGTACACCCCGCGTCCCACAAGCTCCGCAAGCACGCCCAGAAACGGGACAAACCGCTTCCCCCGAGCGACGTGGAGATCCTTGAGGTCCGCAGTTGCGAGCCACAGAAACTGTCGGGCACCCGGAACCGCTTCGAGAATCAGGCGGGCATAGTGTTCGCGGTTGAGGATCAGCTCTGTCATGGAACGCGTGCTGCCGACAATGCAGCCCGCTGCACGGTTTGGTAGACTATTGTGAGCTCGGCCGTCGGATTTTTCGAGTGTTCCACCGCAACGGCCCATGTGTGGCTGGGCTACGCGACACGAGGGTCTTCCTTGCTGTTTTTCCGGCGATACAGTTTCCCTGTGTGGCGAGTCAGATGCGGACAGGACTTCCGCGCTCCTTTGGGACCGGCCGGGCCCTTGATGCAGTTGGAGCGTTGGAGCGTTGGCGGAAAGCCTCCAAGGCTTGCCATTGTTCCGCGGTAAACGGACAGTCCTTCTCCCTTTTATGTCAGAGCTTCCCAAGACCTACGAACCACAGGCCATCGAAGAAACCTGGTATGCCCGCTGGCTGGCAGACGGCTGTTTCACAGCGCATCCGGAACGCGTCTCGCCGCAGCGCCCCGCCTACTCCATTGTCATCCCGCCCCCGAACGTTACAGGGGTGCTGACGCTCGGACACGTCCTCAACAACACCATTCAGGACATCCTCGCGCGGCGCGCGCGGATGCTGGGCAAGGAGGTGCTCTGGCTGCCGGGGACGGACCACGCCGGCATCGCCACCCAAACCGTCGTGGAGCGGACCCTCAAAAAGCAGGGAGTGATCAAGCACCGCGACGACCTTGGCCGGGACGCCTTTCTTGAAAAGGTGTGGGAATGGAAGGAGAAGCACGGCGGCATCATCATCCAACAACTCAAGAAACTCGGTGCCTCATGCGACTGGAGCCGCGAACGCTTCACGATGGATCCCGAATACTCCGCCTGCGTTCAGGCCGTGTTCGTCGACCTTTTCAAAAAGGGCGCCATCTACCGCGGCAAGCGGATGGTCAACTGGTGCCCCGTTTCACGCACTGCGCTTTCCGACGAGGAAGTCGTGATGAAGTCCCAGTCTGGGAACCTGTACCATTTCCGCGTCGAAATCGCCGAACGTCCCGGCACCTTCCTGACGATCGCCACAACGCGGCCGGAGACGATCCCCGGCGACACCGCCATCGCTGTCAACCCGGAGGATCCCCGCTACAAGGATTTTATCGGCCTGCACGCCGTACGCCCGCTGCCCGCCGAACTGCCCCGCGAACAGCGTCTGATCCCGATCCTCGGTGACTCCCATGTTGAGTCCACCTTCGGCACTGGCGTTCTCAAGGTCACTCCCGCCCACGACAAGGCCGACTTTGAAATTGGCCACCGCCACCAACTGCCGGTGGTGGACATCATGAACCCGGACGGCTCGATGAACGCCGGTGCCGGGGAACGTCTCACGGGACTCGACCGGTTCGAGGCCCGCAAGATCGCCGTTGAATGCCTGCGCGAGATCGGCGCGCTGGAAAAGGAGGAACCCTACCAAAACAACGTCGGCTATTCGGAGCGCGCGGACGTCCCAATCGAACCGCGCCTGAGCCAGCAATGGTTCCTGCGTTACCCGTCGCAGGCAGCCTCCCGGGAGGTGGTGAGCAGCGGCCGCATGCGTTTCCATCCCGAGCGTTGGAGCAGGGTCTATGAACACTGGATGGCCAACCTGCAGGACTGGTGCATCTCGCGCCAGCTCTGGTGGGGCCACCGCATCCCGGTCTGGTACCACCGCGGCACCGACGCGGACGCCGCGCGGGCCGCCCTCGGCGACCATGTTTCCGCGGACAGCGTGCGCACGCTGGAGGACGGCTCGCTTGCCTACTGCGGGATCGAACCGCCTGCGGACACCAACCTCTGGGAGCAGGACGCTGACGTGCTCGACACTTGGTTTTCCTCCTGGCTGTGGCCCTTTGCCACAATGGGCTGGCCCGATAAAACCCCGACGCTCCAAGCATTTTATCCAACCACCGACCTGGTCACCGGCCCTGACATCATCTTCTTCTGGGTCGCGCGAATGATCATGGCGGGGTTCGAGTACTGCCACGAACTGCCCTTCCACAACGTCTACTTCACCGGCATCATCCGCGACAAACAGGGACGGAAAATGTCGAAGTCTCTGGGCAACTCGCCCGACCCGCTCGACCTGATCGCCAAGTTCGGCGCGGACGCCCTGCGTTTCGGCGTCATGCGCAGCGCCCCCCTCGGCCAGGACGTGCTCTTCGACGAAAAGAACGTCGAACTCGGCCGCAACTTCTGCACCAAACTCTGGAACGCCGCCCGCTTCCGGCAGATGCAGGGCGGCACCACCGAAGGCGAGATCCGCTCCGCATGGCTTTCCACCGACGACAAGTGGATCCTGCTGCGTCTGGATGCCGCAATCCTCGAGGTGTCCAACGCCCTCGATGAATACCGTTTCTCGGATGCCGCCCAGACACTGTACCGCTTTTTCTGGAACGAGTACTGCGACTGGTATGTGGAGGCATCGAAGGCCGCCCTCAATTCAAGCGATTCAAACCGCAAGGACAACACGCTGGCCGTCATGGACTTCGTTCTCGCGCACACGTTAAGGTTGTTCCACCCTTTCCTCCCCTTCATCACCGAGGAGCTCTGGCACGGCCTCGGCTTCCACGCCGACCTGCCGGAGAACCAAGGGGGACGCACGCTCATGCTGGCACCCTGGCCCAAACCGCTGGGCGCCGATTTCCACGCCCACTACGGCCTGCTGCCCGAGGACGAGTCCGCCGCCAATGCGCGCTTCGAGGTGGTGAGCGCCGGGCGGCTGCTCCGCCGCGACTTCAACATCGCTTCCAACAAACGGGTGCCCTTTGTATTTCAACCCAACGCGCCGCTCGCCTCCCACGATATGGAGGTTATCCAAATATTGCTCAACGCAGAGTCCCTCGAAAACGTGGAGTCATCGTGGCTCCCTCCCAAGGGGACCCCGACGGCGCTGACGCCCCTCGGCAAACTGTTTCTCCCGCTCACGGGCCTCGTAGATGTGGACGCGGAACGCGAACGCCTCAGCAAGGAGATCGCCAAGATCGAGCAGGAGTTGGTGAAGGTCCGCGCAAAACTTTCGAGCGAGACCTTCGTCACCGGCGCGCCGGCCGCAGTGGTCGAGGAACACCGCAAACGCGAAGCCGACTGGCAAACCAAGCTCGCCGAGATCCGCAGAGTCGCCGACGCCCTTTCCTCCTAAACATTCCCCGGCCGCGAATTAAACTTCCGCTTACCGCCCTTCGTTATACCAACTCTCAATGATAACCGGAGTGTTTCCGCCCCGAAGGGGCAGGCCACTCGCAGCCCATGGCAACGCCGTGGGTTTGATCCGTTATAAAACCATGAAGCCCTGAAAGGGCGCCCCAT
>JBILKV010000190.1:0-8393 GCA_044376515.1 Chthoniobacteraceae bacterium | reverse complement strand
CCCTCCCGGGGCCAGGTGCCCTCTGCGATCAAATCCGCGATTCCGAGGCACTCGCGGCCGCGCCAGATCCGGGTGCCCTCATCGAGGGTCATGGTTTGCTCGGCCGCGTTGCCATCGTCGCCCGCCTTGAGTTCCAGCGTGGCGATCAGCCGTGCCTCGTTCTTGTGGAGGCTGACCTCCTTTAGTTTCCAGACCTTTGCCTCGCGGAGACAGCGGCTCGGTTCGTCCTCGAGCAGAATAACATGGTTCTCGGCGGGCTGGTCCACCGCGGGTTTGTCCACGAGGGGCACCGCCGCGTTCCTTGGGTCGGGGGGGAGGACGGCTCGGATATGCAGGAGCGTGCCGAGTGGGATGTTCCGCAAGTCCGCGGGCGCGCCGTGGTAGCGCACGAGGCCGTAGGGCAGCATCGCGAAGGGTTGCGGTACGTGCTGAAAAAACACCTCGCTGCCTCCCGTAAATCTGATGCTGCCCCGCCGGTTGACGTGATCCACAAAGACGAGTTCGCCGCGGTAGGCGCTTGCTTTTTCCAGAGGCACGAATTGGCCGGGTGGTGGGCGGAAGGGCTCTTCGGCATCAAGGACGCAGCCGGGCAGGCTGAGTCCCATGCACAAAGCGATGCGCCATCGGAATGTCGGGACGTTGAAGCGATGCAATAATAGGAGGGGCATATTGAGCCGGGATCGAGGTCTGAAATCGTGGGGTGGCATTTGTCAACGCTCGTTGAAAATGCCCGGTTGTTTTGATGCGACATCAAACCTGAGGGAAGCCCGCTCTTGGGTCAGTAAACTTCCGGCGCTCCTTCTTTGTTCCCTCACCAGTGCCCGCAGTTCCCTGACTTCCTGTGACCGGTGGGCCCCGTGCCTGACCGACTCCCCCTCTTTCGAAGGCTGACGGCTCGCGTGTGAGGCTTCCGAGGGTGGATCAACCTGCACCGATCTCTCAGCTAACCAGTGCGGAGAAACTCCAGAGTGTGGAGAGATTTTTGGGAAAGCATGGCTCGGGAGGAATCGGAGAGGCCATTGGACCGATCGAAAATTGACGAACCGGTCCCAAAAAGGAAGAGGCGTCTCCACAAGATCCGAGCACGGTCCGTGCTTGGGAACAGGTGAAGGCAAGCCTTCTGGGAAGGCATGCTTGACCTCGTCCTCTGAGCGGATGCTGCGAACGCTTTAGCTGAAGCGTACACTTGGTAAGAACCCAGTGAAGTCGGTCTAGGTGACCGGTTTCTCAGCTAGGTTTACGATAGACGGTTCCGCATTCGGCAGCACGCGGAACTGTTTTCTGTCTGCACTTAGAACTTTGTCGGGCAGCGTCCCTGATTGCACTGAAAAGCAGGATCGCGCATAAAAATGGTGCCGGTTTGACCCCGCCTGCACCTCCTAGAGAGCTGGAAAGTCGTTGCCCAAGAACAGCTTGGTATGGTAGCGGGACGGGTAAGGGGAGTGGAGCCTAGGGGATTCGAACCCCTGACCTCCTCAATGCCATTGAGGCGCTCTACCAACTGAGCTAAGACCCCGTGCGGAAGGGTTGTGAAGGTAGGGGACGCGCCGAGTTTGATCAAATCCTTTTGTCCTTTTGTTTCACGAACGTTCGAAGTGGCTTTCCTCGCGCATCAAGATGGCGCGGGTCCAATCTGAAATTTTCCGCGTCCGCACCCTTTCGGGTAGGAGATCGAGTGATGGAGAGTAGAGCCGCATCCGCGGGCAGTTCGCGCCCTGTTTGACAGGGCAAAAGGGACCAAACAAACGCAACCGGAGGGGGTGAAGCCACGGAGATTCGACTCCGGATGGAGGGGCACAGGAAGCGAACGTTTCAGCCCGCTGCCCCAACAGAGATCCACCGACGCGATGCAAGCCGGGTTGAAAAACTAGCCATCCGGTCCGTCGGTTCCCTGAGTTCGGACACCACTCCATCGGAGCGAACGGCGAGGAATCCATCCAGCAGGCGAAACATGGGCGCCGCTTGAGGCAAAATGTTTTCTGCGACTGGCGTGGCAACGAGTCGCGCCAAAAATACCTCAACGCCTCAAACAAAAAGAGGGTTTTGGGTGTATTTGATAGATGACAGGGCTCTACTGATGAGCAATCTCCTCGCTGCGATCGCCCCACCCCTCATGAAGTTCGCATGGCTGCTCCTGTTCCCGATTGCCGCGACCGCTGCGGAGGGGGATGCTTTTTTCCGGGAACGCGTCGAACCGATCCTCCGCCAGCGCTGCTATGAGTGCCACTCGCATCAGGGCAAGATCAAGGGAGGATTGGTTTTGGATTCGCGCTCCGGTTGGCAGTCTGGCGGAGACAGCGGTCCCGCACTGGTCCCGGGTTCCGTGGACAAAAGCCGCCTGATCGAAGCTGTCCGCTATGCCAACCCCGACCTGGAGATGCCTCCCAAGGCCAAACTGGCCCCGGAGGAGATCGCCGCCCTTGAGCGGTGGGTTGCGCAGGGAGCGCCTGATCCGCGCGTGGGGGAGTCCGTCTCTCCGAAAAAAGGGGGGGTGGACCTCGAGGCGGGCCGCCGGCACTGGGCTTACCAACCGGTGCTGGATGCGGCGCCTCCACCGGTGCAGGACGCTGCCTGGCCCCTCAACGAGGTGGATGCCTTCGTGCTTTCCAAAATCGAGGCGTCCGGACTCCGACCCAGCCCGGACTCGGCCACGCACACTTGGCTGCGCCGGGTCTCTTTTGACCTAACCGGCCTTCCCCCCACGGAAACAGAAATCGCCGAATTCGTGGCGGATACCTCGCCGGTGGCCCATGAGCGGGTGGTCGACCGTCTCCTGAACTCCCGCGCCTACGGGGAACGCTGGGCGCGCCACTGGCTGGACATTGTCGGCTACGCGGAGCAGATCGGCACGGAGGGGAAGGTGTTCGCGGAACACGCTTGGCGCTATCGCGACTACCTTGTGGACGCGTTTGCATCGGACAAGCCCTACGACCGGTTTGTCCTTGAGCAACTTGCGGGCGATCTTCTCCCTGCCGCATCCCCGGAGGAACGCCGGAGCAATCTGGTCGCAACCGGTTTCATCGTGCTGGGCGACGTGGACATCAATTCCATCGACAAGCTCAAGATGGAATATGACTTCGTGGACAGTCAGGTCACAAAGGTGGGAACGGCTTTCCTTGGCATGACCCTCGGCTGCGTGCGCTGCCACGATCACAAGTTCGATGCGATCGGCCAGCAGGATTACTATGCGCTTGCAGGCATGTTCCGCAGCACCAAGACCACCTTTAAAACGCGTCACGGCATCTGGAGCAACGTCCACCGCGTGCCCCTGCCCCAAACGGCGGAGGATCGCGTGGCGGGGGCGCAGCGCGAGCGGGAACTGGCCGACTGGCGATTCGAAAAGGAAAAGCTCGAGGCTGAATCCAAGGCACTCGCCGAGAAGCCCGAGGCCGACAGCAAAAAACGCCACGACGCGCTGGCTGCCCAACTCGCCGCCCTCGACACCCGCATCGCCCACGGCGAGTACTTTCACCCGGGCAAGCCTGAGGCGCTCGCGGTTGCCGACGTGCCGCAACCAGCCGACATGCGGCTGACCATCCGCGGGAACCCCTACGCGCTGGGCGAGGTGATTCCCCGAGGCCTTGTACGCGTGGCGATGTGGGGCCCCCAGCCCCGGATCCCGGACGGCCAGAGTGGACGCCGCGAACTGGCGGACTGGATCGCTGACGCCCGCCACCCGCTGACCGCCCGTGTGGCAGTGAACCGACTCTGGCAGAAGCTTTTTGGAGAGGGCCTGGTCCGGAGCGTCGACTACTTCGGAACGCGGGGCGACACGCCCACCCACCCGGAGTTGCTAGATTACCTCGCTCGCCGGTTCATGCGCGAGGGCTGGTCCCAAAAGCGCATTCTCCGCACCCTGGCGCTTTCGCGGACCTACCGTCTCGCCTCTACCGAGGGCGCGCAGGCGTCCGGGGATCCGGAGAACAAGCTGCTTTGGCGCATGAACCGGCGCAGGTTGGATGCGGAATCCATTCGCGACGCGCTGCTTCTAGCGAGTGGTCGCCTTGCAACTCCCGCGGGCGGACCCGGGCTGCCTCTCGAATATCCGGAGAACGTCACCGGGCTGCCGTTCAAGGGTAAGGCCGATGGACATCCGCAGTTCACGTTCAAAAAAGAGCGGGAATCGCAAGCGTTTGAGCGCACCCTCTACCTGCCTGTCGTGCGCACCGGAACCCAGCCCGGCACGGCGCGCTTGCGCGATATCTTTGATTTTCCGCAACCGGCCCAGTTCACTGGCAAGCGAGGTGAAACCACCGTTCCGACCCAGTCGCTCTATCTGCTCAACGCGGACCTGCTCCGTGACCGCGGCCGCGACCTCGCGGGGGCCCTGCTGGATTCGTACGACAGCGATGACGACCGGATTGCACGGCTCTGGCTTCGGGTGCTCAACCGGCCGGTGACGGCCTCCGAAAGGGAGGATGCGCTTGCCTTTCTTCGCCAATCCCGCGCCGTGGGCGAGGCCCATGCCTGGACGGAACTGGCCCGTGCCATGTTCGGCACCAACGAGTTTCTCATCCGTTTTTGAACCTCTTTTTCTGATCCGCCTATGAGACCACCCCTCTCCTCCGAGTGCCTCACCCGCCGCGCTTGGTTGCGTCAATCGTGCGCGGGTTTCGGCGCACTTGCCCTGCACGGGATGCTGCATGCGGCGACCAACCCGCTCGCGGCGCGTCCCGCGGGCCAGATGCCGCGCGCAAAACGGGTGATCCTCCTCTTTATGTCGGGCGGTCCGTCGCAGATGGATCTTTTCGATCCCAAGCCGCTCATTCAGAAAAACCACGGTCGGGGCGTCGCCGCGCCCCTGCCGGAGCAGCACCGGCATGCCAGCACTGAGAAACTCCTCGCGCTCGGTACCGAAATTCCCGTGCGGCCGCGCGGCCAGTCCGGTCTGACGATCTCCGACCTGCTGCCCCACACCGCCTCCATCGCCGACGAACTGTGCCTTTTGCGCGCTGTGTCCGCCGACAACAACCAGCACGGGCCGGCTGCCCTGCAGTTTCATACTGGGGTCCTCGCAGAGGCGCGGCCCTCGCTCGGTTCCTGGGTCAGCTACGGACTCGGGACCGAAAACCAGAACCTGCCGGCTTTCCTCACCATTCACGCTGGAATCGACACGCGCAATTACAGCGCCTCTTTCCTTCCAGCCGCTCACCAGGGCACGCCTGTGACGCTCCCCACGAAGGAGACCGACCCGGCCATCGCCTTCCTCACGGATGCCTCGACCGACGCGGCTTCGCAGCGGCGCAGGTTTGAGTTTATCCAGCGGATGAACTCCCGTCTGCGTTCCCAGCACGAGACCGATCTTGGCATTGAGGGGATGATCCACAGCATGGAGACGGCCTTCCGCATGCAGACTGCCGCGCCCCAAATCGTCGACCTTTCAAAGGAAACGGATGCGACCAAGAAGCTCTACGGGATCGGCGAGAAGGCCACCGACAAAAACGGCCGCGCCTGTCTGTTGGCGCGGCGTCTGAGCGAGGCGGGGGTGCGTTTTGTGCAGGTGACCATGGACGGGTGGGACCACCATGGAGATATCCGCAACAACCTGCCCAAGAGTTGTGCCGGAACCGACCTGCCCTGTGCGGGGCTGATTCTCGATTTGAAGTCCCGCGGGTTGCTCGAGGACACACTCGTCGTCTGGAGCGGCGAGTTTGGGCGCACCCCGTGGAGTCAGGATCTGAGTGGAACCGCGCCCATCGAGAAGCACGGCCGTGAGCACCAGCCCGAGAGCTTCAGCGCGTGGATGGCCGGTGGCGGAGTGAAGGGGGGGATGATGTACGGCGAGACCGACGAGTTTGGTTATCGCCCCGTGTCGGGCAGGGTGCACCTCCATGATTTGCACGCCACCATCCTGCACCTGCTCGGCCTCGATCATGAGCGGCTCACGTGGCGGCATCTCGGACGGGACTACAGGCTCACGGATGTCTACGGCGAGGTGGTGAAGGAAATCCTCGCGTAGAAGAACGCGTGGGAGGGGCAGGGGAGTGAAAGCCTCCGGCGCCTCCCGCCGTCACGGATTGAACTCGATCCAGTTGAGACCAAGCACTGTTGTGTCGTCTGCGCAACGGGCGAGAACGCAAACATCGCTGAGGCCTTTCACTGCGGCGAGGGCTGCCGGCAGTTCGAGGAATGTCTCGTCACCTGTCGGCGTCACCTGGACGGAGGCCAGCAGTTCGCCGGCGGACGATCCCCTGCGCACCTCGATTGTGCCTCCCTTGGTGTCGAAGCAACCGGCCCGCAGGGTGATGCTCCGGATGCCCTCCAGATTCATGTCGCGCCAGAGGAGGTGGGATCCGTTCCTGAGGTGGGCGGCGATGCCCTTTTCACCGTAAACGTGTTCCACGCATGCCACGTTTTGGTGGGCGTCGTAGAGCGCGGCCTTCTTTTTCCGGGAATGGAGGACCACGGTGCTCTCGCCGCGGAGGCGCGGCATCGTCGCTTGTTTGCCGTCGTCGGTGTAGGACGCGGTCAGCACCAGTACTCCACCGTCGACCAAACTTCCCTTGGCCGGTTGTTTGGGCGCGTTGAAAGTTCCGCGGCTCCCGGATTGCGGGGGACTGGCAGGGTCGTCCTTGAGGGAGAGCACCCAGTCCACCATGCGGCGGATCTGTTCAATGTTGTGTTGCGGATGCGGGGGCATCGGATTCTGGCCCCAGACGCCCGCGCCGCCTCCGAGGACTTTCTGCGCCAGACGCTCAGATGCGCCCGCATCCTCCTTGTATTTCAGGGCGACCGTTTTGTAAGCCGGCCCCGCGGAGGGGGTGTCTGCCATGTGACAGGCAAAGCAGGTGCTGGAGCGCATCAGCGCAAGCCCCGGGTCGACCAGTTCCAGTTCGCCTTCGCTCGAAAAGCGGCGTCCGCGGAACTCGCCTTGGAGAGTCGCGAGCTTTTGGTCCACCGAATCTCCGTCGGTTTCATGAACGGAGATCTGGTACGGGATGGCCTGTTCCCACTCAAAGAAAGATCCGTGAACGGGCGCGTCAAGCTTCACCACGGGGCGGCCGTTGCCGACATGGATGCTCTCCTTTATCTCGCTTTGGGCGCCGCCGGGATCGGTCGCAGTGAGGGTGACCTCGTAGCTCCCTGGTTGCTCAAAGGTGTACGCGAGCGTTGCCCCGGCGGCGGCTTGGGGTTTGCCCGCAACACTCCACGCGAAACTGAGCTTGTCTCCGTCCGGATCTGTGGAGGCAGTCGCATTAAACTGGAGTGAAAGGGGGTGTCTGCCGGCCGTCTCGCTTGCAGCCAGACGTGCCACGGGCGGTCGGTTGCCTCGACGGTAGACGATGCGCGCGATCCGGCTGTCCTTGTTTTCCCACCAAAGGTCGCCGTACTCGATGAGGTAGAGGGCGCCATCCGGTCCGATTTTGAGGTCCACGGGGCGGCGCAGGTTCCAGTTTGGAAGAAACGGCTCGATCTCGGGCCCCGCGGTGTCGAGCTTCACCGTCTGGATCCAGTTGCGCATCCACTCATAGATGAACAGGCGTCCATCGAGGGCTTCGGGCAGTTTGAGGGGCGACGGATTGGTGCGGTCGAAATGATAGACGGGTCCGGCCATGATGCTCCTTCCGCCACTGCCCAGAGTCGGAAACTCCTTGGAGGCAAAGTTAGAGTACCAGATCAGCGCGGGTTTGGCGGGCGGTAGTTTCCGGATTCCGGTGTTCCGCGGCGAAGGGTTTTCCGGCGACTGCGGGTCGTAGCGTTTACCCTCCTTGTTTGAGCCGAAGTCGTAAAGCGGCAGGGCCTCGTTCGGACCCACGAAAAGCGGCCAACCGAAGTTGCCCGCCGCTTTGGTCGCGTTGAGTTCCTCGTACCCGGCGGGGTTTACGCCCAGTTCGGGGAGGACGTTGGGACCGACGTCGCCGAAATACAGGGTGCCGGTGGTGTCGTCGACCGAGATGCGGAAGGGGTTGCGCACCCCCATGGCGTAGATCTCCGCCCGGCCGTCTTTGCCGTCTGGAAACAGGTTGTCTTTTGGAATCGAGTAGCCTCCACCGGGTTCAGGGTGAATCCGCAACACCTTGCCGCGCAGGTCGCGAGAGTTTGCCGCGGACCGGAAGGCGTCCCAATTTTTGCGATCGGGGCGAATGTCTTGGGGGAGGCCCGGATTCCAGTGGCAGTTGTCGCCGTTGCCGATGTAGAGGTGGCCTGCGGCATCCATCCAGACCGCACCGCCCATGTGGTAAACGTGCTCGGTGTCGTAGGGCCAGAAGAGCAGTTCGGCCTCCGATGCGGCCTCCATGCGGCCCTCCTTTACGGTGAACCGGCTCACCCGCATCGTGTCCTGCTTTGCCGCCGGGCAGAAGAGCGCAAAAACGTGCCCGCTCTTCTCAAAGTCCCGCGCCACGGCCATGCCCAAGAGTCCGACCTCGCCCTTGGCGTGAGTGGGAACGGTG
>JBILKV010000056.1:0-23634 GCA_044376515.1 Chthoniobacteraceae bacterium | reverse complement strand
CTCCATGCTGCCCTCATGCAGTGACACTTCTCACTGCCTGTCGGTGAACAAGCTGCTGGAGGTCAAAATGCCCCGTTTTCCGTACAATTTCATCCATCTGCCCAGTGTCTCCAGAGTAAAATCGGCCAAATACACGGCAAAAAAGAAAAATTTCTGTCCAGAGCCATGCTGGACAACGCATCTCGGACGTTTCGGACGCTATTTTGCATGTTTGTTTTGGCTGCTGCTGCTTGCCCAATCCTGACCAAGACCTTAGAGTGATGGTATGGTAACCATGACACACCGTACCACCTTTACCCTTGATGAAGCGACCATGGTACGCATCAAAAACCTAGCTGCCCTTTGGAAGGTATCCCAAGCTGAAGTCGTCCGCCGGGCGGTCTCCATAGCTCAGTCTCCCGCGCCTGCATCCTCCCCTAGAATTTTGTTTGAAGATTTCCTTCAGTCAGGAAATGGCCTGGATCCAAAAATAGCCGGGCAGTATCTGGAGGAAGCTCGGGAAGATCGGCAAATGTGGAGAGGGCAATGATCCTTCTGGACACAAACTATCTCATAGGGGCGCTCGTGGTCGGAAGCGACGAGTCAAAGCAGATCCTAGACTGGCTTGGGCAGGGGGAGGTGCTGATAACCGCCATGCCGGCCTGGTATGAGTTCTTGTGCGGACCCGTATCTGAAGTTCAGGCAAAGGCGGTTCAATCCTTTTTAACTGAAATCGTGCCCTTGGATGAAGCTCAGTCCAGAGAGGCTGCAAGGTTGTTCAACCAAACTGGTAGAAGACGCGCCCTACGCATAGACGCCCTTATTGCGGCGTGCGCGACTCTGAAGGGCGCTTTGCTGGCAACACGGAACACCTCAGACTTTGAGATTTTTGTGAACCACGGCCTGCAGTTCGTCAGATAGTCCAAGTCAATGGATCGGACGTCGTGATCCCACCTCGGACGTTTCGGACGCTATTTTGCAGGTTTGATTTGGCCTTGCCTGAGATCAGTTTTCCCCTGGTACTTTGGGCTCATAGCCAAGCCATCCTAGATGGAAGCTGTTTTCTTTCTTCTGGCTGGAAAACTGGAAAATCGGAATTTCGGAACCAGTCTCCCTCTTTGATTCACAGCGCCTGTATCCCCTGAGGTTCCTCTTGAGTTACGGCAGACAAGCAGAGTGGCGGTGACACACCAGCTTCTGTAATTGCTGGATGGAAAGCCCTACGGCAGGCTCCCCGGTTCTACCCATCGCCTTCTGATACCACGTATCTGAGTTTTCTGGATTATGAGCGATGGGAACCCCGTGAATGAATCGTTCCGCCTTGTTGAGAAAAGCGGCGCGGATTTTCGCCGTATCTGACGCCCCGCAAGGAGCATTTCTCTTTCAGCCGATGGCAACGCGATGGGAAAATCGTCCCCAAAAAAGAATACGCCCTGAAAGGGCACACTCACATGCCCGGTCCATCCGAAAGCGTGGCTTCCTCATGGGTGCCCGCTGACACTTGTAGGGCTTCATGTTTGATAACGGATCAAACCCACGGCGTTGCCATGGGCTGCGAGTGGCCCATCCATTCGGGGCGGAAACACTCCGGTTATCATTGAGAGTTGGTATGACACCCCCTTCCCGGCATGCCAGTGCCTTTTTTATCTCACCGTATTCTAAAGGCGTCCGAGAGGTGGCCTGGCTGTTGTTTCTGCCGTTTGCCAGAGCCGGTGCGGACTCGGTGGAACAAGTGGGTGCCTGTATGCCGGCGCGGAGAAGCCCTGTACGGGCTCTTCGATCTGGTGACAGGGGTGCACATGCGGAACTGACGCTTGGTGAGTAGAGCACTTGGAGACGTCCAAGGTGCGAGTCAGGCCTGCTGCGGTGTCCTTGGCGGAAAGGGGAACGCGTTCTAGCTTTGGCTCTAGAACAACGCAGGGTTTCGCTCGTGCTTATCGCTAAACACATCTCCCCAAAAGTGTCTCCGGCAGGGATCGAACCTGCATTTACAGTTTAGGAAACCATTGTTCTATCCATTGAACTACGGAGACTTCCCAAGTACCCGACGCATCCACCGATGGGTACAAGCCGTACACCTACCGTTTTTGGTCCGGAGTTTCAACTCTGGGATGAAACTGTCGGGAAAAGGCTTCGCTTTGCACTGAGCACCACGGAGTGAGATCTCCGGGAAGATGAGTTGAGTCAGTCTGTAGGAGAATCATTACTCATTCCCGGCCCTCTTCCTCGGCCGGTGCCTGGACTTCGGGATCGTTCGTCCGGGTGGCAATGCGGTAAACGCGCTGGATACCCGTGTCTTCGCGAATGCGTTCCGGGAATGTTTCAAATGCAGCCGGATTCTGGTGCACCAAGGGCCCCCATTGTTTGCGCATTGCGTTTTGAAGGGGCTCGATGTCCAGCAGGCTTTCCGGCACCAGCATGTAATTCATGCGGTCTTCGGCAATCTTTTTGGACCAGTAAGCGGCGCGTAGTTTGCGGATCCCTGCGTTTTTGAGCTCCTTCTTGGTCAATTCGTTGTCCTGCAGGTGGGGCGCCGACTGGACCCGTCCCGCGATGGCCTCCTGCTTGCTGCGGCGGACTTCGGAGCGGTGTTTGGCATCCTGTTTTGCCTTCCAGGCCGCAAGCGATGGCGCTGCGTGCAGTTCCCCTGGGATCCGTTCCCATGGAATCTTCCCCTCCAGCAAGGCGGCTTTCCACTCCAGAGCGGCTAGTTCCAAAAGGTCCGGTTCGGCTTGGAAATCCGCGGGGCAAAGCTGGATGTAGGACCAGTGCCGGCGTACCAGTTCCGTGATGCCGCCGTAGGCGGCGTCGGCGATCATCGTGTGGTCGCGGGCGGAGGCGTCCAGGCGGGAAAAGAGCCAGGGCGCATTGCGCAGTTCCACGAGGGAGGCCACGGCACGCTGGCGGTTCCAATGGTTGCTGTGGCGCCATAGGTCCAGAGTGGAGCGGGTGACGTTGGGCTGCGCTGCGATTTCCGCGAGGGATGCCGGCAGCTGGGCGGAGAGTTTTTGCTTCTCAAGCCAAGCCGCCCGGACGCGTTCCAAACTCCGGATCTCTTCGTGGATGTCCGGCCACTTGACGTCGTTTTTTCCAATGCGCTCGATCCAAAGATCGGCGGCCTGCTCCACCAGCCGTTGTTCGGCGCGGAACACTTCGGGCAGGTGGTTCCAGCTTTCCAACCCCTGGCTTGCGAGCCACGCCGACCATCCCTTTAGCATCGCGGCGTGGACCTCCGGTTCGGTCCGGATCTCCGCGGGGACCCCGCGCAGGGCCGCCTCATTGCCGTTGCTCACTGCCCCGCAATGGTAGTGCTTGCGGGCGGCGATCGCCTCGGGTGCGTTCCGCAATTCCGGCGGAATCTGGTAGGAGGCCATCGGCTCGCTGGAAAGCTTGAGCAGCCACGGTTTGGCCCACGCCGTGCGGGCTTCCTCGCTGCCGCGCAACTGTGCGGGGATCTTGTCGAAGGAAACGGTGTCCGCCTCAAGCAGCCGGATCCATGGACGGGACCAGGCGTGTAGGGCGTCCGCCCCTGTCTGGAAGCGCTGGGGAAGGTGCTCGAAGGGGATGGCGTTGTGCTCGTAATGTTTCAACTCGTGTGCGCGGTGCACGGCGCGCAGGGCCGGTTCGGTCCGGAGGTCCGCCGGGATTTCGGTGTGGTAGATGGTCGGGTTGGCTTCCAGAAGCCTGCAATAGTGGCCGACCACCTCCTCAAGGAGGGTGAGCAGACCTTCAAGCGCCGCTCCCTCGGCCGCGCTCAGGCCGCTGTCCTTGAGTCGCTGCAGCCGCTTCCAGATAAAGGCAGGAACCTCCAACAGTTTGTCGTGCGCCTTGGCGACTTCCAAAAAGTGGACGGTCGGTCCCACGCTGGCGGGTAGCAAAATTTCCCGGGTGAAACAGGCATCCGGGATCTGGGAGAGGTGGCCGCCAGCCGCCGCCGCTCCGAAAACATTCATGGTCTTGCCTTCGAAAAGCGTTCGGGGAAGCGCGGCGGATTCCGTTGAGAGCGCCTCCATGAGCGCCCGCGCTTCTTCCGCCTCGGAATCCGCAATGCCAGCGTCGGATTTCGATCCGGCGGGTTTGGACAGTTTGTTAATGAATGCCCTGTCCAGCAGGCCGTGCCGGGCGAGTAGATGCACTGGAGCTGCCTCCAAATCATGTTCCCCGTCCTTCCCCTCGTGCGATTCGCCGGAGATGAGTTTTTGCCGCGGCAGCTTGCGCAAACGGGAGACGATTTGGGACTGGGAGGTCTCTCTTCCGTGCGGTTCGGGCGCTTCGGCGGCGGAAGGCCCGGGCTCCTGCGGTGCTGCGTGTGCGGGCCCCGTCGCCACAGGAGCCACAGGAGCCACAGGAGCCACAGGAGCCACAGGAGCCACAGGAGCCACAGGAGCCACAGGAGCCACAGGAGCCACAGGAGCCACAGGAGCCACAGGAGCCACAGGAGCCACGGGAAGTGGAGCCGCGGTTGTGGACTCGGGGGCGTCCTCGGGGGTGGGGGATTGGTTTTCAGGAGTGCTCATCAGGGGTGGTTTTGGGCAAGAGGGTGGGTGACAGTCTGGGACGGTCGAAAAGTCGTTCAGAATTGAATGGGCCAGGTTGGGGGGGGCAAACCGCTCCCCTGTTATTTTGTTTGGGGGCGTTCCTTCGCAAGGGTAAACCCAATCGCATCCCGGCGCCAGAGCGGTTGCAGCGTCGATTTTTTCTACTGTACTTTTTTCCTGCTCCAATAGGTTCGCAGGCATGAGAGTGACATTGCTGCTGGGTTTTGCCTGTTTGAGCGCCGCCCCCGCGTCCGTGAGGGCCGAGGCGGACTTGCAACCGGATGTCCGCGAACTGACCCTCGTCGGGCCCGAAGGAGCGGGGAATGAAAAGGCGGGAGAGGCTTGGAGGAAGGTCGCCGCGGCCGGTCCCGAGGCGCTCGCGCTCTTGCTCAAGCAGACGGGCAGATCCGGCCCGGTGGCCGACAACTGGCTGCGATTGGCCGGCAATGTCATCGTGGAGCGGGCGGTAAAGTCCGGAGGCAAACTTCCGCTTGCGGAACTGGAGGCTTTTGTGAGGGAAACGGGCAACGGGGATGCCGCCAGGGTGTTGGCCTTCGATCTGCTTGCCCAGGCGGACCAGGTCAGGGCCAAGGCGCTTGAGGTGACACTCACCGGGGATCCGGTGCAGTCACTGCGCCGCGGTGCGGTGGCCCATCTCATCAACGCCGCCGCAGCCCTGAAGGGGGACGCAGCAAAAAAGGCCTACTTGGAGGCGCTGCGGGTGGTGCGGGACGAGGACCAGACCAAGACGGTTGCCGAGGCGCTTAGGAAAATGGGCGAAACCGTGGACCTTCCCAAACACTTCGGATTCATCACCCGCTGGGACGTCATCGGGCCGTTTGATAACACCGAACGCAGGGGTTTTGAGGCCCAGTACGGTCCCGAAAAGGACCGCGCGATGTCGCCAAAATATGAGGGTAAAAACGGCGGGGTCTTCTGGAAGACCCTCGAGTCGACGGATGAATATGGGAAAGTCGACTTCAATAAGCCTTTCACCCCTTTGAAGGAGGCGGTCGCCTACGCCAGGGCCGGGTTCGAGTTTCCCGAGGAACGCGATGTTGAAATCCGGTTGGGTTGTAAAAACGCGTGGAAAGTCTGGCTCAATGGCACGCTCCTCTTCGGCCGCGACGAGTACCATCGTGGCCAGCGGATGGATCAGTACAAACTCAAGTGCCGGTTGCACCGCGGGACCAACACCATTCTGGTGAAATGCTGCCAGAACGAGCAGACCGAATCGTGGACCGCCGAGTGGGAGTTTCAACTGCGCGTGTGCGACACGACAGGAACCGCCGTGCCCTCCTCCTCCATGATCCTTGGCGGTCTGAAGTTGGATTCAAAACCAAACCCCTAGCCTCAAGCCTCTCCCGTATGCGTTCTCTTGTTAGCACCAGCTCCCTCCTGCGTGTGACCCTCGCCTCGTCTTCGGCGTGCCTGACACTCGCCGCGACCAGTGCGCCGTCGATGGCCTCCGACTGGCCAGCCTTCCGCGGTCCTTCCCACTCGGGGCAGGCTGCCGATGCGGTGATTCCCAAACAGCCCAAAACGGCTTGGAGCGCCAAGCTCCCGGGGCGCGGGCTTTCCAGTCCGATCATCGTTGGAGAGAAGGTCTTCGTCACGGCCGCCGACGGTCCGGGGCAGGACAAGTTGCAGGTGCTCTGCTTCCTCAAAAAGGATGGTTCGCCGCTCTGGACAAGGCAATTGACGGCCACCGGGCGGACGATGACGCATGCCAAAACCTGCGTGGCGGCCAGCACCCCGTGCAGCGACGGACGTCACGTCTACGCCCTCTGGAGCTCGAATGATCTGGCGGCCTTTGATCTGGAGGGAAACCTCCTGTGGCTGCGCGGTCTCACCGTCGACTACTCCAACGCAAGCAACAGCCTCGGGATGGCCTCCTCCCCGGTGGTGGTGGGCAGGACCCTGATCGTGGCGATAGAAAACGACAGCGAGAGCTACTCCCTTGGAATCGACACGGCCACCGGCCGCAACCTTTGGAAATTGGAACGTCCACGTTCGGCGAACTGGACCAGCCCGGTTCCGTTGCCGTCGCGCAATGACTCTCCCGAGGGCGTGCTGTTGCAGTCCACCAAGGGGGTGGTGGCGGTGGAGGCGGCCACGGGCAAGACGCTCTGGGAGTTTGGGCCCTCCGCGTCATCGATGAGCTCGAGCGTGGTGGAGGACGGGGTGGCTTACGTCCCTGCCGCAGGCATCACCGCTCTCGCTGTCCCCGCCCCGGGCAAGGAACCGGTTTCCAAGTGGAACGCGCGTCAGATCAACCCGTCCACCATCAGCCCGTTGCTGTTGAAGAGCCGTCTTTTCAGCGTAAACAACGCAGGGATCCTGACCATGGCGGACGCCGCAACCGGCGAGGTCAAGTGGAAGCTCCGCCTCACGGGACCCTTCAGCGGTTCGCCTGTAGGGGCGGGGGGCCGCGTCGCGCTGGTGAGTGAGAAGGCACTCGTGCAGGTCGTTGACATCAACGCCCCCGAGGGCGCCGTGCTCGGACAACTTCAACTTCCTCTGAACGAGCAGACCAAGGAGCTGACCCTCTGCACTCCCGCCTTGAGCGGAGGCCAGCTTTTCGTCCGGACTGATTCCACTCTTTGGTGCCTCGCGGAGTGAAAGCATCCGTGAGCGGCCTGCGCAGAAATTACATCTCGCGACTGGCGCCCGTTTGAGTGGACTTCTCGCGTTGCCGGAGCGCTTGGACACGTCTCCATTCCGGCCCAAATCAAAGAGGCGGCGGAAAAAGTGGAGGCCCTGTGTGCCGGGAAAACTCGCGAAAGGTTTTCTTGGAGAGTGGGTGGCGGTCACGGTCTCGGAGCGTCTTTTCCTCATCATGGGTGAGGCTGAAAAGCGGCTTCGTGAAGAACTGTGCGGACGCTACCGCGGGGTTCTGCGGAGGAAGATTGCAAGCCCCCGTGCCCGTCTGGCCCACGGTTATCATTCGGTGGAGGGGGCGATTCTCTGGGATGAAGCTGCCGTTTCGATAAGGGATATTCGCAGCACCATCACCGTCATGCTACGCGGTCTGGGCGCACCGTGAGGCTGTTGAGTTCTATCGAAACCCGGTCTTTGAGATGGGCGGCCTGACTCGCCTCCCCCCGGCGAGTGGGCCCAGGGGATCCATTAACGGAAGTTTTGTGAACCCGCCTCCAGTTGGGACCTTCGGCCAGCTTTACCTGAGGATGGTTCAGGGTGATGAGGGACTTGAGTGAATTCTTCAAAAAGTCGGGCGGAACTCGAATAGCCGAGGGGCTTGGCCTCAAGGAATCTCTCAGATTTTGCCGGCGCGGCTCTGTTTTGCAGAGTAAAAGCAATGCAAAGACCGACTGGAATAAGGAGAACGCAGTCCCCCACCTCCCGCACATGTGGTGCTCTTCATCGAAACGTCTTTGGGCGTGATCGGGCGTTCGGTGCTCGACGCGCTTTCGGCGGTTGAGGAAAGTCCGAGCATGGAGAACGCGGCGGGTAAAATGGCGAAACGCAGATTGTTTCTTGGCATCACGAATGTTGGATTTTGGGTGATTGTTTCGGTGGTCGGTTTGTGGCGACTTGCACCGACGGATGCGCCCAGATTGGAACTGGTTGATTTGTGGTTTGGCGCGGCGTGTCTTCTCGGCGTCCAGTCGCTTTTCGACTGGGTGGGCGGTGCCGTGTGGATGCCGGCGCCCTCACCGGAGTCCGGGGGGTTCCCGGTCCGCTGGGGACGGGCCTTCATTGTGCATACCGGCCTGCTTGTCGCCGTCGGAATCTTGCTCTTCTGGAGTCACCGGTGGTTTGGAAGTTTTTGCCCCGGCGTCGCGGTCTGCTCCTGCGGCCTGATCTGGAAAAGATTGGCGGTTTTGAAACTGCTTTCAGGAGATGTCGTCCGCTCCTCCTCCGCCGGTGGGTTCTCTTGCTGGAGTGTTCATTCCAAAGACCCGGCCTTTACCGGAGGAATTTGTGGCCTCGGCCGCAGGGCGGTTCTCGTGTTGCCCGAGCGTTGGGAGCGGATGCTCGGGGAGACAGCGCTGGACGTGGTGCGGCGAAAGAGGCTTTGGGAAATCCGGGCAGGACTTCCCGGTCGCACATTTGTGGCACTCACAGGATGGAACCTTTTCGGATGTGGGATCGGCTCATGGCTGTTCGATCTTCACGCACGCCTTCCCGCAAACGCCTTGGCACTGCACGGCTTTTGGATGACGGTATGGGGGTTTGTCGGGCTGCTGCTGCTTCCCGGCGCGTCGCGGAGTGCGGTGCATGCCTCGGATCGTGCGGTTGCGGCAGAGGGCTGCGATGTGGCTGGTTGGATTCGAGCATTCCCCGGAATCGTGGGAGAGGACGGCAGTCCCAACCGCCTTGTTCAGCGGGTTTTTTATCCGATTCCCTCCGCGGCAGAGCGGTTGTGCGGCCTCGAGTCCCGCGGGGGCCTGCCCGTGATCGGACAGGTTGCCCGGACAAATTTGTATCTCTCGCTCTCGACTCTGACGCCGCTCGGTCGCTGCGTGCACTGCAATGTCGGGCGGCCTGAATTGTGGGTGTTCGCCCCCTCCGACTAAGGTGCACCAACGACACTCGGGGGACGGGGCCAAGCAATTCAGGCCACCGATCCAATCTGTTTTTTCACGTCCCACGAAGCCAGGTGGGTTCTGGCGAACTCAGGCCAGAAGCGGCCTGATTTCCTTGAGAATTCTCGGTACGTTTTTGAAGGGATCGTCCTTCATTTCGTACTCGAGAGTGAACCAGCCTTGGTAGTTGGCTTCCCGCAGGATCTGCAAAAGCCGCTTGATATCGCTCGGCTCGAACTCCGTGGCACCTTTCCGCTTGATCTCCATCTTGAGCTGCACGTTGACGGCGTACGGCGCTATTTTCGCGAGGTCAGCGTAAGGATCCTCCGTGTGAAAGTTGCCGCTGTCCAAGTTGATGCCCGCCCAAGGGCTTTTGGCTGCACCCACCATTTTTACGAGGTTGTCCGGTTCGGCCACGATGCCCCCGTGGTTTTCCAATCCGAGGAAAACCCCCTTTTCCCCCGCGTATTCAAGACACTCCTGATAGGCTGCCAGACAGTTTGCCACGGCTTCCTCCTCGCTCAGTTCCTTTGGCTTTGAACCGGCGAACACACGGATGTGCGGCGCTCCCATGGTTGCAGCGTGATCGATCCACTTTTTGGTGTAGGCTATTTGTGCGGTCAGTTGCTCGCCCCTGGGGAGGGCGAAGTTGTTGCCGACCGCCGTGCCGGTCAGGCACACACCCCGGAGGTACGCGCGGCGCTTGACCTCGTTGCAGAACCTTGCATCCGCGCCGGGCGGGAAAAAGTAGCTGGTTACTTCGGCGCCCGGCACACCGTTGTCGCCACACCAGTCCACAAAATCCAGAATACTCCAAGGTCTGGCGTCGCCCTTCGGCTTTTGCTCCTTGTCGCGGCTCCAATGAAAATACTCACGGAACGAATAGGCGGCGACGCCGAGCATCATGCGGCTTTTTCCCGGGCGGCGAATGGGCTCGATTGCGGGAAGGGTCGATACGCTGAGTGCTCCGAGACTGGTGAACAAAAAATTCCGGCGTGAGATCATGGGGTGGGGAAACGTTTGCTGTGACAGGTTGGAGCGTTGAGCGGTTGATGCCAAGGAGCCAGTAGAGTGTTGGTTTGGACTCTCTCCTTTGGCGACTTCAGAGCGGCGCCGGCGGCGGGGACAGACGCTCTTCCGCATTTTCGCTCCACCCACCGGAACTGCACTCGAGGGAACCCCTCGGCTCTACCGAGGGCGCTTGGGCATCCATTCCCACCGTGCGGAAAAGCGTAAATTGGCGGAGAGTTGAACCAGGGGAGTGCGATGGGTTTGCTGGATCGCTCTGGTACACTCGGAGGAGCAGCACAGCAGAAAGTTCTGATTCCGCGCTTCATGAGCGCACAAAGGACGGAGGGAGCCATCAGCACACAAAAGCCCACGGAAAAAAGTGTTCATCGGGCGATCGCGGCCGCGTTGGCGGATTGGGCGGCTATTTGAAAACACGCGTGTCGGGCATTGCGGCACGCATTGCGTCCACGCTCTCCCAGCTGATCTTTGCCTCTCGGATGCCGATTTGTTTGAGATGGCCGAATTGGCTAAGAGCTTTCAGGGAGGCATCGGTGACGCCGGTCAGACCTCGGAGCTCAAGTTGTTTCAACTGTTTCATCCCCTGAAGAATGCCGGATTGGATGCCGCTGTCGGTGATGGCCACGTTGTAGGCAATTTGGAGGTCTTCGAGGGTGTTGAGGGAGGCAAGCTGCGCAAGCGAGGCATTGGAGAGGTTGTTCATCATGAGTTCCAGTTTTTGCAGGGAGAAGGATGAGAGGCGGGTAAGCCCGGGACCTTCAATCGCGTTGCGAACCAGCTCCAGTTGCGTGAGGGATGGCGGTTTCCCGAGGTGCACGAGTTGCGAATCGGTGATGCCGCAGTCGTAGAGGGTCAGGGTGGTCACTTTCGGCAGATTTTCCATGGCGGTGAGGGCCTCGCGGGAAAGCCGCGCCTGGCGCAGAGTCAGGCGTTTGAGCGAGGGCAATCCGGCCAGAAGTTCGATTTCTGAAGCGCTGATTTCGCGGCCTCCGAGCAGAATTGCGCTGACCGATTTGCAGGCACGCAGGTGGCGGAGGGTTTCCGCATCGATCGGACACGGAAGGCCGACTTCCGCGAGTTTGGGGAAGGACGCCAGAACGCCCAGTTCGGTGCAGCGCACGCCAGTGTCGCGCAGATCGAGAAAGTCCAGCGCTGGGAGTGCGCTCAGCACCTCGAGCGCTTTGCCGGTGAGGCGCGGGCGGTTTTCGACCGCGGGCAACCACGGGTAAGACCATTGGATGCGTGGAATCCCGGCTTTTTGAAAACGGTCTACTGCAGACACGGTAAGCCGTCGGAGTTTGGGCAGTTTGGCGAGTGCCTTTGCGCCAGAGTCATCGATGGCGGTCTCGTGGATTTCGATGGATTCGAGATCTGGGAGGCCTGACAGGAGCGCGGCGTGCTCGTTGGTAATCTGCGGCCCCCAGAGGCCGGCATGGAAGACAGCTGGGGGATTGGTGCCCTTCCATCGCAAGAAGGTGAGGGAGCCCGGGTGCCCCTCGTAGATTCCCGCCGCGGTAAGCCTCTTCATTTCTTCGGTCTGTTCCCCCTGAGCCTGAGGGGCGCCGAACCGAGAGGGGTCGGTGAGAGGAATATTCTTCTTGTCAGAAGCATTGGGACTCTCGGCTACTGCGAGTGATGGCAGGCAGAGCACTGGGAGAAGAGCGAGGGAGAAGAGGGATCGAAACATGTCGGAGGGTCGGAAAACTTCGTGTGGGAAAGATTGAGTGGGTCCGCTTAAGGGCGAAGAGGGATTCGAGACAGCCCGCGCCGTTGCCCTGAGTGTCGACTTTGACCCGGTTGCGTTGGAGTCGGGTAAGCCACGATATTCAGAGTGTCCCTTAATCTCCGCGGCAAAATCGGACGGAATCCAGCACCTGTCCGGGGGCGCAGGCCGTCCGGATGCAGATCTGCGCCCACGCCGTTTCAGGAGTGCCAGTGAGCACGAGATGGGAAGCGGGGGCGGCGAGGGCTTCCGATTCGGATGGGGACGCTGTGACGCCGGGGCCCGGTTTGAACCTCACAAAAATCTGCGGTTCATCTCCCGCGTTTCCTACCGGTTTCCACAGCGCCTCCAGTCTGTAGGAGACTCCTTTTTCAAGCGGCAGCCATTCCCCGTCCCAGTCGCGGACCGGGGTCCTCGCGGCCACTTTCCCGGGTGGGGTTTTCATGGACCAGTGGTCTGGAGCTTCCACGTCGCTCCAGTGCAGGGAAAACGCCTCGTTTCGGACGAGATTGCCGGAGGCTTTTGGCGTCAGGACGATTGCGGGCAGTACCAATCCGCCCTGCGGGAGGGCAACGGGTATCCCTCCGGAGGCCGCCCCGGGCCCCAGCGCCACCAAGGTGTACTCTCCCACGGGCAGTTGCCCGAAGACGAAGGAACCATCTGGCGCTGCAAGTGTGGAAAAGTCGGTTCCCAAAAGGACGATTTTTGCGGGGAGCCTGTCGAGCGCGGAATGGTTGTATTGAGGAAGCGTCACCTTACCCGAAAGGGTGGCCCCGGGCGTTTGTTTGGCGCCCAGAAAACCCAAAGTGTGGAGCAGGTCGGCGGTGACCCGTGCTGTTTCCAGAGCGCTCTCCAGCACAACCGGTTCCACAGGCTCGCGCCGGTCGGCATCCACGTCCGCGCGGCAACGGGCGGCGCGTTCCTTGGAAAACTCGATCAGGCCGTCCATGCGGGAAAGGAAACCGGCCTCCGCAGAGTCGTCGTCCTCCCCGAGCAGTCGCGGGTGGTAGCCGGGTAGCTTAATCTCCCTCGCGTTCAGCCAGTTCTCCATCTTGGAGTGCACCGGACCGAGGATCCCGGCTGCATGGGGGGGGCTTCCCGTGTCTGTCGTAAAATGCAGAAGCGAACCGACCCAGCGGGCGGCGTTGCGCGGAGATTCCGTCCGAAGGGCCTGGAGCGTACGCCGGAAAAAAGGGGCATAGGTCTGTCTGACCTCTGGGCAGATGTGCTGGCTGTGGGTCTTGGCCTTTGGGAACAGGAGGTAGTCATCCGCATAAAAGACCTCGTCCGCCCGCACCAGGAGTTGTTGGCGCCAGTCGGCCATCCAAACGTATTGGATGAGAAGGCGCGTGTCAGCGCCAAGGCGCTTGGAGAGTGCGTCTCCACTTCCCAGAGAGTCGAGGGCAGCCTGCGTGATTTCAGGGTGAGGTCCCCAAGCGAAGGCGTTCTGGCAAAGGAGCGCGAGGACCCACGCGGCGGCTTGATGGAGGCGGGCGCAAGGCTTCATGGGCTTCAGCGGTCATTCTTCCCGGCGACGTGTCGCAACACGGCGTCGCGCATTGCCTCGGAGGCTTGGGCGGAGTTGGCGTGTCCGGAGAGCACATCGTTGAAGATCGACTTCGGAATCTGGAGCCCGTTGTAGGCGGCGTAGACGCTCGTGGGCGGGCAGGTCGTGTCGATGAAGCCTACGGTGAAAAAAGCCCCGGCGGCCTTGGAGCGCTGGACGAAGTTCATCGCGTCGAAATACCGGGCGGTCTCCAGGCCTTTTGAGTCAGGCTTCCGCTCGGTATCGAGCGCCACCAGTTTTGGCCAACCGGCGATCCGATTGGCTTTCATGCCGGAGTGATCGCAGCCCGCCGGAACGCCGGCGCAAAAGAAGGTGACGCGGGGATCCAATCCGCCTGCGACTATCGCCTGGTAGCCGCCCTGACTGCTGCCGAAAACCACGACGGTTTTGCCGTCCCATTCTGGTTGCGCGGTCAGCACGTCGATGGCGCGGATGAGCCGCAGGAACATACCCCGAAAGTAGCAGAGGTCGCGGTTGTCGCGGCCAATGGAACGGTAATCCTTGAGCACCCCCTCGTTCTGTTCCTTGTAGAAGTCGTCGGGCTTTCCGTTGGGCAACCCGTGCGCGTTCATGTCCATTGCAAGAAAGCCTTTGGACGCCCATCCGGAGGCTGCGCCAAGAGAACTGCCGCGGACCCCTGCACCGTGCACCGTCAGGATAACGGGGAGCGACTTGGGTTTCGCACCTGCAGGTCGGGCAAGATAGCCCGAGACAGGCGCGTCTCCGGCCGGGGCTTGAAGGTCGAAGGACTCAATGTCCCTGCTTGGCGGTTGGACCGGGGTGAGGAGGGGTGCAACGGGAATTTTGGCGAGTTCAGCTTTTTGGGCGTTCCAAAAGGCGTCAAAGTCCGCGGGGAGGGGGAGGCTCGGTGTGATCTGGTCGCAGTCGATCCCGGCGCCGGCGAGGGCGGTGACTGGTTTCTCCGGCGGCGCCGGCCGATACGTGAGACGGAGCTGGAGAAACCCCGGTTCGTCGAGTTGGCCCGAAACGGTGGTGTTGCCCGATTGGATGGCGGCCTTGCCCTCGCGGTTCAACGGCAAACCATCCTTCAGCAGTGCCCAATCGAGCTCACCGGACTCCACCGCGCGGCCATTGTGGCTGACTCCAATGTGGAAGGTGACCTTCTCGCCCTGGTGGTAAAGAGCCGATTGGCGCTCCGCCCGGGCGAGAATTTTGTAAGAGGATTCAGGAGACTGCGGAGGAGTCACCTGCCTGGCAACGGCAGGGGCCGCCTGAGCATGAAGCTGCCCATTAGGTTCGACTTGCAGCAGGAAAAGCAGCGCACAGGCAGAAGCGGCGGTGATGTGCCGGAATTTCATCGGTTCGGGGAGGAGGGTGGGGGAAGGAACTACCCCCTTTTAATTGGCAGGAAGCGAGGGATCCGCCCACCGTCTTTTTTACCTCTTTGATTGGAGAAAATCTCCCGGCGTTGGATGGTGACTCCCCTCGGGGTCTGGAAGATGCCGGCAGGTGGAGGCCCGCCCGCCTTCCATCCGCATCTGCAACCATCTGTGGTGAAAAGCTTGGCATCGGGTGAGACACAGGAAAGCGTAGGAGCATGAGCCCCCTGTTTTTTCCCAACCGCCTTTTGTGGGCGGGCTTCTTCTCTGTTTTGCTTTCAGCCGGAGGTTGGTCGCAGGAGCCTCCTGCGGGACCTGAACGTTGGGAGAGACAAATCGCGGCCTTTGAAGCTGGGGATGCCGAGCACCCACACGAAAAGGGCGGTGTCGTGTTTGTCGGAAGTTCCAGTATCCGGCTGTGGAAAACCCTGGCGACAGACTTTCCGGAGCACCGGGTGCTCAACCGCGGCTTCGGTGGTTCCCAGTTGAGCGACCTGGTGCACTTTGCGGATAGACTGGTTCTTGCGTATGGTCCGCAATTTGTCGTGGTGTATTCTGGTGGAAACGACATCAACGCGGGTAAAACCGCGGAGCAGGTTTTTCAATCGTTCCGCGAACTGGTGGGAAAGATTCGGCAAAGCCAACCGAAGACGCCGATCGCCTACCTCTCGATTGCGGGTAATCCGAAGCGCTGGGCGCAGGTGGCCGAGGTAATCCGGGCCAACGCACTGATCGAGGTTTTTACCAAGCAGAACGAAAACCTGCTCTTCATCGACGTCTTCCATCCCATGCTGGGGCCCGACGGCCTCCCACGGCCGGAGATTTTCGCGCCGGACAGGTTGCACATGAACGCCGCAGGCTACGAACTTTGGAGACAGACGGTCCTCCCTTGTTTGCCAAAGCCTGACCATCCATGAGCCGTATGGAGGCCGAGGGGCTCCAGTTTTGGTTTGCGCAACGGAGGTGAAACGCGCGGGGACCACAGACAGTCAAACACGCGCAAATCACGCCGCATTGTGGGGCACCGGAAATCCGCTCCCGCGCCTATCGCCGACTTGGACTATCAGACTTCCGTTTACGGTTGCGGTGGGGTAGGATAAGCAGGTGCGCCACCCCCGTACTCTGCTCCTGATATTGGCTACGCTTGCCTTGGTAGTCCCCGTCTTCGCCGTCCCGCGCTCCCCAGCGTCCGAGGACAAAGTCCATCGCGAAACGGTGGTTCCGTTCCTGCGCACCTACTGCGAGGGCTGCCATGGTTCGGAGAAACAAAAAGGCGATTTCCGGGTGGACACCCAGCTGCCAAACCAGTTCACGGACAGGGCGGTGCGAGAAAAATGGCTCGAGGTGGTTAACGCGCTCAACGGGCATGAAATGCCGCCTAAGGAGGAGCGGCAGCCCGGGGCTGCTGCAGTGGGTGTGGTGGTGGATTGGATTACGGCGGCAACCGTGCGTGCGGAGCTCGCCAACCGCGACACGCGGGTGGTTCTCAGACGTTTGAACCGGGACGAGTATTCGAACACCGTCCGGGAGTTGCTCGGCATTGATATCGAGATTTCCGCGCTCCCCGTTGATGCGCCCGCCGGAGGTTTTGACAACAACGGGCGCGCTCTGACCGTCTCTCCGATGCACTTGGAGACCTACATGGAGATGGCCTCGCGCATCGTGGAGCGCGCCCTGCCGACGGGCCCGAAACCGCCCTTGTTGCACTGGCGATTCGAACCCGAGGTAGGCAGTGGCGACTCCTCGCGCGTGCGCTACGACGCCAAAAACAACGCCATCGTGCATTCGGGCAAGAACGAGAAGCGCGGGGACGTCACGGTGATGCATCACGCTTCGTGGGACCGCAACCCGAACGCACGTGACTTTGCCGTCTATCACGAGGGGGAGTACGTGGTGCGCGTGCGTGCCGGGGGCTGGGTGCCGGGACGTGAGGCGGTGGTGGCCTCGGCCCGCCGCGCTCTGGAACGGCGCAACGCCGACATGGTTGCCAAGGGCAGGACGCAGGAGGCCGAACGGGACCTGCAGGCTTTGGAGCGCAACCTCGACCATTTTCGCAACGACCGGATGTACGACTACGGCCCTCCGCGCCTCAAACTTGTGCAGCATCTCGGTGGCCAGCCCAAGGTGATCGCCGAATGGGACGTTGACACTCCCGCCGGCGAACCCGGGGTGTACGAGTTTGTGGTGCGTTGTACCACCGAGAAGATGGGCCTGACGCTGGAGTACGCCTATGACATCCCTAAGGTGTTGGAAAACTTTTGGATGCAGGGCGCTGACGACTTTGCCAGGCCCGAGGTGCATCTCGATTGGTTCGAAATCGAAGGGCCGCTGCTACCGGAATGGCCGCCGGCGTCGGCGCGCCTGTTGGTGGGCGACGTCATCCCCGAACCCGCCGAGGAAAAGGAAGTGGCGCGCCGCGTGTTGCAGTCCCTCATGCGCAGGGCCTACCGCCGACCGGTCACCAACGCGCAGGTGGAGGAGAAACTGGAGTTGTTCAACGGGGTGCGTCCCGGCAAAGAGAACTTTATCGAAGCGCTCAAGGTGCCGTTGGTGGCGGTGCTGGCCGCACCGGATTTTCTCTACCTCGTGGAACCGGCGGGAACTGCTGGAAACAATGATCCAAGAGTTTTGAATGACCACGAGTTGGCGGCGCGCCTGTCGTATTTTCTTTGGAGCACCATGCCGGACAAGGAGCTCTTCAAACTCGCCGACACCGGCAGCCTTAGAAACCCGGGGCCGCTGCGGGCGCAGGTCGACCGGATGCTGAAGGATCCTCGTGCCGCGGCCTTCACCCGCAATTTCGCTGGCCAGTGGCTTGGGGTCCGCGAGGTGGGGGCCAACCCTCCCGCCGCGGACCTTTACCCCGAGTATGACCGGCATCTGCAAGCGAGCTTCGTGCGGGAACCCCTTGAGTTTTTTGAGGAAATTTTGCGCGGGGATCTCAGCGTCCTGAACTTCATCAAGAGCGATTTTGTAACCGTCAATGAACGGCTTGCCCGCTTTTACGGAATCAGCGGCGTCCGCGGGGATATGTTCCGGGCCGTGCCCGCGGAAGCCCACCGCGGGGGGATCATGACGCAGGGTGCGATGCTTACGATCACGAGCAACGGGACGCGCACCTCGCCCGTGAAGCGGGGCACCTGGCTGCTCAAAAACCTCCTCGGGAGCGATCCCGGGCTGCCCGTGGCCAATGTCGGAGAAATCGCGCCCAAGGTGCCGGGGATCGACAAGGCCACGGTGCGTCAGCGGCTCGCCATCCACCGCGAGTTACCGCAATGCGGGCGCTGCCACGAAAAAATTGACCCCCTCGGTTTCGCCCTCGAAAACTTCAACGCGGCCGGTCAGTGGCGGGAGCAGGAGGGGTTCGGATACAAAGGACGGATACAGCGCGATGATCCGCGGGTGGATGCAACCGCCCGGTTGCCGGACGGGACGGTTATTGAGGGGGTTGAAGGCCTGCGGGAAGCGCTGCTGGAGAGGCAGGAGCTGTTTCTGAACTGTCTGGCGGGCAAACTGTTTGCCTACGCGCTGGGACGCGAGTTGGGGCTCGCAGACCGGCCCGCCGTGCAGGCTGCGATCGAGGCGATGCAACGGGAAAATCTTTCGCTGCGGTCGCTGATTCAGGCGGTCGTTTCCTCCCGGGTGTTTCAATCCAAATAAACCGCTCGTTGACGACAGCCTCACCCGGGTTTCTCTACCGTCACCATTACCACTCCCCATTCATGAACGTTTCCCTTCTCCCTCCAATCTCCCGGCGTCATGTCCTGCGCGGTTTGGGCGCGGTGCTCAGCCTGCCTTTGTTGGAGGCGATGCTGCCGCGTGCCCACGCGAGGCCGTCTGAATTCCGGCCCCATGAAACCTCCACTGGTGCGCAACCGCGGTTCATCGCCTGTTACGTCCCCAACGGCGTCAACATCGAGGAGTGGGTGCCAGGGGCCGGCGGACTGGACTATCCGCTGTCTCCAACGCTCTCGGTTCTGGAGGCACATCGTTCGGATTTTTCGGTCTTGTCGGGTCTGGGGCATCCCGCCTCGCAGGGTGGGCATTCCGGGGCGGATACGTGGCTGACAGGCGCCAACCTTAAGGGCCGGCCGGGCGCCGACTACACCAACTCCATCTCGGTGGACCAGTGGATCGCCGAGGTGCACGGTCCCCACACGCGGTTCCCGTCACTCCAACTGGCTGACGGCTCGGGAACGGGCGCTGCGGGACATTCGCACACCCTGAGCTTCGACGCCACGGGCACGCCACTTCCCGCAGAGAACTCGCCCAAGCGGCTTTTTGACAGGCTGTTTGTTCCCGAGAGCGCGGCGGATCGGGAGGCGACGCTCCGGCGGTATGCCGAAAAGAAAAGCATATTGGACAGTATCCTCGGGGATGCGAAACGCTTGCAGCAGAAGCTTTCCTCCGCGGACAAAGGCAAGCTGGAGGAGTACTTGGGCAGCGTCCGTCAGACCGAGCAGCGTGTGCAGCGCCTCGCAGAGTGGGTGGACGTGCCCAAGCCGTCGGTGGAAAACCGGTTGCTGCAGCTGGCCAGCCAACCGGGCAACGCCCATGACCGTCCCATGTGGCTCGACGTGATGCTCGAGCTTTCGTACCTGGCCTTTCTCACCGACACCACCCGCGTCATTTCCTTTGAATGGTCGCGTGAGGCCGGAGGATTCGGCGGCGGCGGCGAAAATCACCACGAGCTCTCCCATCACGGAGGGGATGCCGAGATGCTCAAGAAACTGGCCGCAATCGACCGCTTTCATCTGGGGCGGCTCGCGCGTTTCATGGACTTGCTCAAGGCAACGCAGGAACCGGGGGGCGGCACCATGCTCGACAAGACGATCGTCCTGTTCGGCTCGGGAATGAACAGCGGCAAAGGGGGAGAGCATTCGCCCAAAAACCTGCCCCTGCTGGTCGCCGGTGGCCGGCGGTTGGGACTCAGGCATGGACAACACCTCGCGCACGACGTGAAAAACCATCCGCCCTTGAGCAACGTATTGCTCACGATCGCCCAGCGCATGGGCGTGGAAAAAGACAAGTTTTCCGACGCGTCGGGAACACTCGCCGACCTCGTGTAAACCCGAATGCCGTTACGCCCGGAATCACAAGGACTCCACACGAAGCCGCTCAGGGCGGGGAGAGTAGCCGCAGAAATGACGTGAGGAGCTGGGTGGATTCCTCAAGGCATTCTGGGTCCCCACGCGAAGTGCTTCGCCGGCCTCCATGTACAATTGGCAATCATCTGGCCAGCAGCCAACTGATTTGCGCGTCCGTCGGGGCGGGCTCGGAGAATTTCACGGTGAACGTTTTTTCCGTCCGCTTGGCGACGACGTGCATCGTCAGCCAGCTGGTTTCCACAAACACCCCATACTTCCCGTCCGCCTCCTCTACCGGTAGGGACACCGTACATTCCCTCGCACCCGCGGCAACCGGCACGTCAATCGCCCTGAGGTTGTGCGCGGGGGTTTCCGAGCCCGAGATGCCGCCGACCCGAAGGAGCCCACCGGGGAGAGCCGTGCCGGGGCCGTCAAAGGTCAGCGTTCCGTTCTGCGGGGACACCGTCAGCGAGGCGCTTTGTGTCTGCTCGTCCCGGGAGTAATTCCAAACAATGGGCTGCGCCCGCTCATGGGGTTGCTGGAAAAGCACTGCTGCACCGCCCACATCCGCGCCGAATACGATCCCGTTGCGCGCCGTGCCGCGGAAATCAATCCAACGGTCGTAGACCGCCGCGTGCGAAAGGCGGCTTTCGACGTCATCCAGAAGGCTCCCGGAGCCTCCGCCGATGGTCAGCACCGCGTGCCGCTGCACCTGCCCGAGGTTGCGCACGTCAAAGTAGGAGGCGGGAAAGGCGCTCGGCACTTCGTCCCACGTCCAACTGCGGAACGGTTGTGGGTGAAAGGGGTCCGGACCGATGGCCTGTTCGACGGGGTCCTCGGGGGCGAAGTCGCGCCCGGTGCCGGCAACCGGCGAAGGAGCGAGCATGAGCACCGGTTTCGAGTCCGGTCCGGGCAGCGCTTTAGAGACCTCGTAAACGTTCACCCCCGGGACGATTGCGTACTTGAGGGGGCGCTCGTGGCCCTCCCATGTGTAGTTGTCGTTGTTGTAAAGGAGGGGCGATCCGGCCGGTTTTGCACCCCACCAGTGGCGCACAATCTCAATGTCCTTGGTGCCGTCGGCGTTCACCTTGATGCTGTGGATCAGGTACCAGCGCCGCGCTTTGGTGCCCTTGGGCGATTCGTCGTCCTGATTCACCGCGAAATAACATCCGACGCAATCGGCGTTGACCGGCGCCTCCTTGGAAAAGCGGATCAAACCGCCCACCCTGGCGCTCATCACTCCGACGTGGTTCTTCTCCAGCACGTTCGGATAGGAGCGGCCCTGATAGGACGTGGGAGTCGGGTCCGCTGCGGAATCCGGTTTTGAAAGAGCAGCCTTCACAATCAAAACCGAACCCGTGTCCACGCGCTTGGCAGGGTTCATGTTCAAGAGCGGTCGACCGGAGCCCAGAGTGCTGGCGTTTTCCGCACCCTTGAATGTCAACTCCCCAGAATCCGGCTCCCACTTGAGGACCTTCGCGCGGAAGGCGTTCAGCTCCGCCTGAATGAAGGCGGCGTAAAGGACGCCGTTCTCATCCCCAGCGGTGGAGTGCACATCCCCCATGTACCGGAAACGCGCGTCCACAAGGTAATTGTCTCCCTGGGAGTAGTTTTTCCGCAGGATGTGAATGTCGAATGTCTGGTTTTCGTTGTGGGAGGAGGTCTCCAGTTTGAGCACGTTGACGTGGTTCTTGTTGGAGAGAAGGATACCCTTTTTGAAAGGCTTTGTAGTGTCCGCCACGATGTACCAACTCTTCTTCTCCGCATCGTACCCCAGCGACTTGACGTACAGACGCTCCACGATGCTCCAGCCGTTGGCGGTAATGAACATTCCGGGAAAAAGTCCCCGGATGGTCGGTACGTAAAACCGCGCATTTTCCCCCGCCTCCACGTCCTCCTGCAGCCAGTCGTGGTAGCTTGTCGAACCGCGGGCAATCACGTTTTCAAAAGAGAGTATCGGGTTGTAGTTCCAGTGGGGCAGGCTCTCGCCCGGGTGCAAATCCAAGACTCTGCGCAGTGTCAGGCCGGTGATTGGAGCCGTGTGCAGGGTGGGATAGCGCCCCCGCGGATCCACGATCGTCACCGACGGGCTTTCCCTCCACGTTTTCGCGGGAGCGGGCGCCTCGGGAATCCGGAGTTCGTGCTGGCCCCGGTTTTTCGGGCTCCAGCCCGGAGCCGTCTCCGGCGGAATGACCAGAATGCCGCCCCCCATTGTTGGAATGGCCTCGGTTGCGGCATCCAGAGCGGCCTGCGCGTCTTTTGGTGTCCGGATTTGCCCGAAGTCGCTGAGGTAAAAAACGCCGGAGCGGTTGGCCTCCGTTGGCGACGCCCCTCGGACAGGATCCCCGGCGCCCAGGGCGGTGAGGCGAATCAAAGCCGCAAGGCAGGCAAAACTGGCGTGAAGGGGGAGGGGATGGCGCATTTCCCGTAAGCATCTGAACATGGGGTGAGGTTGGCGAGCGCTTGTTTGCAATATCCCAAGACCGCCGAACACGAGCTGTCTCCGCGCTGACAAGCACCAAACGACGCAACCGGACCCGAAAGCCGCAGCCTTGTGTGCTTCCTCCGGCTGAACTCTTGACTCTTCCCCGGCAACAGGTTCCTTGCCTTGATTGCGACAGGTACCGGAAATCGGGAGCACCTCTCAACGGGTCGATCCCAACGATTGTGAGAAAGTTCCCTCGATGTGGTTTGCTCGCGTCGCAGCGGTTCCGATGGTCATTGGTTGCCACACGGAAATGCATCACGCGGGGACTGTCGAACGCATCCGTGGTGACAGGACGCGTGATTGAACACAGATTTGATTACGACGACGGCTAAGCTCTCTGGCCTCCCGTTTTTCTCTTGGATATCACTCACTTTTTAAACTGGAGATGATTCGGCCGCGTCATGCGAACGTGACAATTGGTTCTGGGCCGCCCTGATCTGGTTGGCGAAATTGGAGAGCGCTAAGCGCTACCGGATCGAGACCGACGTGAGAAACAAGATGCGGCTCCTCTGCATTAAGTTGGTGGCCAGAGGGGATTACACCAGCGAGGTGGTCGCGGGGATGTGTTGAAAATCGCAAAGCCTTATATTTGGTTGGCTTAAAGCATTCCGAGAACAGGGCTTTGAGGGGCTCCTCGAACGGCAAAAACCGGGGCCCGTAGAGGGTTTGTTCCGCGGGGTGCCTGCCTTCGTTGTAGAGGAACTCAGTAAGGTAATCGAAAGCGGGCGATGGAAGACGGCAGAGGCGGCACGTCGCTGGTTAGAGGAGAAGCACCAGATATGCAGGCCCTATGTCACCGCCTGGCAATGGCTTAAGAAATGAGGCGGGTAGCTGCGCGTGCGGCGGCGCGAAGGAACCCGGTCAGCGCCCCGCAGCAACAGGGACGTCCACAGAGGAAATGAGGCAAAAAACGAGGCGTTTTAAATCCCGACCGGACCTCGAGTGATGGTTTTGATCACGGAGGTGTCACCACTGTGGTCTTCATGCTGCAGGGCGCAGAGAGTGGGCAACCAAAAGCGATCGCCCCGGGGGGAAGCGTCAAACCAGATAGACTTGGGACCACACTCGTGGCGCTTGGGGGTGGTGGAAGGCTCCGCGGTTTTCATCCACTTCCCCTACCCGGCGTCTGGCGGGCAACCCCCAGAATTCTCGTGCCATGGTCTGGCCGCTCCTGTCACCGGATCTCCGTCGCACATCCGGCAGCGTGACCTGCGCGCAACACCACTCCGATGCCCCCGTCTGTGTCGCGCACTCTATCCTCGGTGTCATGCCGTTAAGCTCTGCGCTTCTGGGAGAGAAGCCGTCCCGCCGCGCGGTGACACACTCGCAAACC
>JBILKV010000189.1:0-8409 GCA_044376515.1 Chthoniobacteraceae bacterium | reverse complement strand
CACGCCCATCACGTTGAACATAGTCTGCCAAAGATTGCCCAAGCGGACGTCCCTTTGCTCGATGTGGCCCTGGTGCTTTACGCCGATTCTGTGGCCTCCGACGAGCATGGTGGGCAGGTTGGTATTGTTGTGCGCGTTCTCGGTGCCGCCGCTGCTTCCCCAGACGAGCATCGTGTGGTCGAGGAGGGTGCCATCGCCTTCCTTGACGCTTTTGAGCCTTTCGATGAAATACGCCCAGTCCTCCATATACCAGGTGTCGACCCTGGTGAGCCACTTGAGCTTGTCGGGCTCCTCGCCGTGGTGGGTCATTTCGTGATAGCCATAGGGGCAGCCTTTGTAGGCGTAGCAATGGGTGCCGTCGTTGAGGTCGCGCCGGGCGTAGTAGTTGATGACGCGGGTGCTGTCGGTCTGGAGCGCGAGCGTGATGACGTCGAACATGAGGCGCTGGTAACGGCGGTAGTCGAAGTTGCCCTTGGCCTGAAGTTCCGGATCGAGCGCCTGGACGTTTTGTCCAAAATCAATCTCGGCGACCCGTGGCCTCGGTTTGTCGAGCCAGACGAGGTCGGTGGCGATGGCTTTTTCGACGTCCCGGATCGAGCTGAAGTATTCCTCGAGCTTGGCCTGGTCGTCTTTGCCAAGGCGGTTTTGCAGGTTCCTGGCTTCGTCGCGCACGGCGTCCAGTACACTACCGGTGCGGCCAGCGTCGGTCCTGCGGGATGCGACTTCGGCCGGGCTTTCGGCGCGGAAGAGTCTGTTGAAAAGGATGTGCGGCCTGTTCTCGGAGGGGATGGGCGTGCCACCGCGTGTCCAAGCGAGTGTCTTGTCGATTGTCCCGCTGCCGAAGCCAGTACCGCGATGTATACCGAGCACGAGGCTGGCAAAGCGTGTGGCTTTGCCGATGGCTTCGGCGAGTTCCTGGTCGGCGGAGATGCGGAGCTTGGCATCGTGCTTGTGCGTGGAGATGCCGGTGAGGAAAGTGCGGTCGCCGCCGTGCCCGCCGGAGTGCGTGAGCTTCAGGCCGCTGATGAGGGTGAAGTCATCCCGCAGATGGGAGACGGGTTTTAAAATGGTCGTGGCCTCCCAATCTCGGCCAAACCCGGCCGGGGTGTAGTCGCGTCCATTCACGCCGAGTCCCCACATGGTGAAGACGGCCCGCTTCGGCCGCTCGCCCTCCCCGATGCCGCCAGCCGTCGATACCGCGCGTGACAGCGGGGACATGGACTCGAGCCAGGGCAGCGCAAGCGAGACGCCGGTGCCGCGCAGGAAGGTGCGGCGGCTGATGGGGCGGTGACTTTGTATACTCATGGCGTTATTTGGTTTGAAAAGTTTCGGAGGCGATAACGGCATGCACGAGCGATTGCAGGCGCGGCTCGGATTTCAGGATGGTTTCGATAGTGGCATTGTCCACGTAGCCGACGGGACGTCCGAGCGCGTAGGTGAGCAGTTTTTGGGTGAAAGCGCGGATGAACTTCTCCTCTTCGGCCAGCAGCGCAGCTTTGTAACCGGTGAGGCCCGAGAACCCGCGACCCGATTTCAACGTGCCGCTGGGATCAATAAAGGGCGCATTCTGTCCGCCGATGCCCTCGCCATTCTGACGGTCGCGCCAGGCACCGATTGCGTCGTAGTTTTCCAATGCGAGGCCGTAGGGGTCGAGCTTCGCGTGGCAACTCGAGCAGTTCGGCTCGTCGCGATGCTTTTGCAACCGTTCGCGCACGGTAAGTTTCGCGCCGGCGGTGTTCGGCTGAATGTCGCCTGCGTTCGGCGGTGGTGGCGGCGGTGGGTCGTTGAGCAGTTTTTCCAAAACCCACGCGCCACGGCGCACCGGCAGTGTGCGAGTGCCATCGGCCAGCAACGTCATAAGGCCTGCCATTCCGAGCACGCCGCCGCGATGATGCTCCGGCTTGAGCGCGACTTTTTGAAACGCCTCGCCGCTCACGCCCTCGATGCCGTAGTGCCGCGCGAGACGTTCATTGATCACGAGAAAGTCGGAGTCGAGGAAGCTCGCAACCGGCAGATTTTCCGTAAGCACCTGTTGGAAAAACCGCAGTGGCTCCTCGCGGCTTGCAGCCTTCAGCGCAGCGTCATAGCCCTTGTACTCCTTCGCCGGTTCCACGCTGCCGAACTGCTCCACATCGAGCCACTGACCGGCGAAGTTCTCGACGAAGCGGCGGCTCTTCGGATCCGCTAACATGCGGGTGACCTCCGCGCGGAGCGGAGCGGGCTGTTTCAGCACGCCCTGAGCCGCAAGCGAGAGCAGCGCGTCATCTGGCAGGCTGCTCCAAAGAAAGTAGGAGAGCCGACTGGCGAGCTCGAAGTCGGTCAGCGGTCGTGTGCCCTGCGCAGTCGCAGCGGCGCTCGGCTGCGGCTCCTGTATGAAAACAAAACCGGGAGCGCAAAGCATCGTTTGCAGACCAAGTCGAAGCGCATCGAAAAAAGGTATCTTCTCGCGCCGCATCCCACTGGCGGCGATGCGGACAAACTTATCCACCTCCGCCTGCTCGACAGGCCGACGGTACGCTCTTGGCAGCAACCGGGCGAACACCGAGCGCA
This sequence comes from Chthoniobacteraceae bacterium, assembly GCA_044376515.1. Taxonomy (GTDB): domain Bacteria; phylum Verrucomicrobiota; class Verrucomicrobiia; order Chthoniobacterales; family Chthoniobacteraceae; genus Chth-196. Next base: position 5,859 of record JBILKV010000189.1, on the reverse strand, counting down.
AACCGTTTTCATCGTGCGTCGTTTTGTCATCGAGTCCGAGTGCTATGTGGCTCGCCGGTGGCCACTCTTTTGGGAACGGACCCTCCACTTCGATTTTGTCGAGAAAAAGGCGGGGCGCAGTCTCCACGTTGTGCGTCGGATGCGGAATCCAGCGCGGCCCGGTGAAGGCATTCAAGTCCTTGAGCACCCGCTCGCGCTCGACCTTCAGGCGGGAGACTTCGGTATCGTCGCGTGCTGCCACCGCCTTTTGGATTTTTCCCTGGACCACCAGCCAACGGAGGTGGACGGCAGCCCATTCGGGGTTGTTGACACGTAAATTGTGGATGCCGTTCCAAGTGGGAACGAAGGGCTTCTGCTGGTCAGGCTGCCCGGTCCGCAGAAACAGCAGCGCTTCCGCCATGTCTGGTTTCTCCAAAGTCCCCTTAATGGTGATGTCATGGATGCTCTCCAGCGGTGTGCCGGGGGCGTAGGTGAAACGCATCACCACAGGCGTGCCCCGCGCCCCGGGCGAGGCGCCGGCGTGAACGCGCACGCGGTAGTAACCGTCCTGCGTGACCAGTTTTGTCAGGTCTGGGCGCGGCCCGTAAGGTACCATCGCCCACGTTTTATCCTCATCGGGTTTGCCACCATGGCCCGCCCACATCTCCACGCCTGTGGCTTTCTTTTCGTAGAACGTGGGGCCGAGAGGAATCTGATGTTCGATGGCCTGTGCCACCTCCACGGTTGGGCTTTCGTTTCTGTTTAAGTGTTTCTCCGGCTCGTAGACATAGGTCTCCGCCTTCGGCGGCGCGCTCTGTACAGCCTCGCGGGCAATCTGCCCGGCCCAGTCAAGATAACCGTGCATCTGCGTCTGGTCGAAAAACAGCGCGCTGCTGATGCGGTCGAAGCCCTCCGCTTTCCCGTCGGCAGGCAGCTCGCGCCTCAGCTTCTCAACAAAATTCGGATCCAGCCGGAACAGGTCTCCCGCAGTGTTTGCGTACTCCTGTCGGTTGAGCCGCCGCATGAGGATGCGCCCGCCCGCCATGCGCGCCTCGCGCTCCGCGTTCTTCAGATTCTCACCCACCCATTCCACCACGGCGAACGCCGCGTTCGCATCGGGACGCGGTGTATCCTTCGGCGGCATCTCGCCACTGTTAATTTGATTGCTGACCTCATGCCATTCATCCGCTGTCTTCCCGCTGAGGAAATCCGTGCCCAGCTTGTCGATGCGAAAACCCGCCTTCGCTTTCCGCGCATCGTGGCAGGAGTAGCAGTGCTGTTTTAGAAACGGCAACACCTCGCGATCGAAATCAGTCGCCGCGTGGAGTCCTTGAGCAAAGACCAGGGGAATCAAGATCCGGGCAAGGCGCATGACAATGTCGGATTACTTTTTGCGGAACTGTTCGATGGCAGCGTTCAGGGACACCGCGAGGTCAGGAGGCACCTGTTTGGCGAGACTCATGGCCACACCGATATGCCGCTTCGGAATCTCTGCCACCGGCGTGGTGATGATCTTCGCTTCCGGATGGTCGGCCTTCAGCTTGTCTAAGTCCTCCTGCGCAGCCAGGCACATGCTCAGGTTGATTTCCGTGAGCTTTCCCTTGCATGGCGCGAGGAGCGTGAACCCACCGGCATACGTCACATAGCACTCGCCTAAACCGACCCGCGTCAGATTCGGAATCTTCGCGATGGCTCCCAATGCTTTCTCGCTCACACGCGGGCTGGCCATTTGACTGATCATAAAGCTCTTCAGCCCCGGGTGCCCGGCAAAGAAGGCGATTCCGGACTCGGTGGCCTGCGAATGGATGGTCGCAAAGCTGCGCAACGCTTTGATTTTCGCGCACTGCTCCATGCCTTTGTCGGAGAAGGCGAGACCAATCTTTATCTCCGTCAATTTCGAATCCGTAAGCGCATCAAAGCCGCTGCCGTCATACTCCACGGCGCGCGGGTCATTGCTCAGAAAGCCATTGTGGTCCATGCTGATGATGCGCAGTTCCGGGAGCGCCTCGAACGAGCGCAGGGTGCTGTTGCGCAGCCAAGGGCCATTTCCCGTGATGGCGAGAACATGACCGGCTTTGTCATGCGTGATGGTGAAGGCGCGAGCGCCCTGCTCTTTGGACTGAACTGTCACCGAGGCGATGTCATCCTTCGGCACGCCGAGGCTGACGAGCGCTTCCGCAGCGCCTCTGGCCGAAAACCCTGGTTTCGGTGCAAGCTCAACCTCCACACCTTCGGTCGCTGCGATCGCTTGAAGGATGCTTGCTTCGGTGGGAAGCAGCGGAAGATGGAGGTCGGCAGCATTTCCGAGCAGCGGGAGCAACAGGAGAAAGGCTCTGAGAACGTGTTTCATAGAATGGATTGGGTGGTGTTTGAAAAAGAGCTGAATCAACTCGGCATTTAGGACTACCGCTCAACGCAGCGTGAGCGTGCCGCCGTCCACGGGGTAGGCGCAACCAGTGATGAATCCGGCTTCGTTACTGCACAGAAAGAGGGCGGCGGTGGCGACCTCGTCTGGTTGGCCCATGCGGCCGATGGGCTGGGCGAGGGTGAGCTTTTCAAAAATCTCCGCCTCGTGGACGGGATAGTTTTTCGCGATGAACCCATCGACGAAAGGCGTGTGGATGCGTCCAGGGAGGATCGCGTTACAGCGGATACCTTGGGCGAGGAAGTCCTTCGCGATGGGGTAGGTCATGGCGAGCACGGCTCCTTATCAGGTGGCGTAGGCGAAGCGGTCGGCGATGGCCGATTGCGCGATGCCGATGACCGGTCGTGCGCTTTGCAACTCGCCCGGCGTGAGTCCGTAATTGAGAAAGCGCTCCAGATAAAGCGCGGTCATGCCCGGATTCAACCGGTCGTTCCACCAACGTTCGGAGCGGAGTTTCATGAGCAGATGACGGGTTTCGGCATGGAGATGACTTGGGTTTCGAGGAACTCGCGGAGGCCTTCCTCGGCGCCTTCTGCTCCGATGCCGCTTTGCTTGACGCCGCCGAAGGGAATCTCCGCTTTGAGCGGACGCTATTCGTTCACGCCGACGATGCCAGCCTCCATGGCGGAGGGCACTGCGCGGCATTGCGCGGCATTGCTCGAGGTCGCGGCCATACACATACGAGGCGAGACCGTACGGTGTCTCGTTCGCGCGGCGCACGGCTTCGGTGACGCTCTCGTAGCGCAACAGTGGGATGATGGGGCCGAAGATTGCCTCCCGTGCGACGCGCATCTCGTCAGGCACGCCGGCGAGCACGGTGGGCGGGAAAAAGCTGCCCTCGCGCGCCGTTTTCCACTGGCCCGCACAGAGCGCCGCCACCTTTGCCGCGTCCATCACACTGCCGCCCCCGAGCGCGATGACAACATCCGCGCAGCTTGCTTTCATGCGCTTTGCGATGGTGTCCACCACATCAAGGGGTGCCTCGGGCGGCACTTCTCCGAACAGCCCGGCGAGCAAATGCGGATCGAGCAAACGTTGCGAAACTTTCTGCGTGAGTCCCGCACCGGCCACACCTGCGTCACTGACGAGGAAGACCCGCTCCCAGGCGTTGGTCTGACAGAGTCCCGCAAACGAATCGCATGCGCCGCGTCCTGTGATAACCCAGCGAGGCAGATGGTTTTCAAAGGAAGTGAGGGGCCCGTTCATGAGTGGAAACGATCGCTGTTCGAGCGGGCGGAATCTCACCGTGCTGGCTCAAATACTGCCCTTATCGTCTCAGGAAATTCGACTCACAGTACTTCAAAATGATAAATTCCGGGGCATGGCAGTCCTGTTCGAAAACATCCGCTTCGCCGCCGGCGAAAGCCTCCGCCTCCTGCGCTGGCAGGGAAACGCCAGCACTCTGGACACGCTGGAAGCTCTCGGTCGCAGTTCAACCGCCAGCGGCATCGGCGGGCGCTGGCACAGCCACCCGGAGCTGGAGCTCACGCTCTTCACAACCGGCTCCGGTCTCCGTTATGTGGGCGACGATGTCGGCCCGTTCTCGGAAATGGACTGTGTGCTGCTCGGCAGCCGTCTGCCGCATTGCTGGATGGAGCAGGGCCGAACCAACGGCTACGTGCTGCAGTTTCATCTGCCGCAGGAGCACCCGCTGCGCAGGTTCGACACCACCGGCGAGTTGAACAAGCTTTTCAAGCAAGCCGCCCGCGGCATCCATTTCCGTCCGGGAATAGCGGAGAAGGCCCTGCGCCTGCTGGAGGCGATCGCCACTGGCAGCGTGCTCGCGCGTGCCGGCCTGCTGCTGGAGCTGCTGGCGCTCCTTGCTGCAGTCCCGCGGCGCCACAGCACCCTGCTCAGCCAGTCCTCCATTCAGACCGGCACGGATTGCATCACCCGGCCCCGCCTTGAAAACGTGGTGCAGTGGGTGTTGGAGCGGTTCACCCAGCCGCTCACACTCGATCAAGCCGTCGAGCACAGCGCCATGAGCCGTGCCACTTTTTGCCGTCAGTTTCAAAAACACACCGGTAAGACCTTCATCACCTTCCTGAACGACGCCCGCCTCGCCTACGCGCATCAATTGGTCACGCAAAGCCAGCGCCCCATCACCGAAATTGCCTACGCCAGCGGCTTTGGCAGTCTCACGAGGTTCAACGCGGCCTTTCTCGAAAAGTTCGACCTAGCACCGCGGAAACTCAGAGGCCGTTTTTCGCCGAAGTAGTGGTTGGCACAGACCTCTGTGCGGTAACGAGAGTCTTCTGAATCGGAGCCACAGAGAGGGAGGTGCATGGGACAGACAGCCTCCTGCTTTTCACCATGTTGTCCTGGGGCTCAAGTTCCTCGAACGCCCGATAGGATGCAAATGGCAGGGCAGGGGGCATCGCAGGAGACAGGCTCTTTGTCGTTCCGGGCGGGCCGGGATCCGGGTGACCGCGGAATGTAAAATCGAATCCCTGAGCCTTGGGCCAGTGGGGAGTGGTGGTGCCGAGATGCCACTGGGCGATGTGGGCGGTCTTATAGCCTTGATCGTGGAGGGCTCGGCCAGCGTGTCATGCGCGGGGTCCGGGTAGGTGCCGCTCTCTGGTCGGAGCAGGGGCGCGTTGGGGGGCGCAATATCACGCAAGAAGGCCATTGCCGGAGCATGGTGTCCGGTGGCGGAGGTGACGCCGTGTCTCGCAGTGTGCTGGCCACTCAGAATGGATGCCCTTGTCCGGGTATCACCGGCATGGAGTAGGCGTCTGTGAAACGCATCGACTGCCGCGTAATAGCAGCGCTGTGTGGAAATTTGGAGTACCCGGAGCCGTGGGCGCCGCAAGCCATCCACCCCATGTCGTCGACAAGGAAGGAGCCGATGTTTGGCCTTCTGCTTGCGGTCGCCGCGGCCTGGCAGGAGGAAACTTGAGCTGTCAGGAGCAGCACGGAAAAGACGGGGAACAAGGCTCTCTTGATACCAGTTGTGACAGGAGATCAGGTGGTGTTTGTGTTCAGTTTCGGGACCGGCGCGGGGTAGACAAAGCTTCGCCCGATCTTGAGGTTTCAACAAGGAACGTCCCCCTCGCCCACACTCGTCTTGGAGGGGAAGTGGCCCGAAAAGCGCATCGCTCGGGGGGTGGATTGTGCGACTTCGGGGATTCCGCACTGGTTTCAGCGGGGAGCTATTTCTGCACCGGGGGCCAGTCGTCGGAACGGAATGGGGAGGCGGGGAGGCCCGCTCCGTTTCCCAGGCTGTACTGGGGGAGATCCCTCCAAGCATAGCGGATGGCGACGGGCAGGGACACCTCCGGACTGCTGGCAACAACCGTGTCGCCGACAATTTTTGCCTCGGCCGGCTTCCATTGTCGGTCACTGGCGGCCACTTCAAAACCGGTGAGCGGGCCACCTGTGAGGGACTTGAGTCCGCCGTTGGTGTGCTTGAAGTCGACGCTGATGGCACCGGCACCCGCCGTGAAAGCGGCCGG
>JBILKV010000367.1:0-2542 GCA_044376515.1 Chthoniobacteraceae bacterium | reverse complement strand
CATCACTCGACCTACGATCAACTCCTTCGTTCGTAGTTCTCGGCACTAGCCTGTCAAAGAAAAGACAGACACGCTGATGGAAACAGAGTTTTCTCCTCCGTAGATTTGGGGAGCTCCCGAGTCTGCCCTTTTCAAGCCTCCCTGGTGGAAAGTTCGGAGGAAAGGCCATTCAATGTCCCTAGTGGAAACGCTTACGGGGCATCAGCATGCCCCAATCCTTGGTTCTGTGGCACGGGCAGAATCCAGCATGGGAACTCCTCGCAATCCGACGATTGATGAGTCAATCGGCGAGAGCCACGGTGCATGGGCAGTATTTGAAAGGGAAAACTCATCTCTTTCAGCGCACCCAAAGACGGACCGCGGCACCTTTACGAGAATCCAACGGGGTGTCCCAGCGGATGTCCCACCCAGTGTGCAAGGCTGTTCGAACCCTTGCACAGCACGCTCGGGAGTCGCCTGGAAAAAATCCGCGGCTTTGTCTCAAAACAAGATCCCTGCGCTGTCACCACGCTTGTATTCCGCCATTCCCAATCCCACGCAACCCATGAAAAACAACCCGCCCCTGCCCGTAAACGCCTCTTCTTGGAAAGCCGCCCAGACACCCCTACCCGGCGATCCGTTGAAGGCCGCCCCCCGCACCAAAGCGACCGCGGCAACAGGACGTGGCAACCACATCACCCCGGAGGGCTTGCCGGAGGCCGAGAACTCCCTCCAACCAGGCACCTTTCAAATCTATTTGAACGGGATTGGTGCCAATCCTTTACTCTCGCGCGCACAGGAAGCGGCACTGGGAAGCCGGATCCGCGCTCGATTCGACGCCCTCTTGAAGCACCTGCTTTCTTCTGGTCGTGTCGGGGACATTCTGTTGGAACGCACGCGCGCGGAAGTGACCCGCGTCAGCTGTGAACCCGCGCGCAGGTCGGCCCTCGGCGCCGCCCTCGCTCGGGCCGAGAGCGTTCTCTGCAACGCCAGAGAATGTTTTGTGTCCGGACCGGTGGGACCTGCGAGCCTCAACGCAGAGGTGGCGAGTGCGATGGGCGACCTGGTCGGGGTGCTTGAGATCTGGCCGGACCAGTGTCTGGATCTGCTGGAGGAGTTGGAACGCGAATTTTCAGACCGCTTCGTCTCGGGGACCAAGGCCCCGGAGTCCGGTTCGCAGAGGGAGTTTATACGCAACAACCTGATGGACAGTGAGACCTGCAGCGTCTTCCTTGCGACGGCCAACCGCCTCCGGATAGCGGCGACGGTTGCGCGTAATGAACTGGTTGACGCTAACTTGCGGCTTGTCGTGGCCACGGCTAAAAGAATGACACATGCCTACCTGTCGCTCGAGGATCTGGTGCAGGAAGGCAATCTGGGCCTGCTCACCGCTGCCGAACGCTTCGATGAACGCCTCGGAAACCGCTTCTCCACTTTTGCGACGCGTTTGATCAAGTCAGCGATGCGCCGTGAAAACGACAACCAGGGCCGGACCATTCGCCTGCCCGTCCACCGCTGCGACGCCTTGCGGAAGCTTGAGGATGCGCGCGGCCGGATAGAGGGCGAAATCCACATGGCGGCCTCTGTCGAACAGCTTGCTGAGGAAACCGGCTTTTCCTGCGGTGAAGTCCTCGAGCTGACCGAACTGAAACAAGGCACCGTTTCGCTCGATCAGAAAACCGGGGACGAGGGAGAGCAGACGCTTGGGGATTTCGTGCCCGATCCGGAGTCGCTCACCCCGTTCTACGCCAAAAGCGAAGCCGCAGGCACTTTGGATCCTTATCTGGAACACCTCGCTGATGCACAGCGCACCGTTGTAGCGTACGTCTACGGGATCGGCGACTGCCCTCAACTGAGCCTGAAGGAAACAGCCGAGAGACTTGGCCTGCAGCAGGCCGAGGCGCGGCGCCTGCACCAGAGCGCTCTCAGAGCCCTGCGCAGCACCATCCCGTTTCAGCCTGGTTCTCATGGTTACGTCTGTGCGGCGTAGCAGATCCCTCCCCTGCCCTTCGGCGGCGGTTGCGGAAGACCCGCAGACCACCCCTATGTTCCGGAGCCGCCGCCCAGAAACGGCTGGAAACGGGTACTTTGCCTCGTGGCGGTCAAAGCCGGACTCGCTTTTTTTAAGCAGCCAGCGGCCCGCTTCCCGTCTTGGTCTCTTCCAGAACCCACAACACAAGGCCCGGCATCCCGTAGAGCGGCTGCCCCCCGGCACCAACCGATGAAGCCTTGCAACCGCAGGAAGGCGATCTACGCCAGTCCGGTCGCCTCGTTGCCGCCTGATACCAACTCTCAATGATAACCGGAGTGTTTCCGCCCCGAAGGGTTAGGCCACTCGCAGCCCATGGCAACGCCGTGGGTTTCATCCGTTATAAAACATGAAGCCCTGGCGCCCCATGAGGAAGCCACGATTTCGGATGGACCGGGCAGGTGAGGGTGCCCTTTCAGGGCGTATTCTTTTTTCGGGACGGTTTTCCCATGGCGTTGCCATGGGCTGAAAGAGAAGTGCCCCTTGCGGGGCGTCAGATTTGGCGGAAATCCGCGCCGCTTTTCTCAACAAGGC
>JBILKV010000188.1:0-8448 GCA_044376515.1 Chthoniobacteraceae bacterium | reverse complement strand
CTTCGACGGGTCCCGGGGCTTCAGCGTCCGCGCCGCGCGGGACGGACAAAACCTGCTTTTGCGCTTCGAAGTGAACGCACCAGCAGAACTCCTTAACGCAAGCACGGAGCCCAAGCTGCTTTTCAAAGGCGGCAACTGTCTCGACATCCAAATCGCCACCGATCCCGCGGCACCGGCCGAACGCAAGACTCCTGCCCCCGGCGATCTGCGCCTGCTGGTGACGCGGCAACAGGTGCCCGGAGCCAAGGCACCGAAGCCGTTTGTGGTGCTGTATCGCCCCAAGGTGAAAGGGTTCACCGGGGAGCCGACCGTCCTCAACTCCCCGACCGGGAAGGAATCCTTTGACGCCATTGAAGTGGTGGAGAGTGTCGGCCTCGAGTACCGCAAAACCGGCTCCGGCTTCAGCGCCCTTGTGAGTATCCCGCTGGAGTTGCTGGGACTGAATCTCGCCTCCGGCCAGACCGTGCGGATGGATGTCGGCTATCTGTACGGCAACGCCACCGGGACCCTCGTGGCGGCGCGCTCCTATTGGAGCAACCACGGCTTCAGCGCGAACGTCGTCAATGATGTGCCAAACGAAAGCCGCCTCGAACCCGCCCAGTGGGGCAAGGCGACAGTCGAATGAGTCCGCAGACTCAACGATGCTTTCACCACGCCCCCAATGAGACCGCACCTGAGTGTTCTCCTCCTACTAAGTTCCGGGCTTCTTCACGCCACGGAGATCCCGTTCACGCTCGACAAGCCAGGACGCACTTCTCTTGCGGTGTATTCCGCAGACGGGACCGTGCAGTTGCGCTCCCTCCTCGTGGGCGAACGCCTCGAGCCCGGGAAACATGTCGTCCACTGGGACGGCCTCGACCGCGCGGGACGCCCCGTTGAACCGGGCACCTACCAGTGGAAGCTCCTGACAAGCTCCGGTATCGAAGCCACTTTTCTGAACTCTATCGGCGCCAACCCCAAGGCGGGGCCGTGGGCAAAGTGGGTCGGCAACCACATCGGGCCCAACACTATCGCTGTGGGCTCGCTTGGCATCTGCATCGGTTCGCCGATCGCTGAAGGGCCGCCGAACATCCACATGTTCGAGCCCGATTTCGCCACGACACGCTGGCTTGCGCCGCACATCGGCTGGAGCGGAATAGGCCACCGTGTGCTCCGCATGACCGACACGGTGGTCGTCTCGCTTGCGCAGGATGCGCAGGTCTCCGTCCTCGACGCAAAGACCGGCACCGGTGTGGTCGGGACCTCGGGCCCTGGGAAGAAGCGCTTTGACGTGCTCTGGGAAGGCGACCAGCGACCCGACCACAACGGGGGGAGGGAGCTTTCTCTCGACGCAGGCGGCGACCGGTTCGTGATCGGCTACCGCGACCACGATGCCGTCCGCTGGTTCGATCTCGCCTCGGGCAAGGTCGTCCGCGAAGCAAAGGTCGCCCAACCGCGCCGGGTGGCGCTCCAAGCGGATGGCGCGCTTCTTGTGTTGGGGGGGCAGGGTGTTGTGAAGGTGGCGACCGACGGCGCACAGGTGGTCCTCGTCAAAGCTGACGCACTGGTGTCGCCGGGGGCCCTTGCCTGGGATGAACGCACCCGCACATTTCTCGTGGCCAATGGAGCGCCCGACCACCGCATCCTCCGCTTTGCCGCGAACGGCAAACCGCTCAAAAGCTACGGTGTCTTGGGGGGCCGCATTCCGGGGCCCTATTTTTCGGACCGCTTCGCCGAAGTCGCCGATCTGGCGGCGGACATTCTTTCAAAAGAAACCGGCAGTTTTTATGTGGTCGAAGGAGGTGAGGTAGGTGGCGGATTGCGTCGGATCGCGCACGTGGCCGGGGATGGCAAGATTCTCGAGGAGCGGTTCGGCGGCGCGGAGTTCTTCTCCTGTGCGGCGGCGGCCCCATCCGCATCGAATACCGCGCCGTCCCCAGGGACCCGAAATCGCCCGAGCCCGGCCCGTCGTTTCATTTGAATTGGGAAAGCCTTTCCCAGCCGGTGGAACACATCCCGACGACGGCACTGAGCACACCGTGATTTACACACTCCCCGTCACCTCATGAAACCACTCCTTGCCTTCCTGTTCCTCAGCGCCAGCCTGGCCTTCACTGCAGACAAATCCACCCCGGTGATGACACCCGCCCGCTGGGTGCAGCCTGCGCCGGATACGTGGCCGGAGGTCTTCCTCTGGCAGGACACGTGCAATGTGTATGCGCTGCGCGACGGGGACGCTGCAGTGCTCGTCAATCTCGGGGACGGCCTCGCGCTGGAGCATCTCCCAGAGATTGGCGTGAAGCGGGTGGAGTGGGTGCTTTTCACCGACCACCATCGCGAAGTGTGTCAGGGCATCGGGCGCTTGGACCGCAAACAGACTCAGGTGGCAGCGTCGAAGGAAGAGGCGGAACTGCTGGAATCTCCGAACCAATTCCGTAAGTGGCGGCCCACACTCGGCGACAAGTTCACCGTGCACGGCGCCAGTTATGTACGCCCCCCAGCCGTGCCGATCCGTGTGGATCGCGCGCTCGCAGCTGATGACGCGTTCATCTGGAGAGGGCACGAGATCACCTGTATGGCCACGCCGGGCCATTCGCCGGGCGGGATGAGTTTCGCGCTGCGCAAAGGCGACCGCGCGTGTGCGTTCACGGGCGGGCTCATGCACGACGGCTCGAGAATGAGCAACTGGTTCGACACGGAATGGGACTATGGATTCGCCAAGGGCCTCGATGCGCTGATTGTATCGGTGGACAAGGTAACCGGACTGAGGCTGGACTGGGCTTTCCCGTCGCAGGGACAAGCCATCCGTGACGCACACGCGCAGTTCCAGCGATACGCAACAAAGCTTGCCGCATTTCGCCCGGACTACCTTCGAGGGTATCCCGTCCAAAATCTAACCGAGCGGAAGCCCGACCCGTTTGTGAAACCAACGGCGATCCCGCAGATCGTCCAGGTCACTCCTCACCTCTACAAGTTCAGCGACCTGCTCGCGGGCAAAAACTTCACCATCATCATCGCCGACAGCGGGCGCGGCCTGCTGCTGGACTGCGGCATCTTTCCCGAGGGCCTGCTGCACAGCCTCATCCAGCAGATGAAAACGCATCTCGGGCTTAAGGGTATTGATGCGGTTTGGATTTCCCACATGCATGGCGACCACTTCACCCTCGCCGCTGCGCTCAAGAAGCACTACGGCGTCAAAGCGTGGACGCTGGATCGGATCGTGGATCCTATCGAAAACCCCACGCGCTACGACTATTGCGCGCTCATCACCTCCTACAATCGCGAGTACGAAGGGCTGAAGATTGACCGCCCCATTCGCGATGGAGAGGTCATCGACTGGGAGGGCTACAAGCTGCACGTGGACTGGATGCCCGGACAGACGGAGTTCGGCAACTGCCTTTGGCTCGAACTGGATGGCAAGCGGATCGCCTTTACCGGCGACAATCTCTTCGGCGATCCGTCCGACCCCGCGCAGAACGGTCACGAGGCGGTGGTGGCACGCAACAGTGCGATCTTCGAGGAGGGCTACTTTCTTGGAAGTCGTTATCTGCGCGATTTGAAACCCGACATTGTCTCGGGAGCCCATTCCGTTCTCATGGCAGATCCCGCCGCTTTTTTGCAGCGCTACCACGAATGGTCGAAGCGAATCATCGCCCACTACCGGGAACTCCTGCCAGACCCGAACTACGAGTACCTTTTCGATCCATTCTGGGTCCGTGCCTATCCGTATCGCGTGGACCTTGCGGTGGAGGAAACGCAGACAGTTCAAATCACCGTGCGGAATTTCCGAGACCGAGTGCAGAGGCATCGTATCGAGCTGAAACTGCCGCCTGGCATCGAAGCCGAGCCAAAAGTGCTGGAAGGTAGCGTAGCCGCCATGAGCCGCCAGGCCTTCGACGTGAAGCTCACTGTCAAGGACAGGGCCGCGCTCGGCGCGGGCGTACAGATCGTACCGCTCGAAATCGCTCTCGATGGCAAACGTTACGGCGAGTTGTTCGACTTTCTCGTCCTCGGCCGCACTGAAAAGCCCTGAGAATCCGTTGAATCCTCCCGTCAATACCCGCCCCCGCATGAACCACCTCCTCCGATCCTTCATCAAAGGCCTGCTTGCAGTCCTTCTCCTTGGAACCGTAGGCATCGCCGCTGAGCCCGCCTTGAAAGAAAATGCGCGCATCGTCCTCATCGGCGACAGTATCACCGGCCAGGGCGGAGGCTGGCTGGGGACGGGTTACGTTTTCAAAATGCGTGACGCACTGCGCGCAGTGTATCCAGAGGCGCAACACGAGCTCGTTCCGCTGGGAGGCAGTGGCATGGGAGTCGGTGCCTGGTTGGGCCTCGCCAAGGATGAGGCAAAACAGAGGCACGACCTGGATGTAAAGGGGGTGGAAGTCGCCACGGCGCTCTCGAAGCCGGCTGATGTGATGGTGGTGATGCTCGGGATGAACGATGTCCTCGCGCCCTACGTGAGCGACACGGATGCCAGCCTCGACCGATGGCTGGCGAACTACCGCGAATTAATCAGCGTCCTGAGCGCACGGCTCACGCCAAAGGTCGTCGCCCTCGCCACGGTCACCCCGCAAACCGAGGATCCCGCGACACCCATGAACGGCGTATTGGCGCGGATGAATCAACGCATCACGACACTCGCCGCGGAGCTCAGGGCGAACGTAGTCCCTACCAATGCGACCTATTGGCGCGTGCTTTGGGAAGGGCGCAAAATTCAGGCCGACTTCAGCCTCGCAGGGGACCGCATCCATCCGAATCAACCCGGCCATGTCGCCGTGGCGATGGCGATGTTGGAAGGACTGGGGGAAGAAAAAGCTTCCGCGTGGCTGCGTGAAGAGCGTTTGGCAAAGGCGCTCTCCATGTTAAGTGCGATCCCTGCACCCATTGCGCCTCCAAAGTGGGTGGTGACCAGCGGCCTCGTGTTGCGCGCTTGGAATGAGAAGCCTTCCGATGCCGACCTCGCGCCCAACCCCATCGATCTGGCGATCGAGCGCGGCGAAGATTTCACCAAAGCTGCCGCCAAAGAAGGCGGCACACCACCGGTGTGGCGCACGTTTCAATCGAGCATCAATCTTACCGACGGTGCCAACCCCGGAAGCGTGGACTTCGCAGGCATCACCTTTTTCCAGAATTTTGAAGCTGGTTACGGCGCACGCTGGGTTCGGAGCGACACCGCGCGCCGCCTCCTCCTTAATCTCAGGACCTCGGGTGTCGGTTCTGCGATCCATCTCACTGCGTGGGTCAACGGCCAGCGCCTTTACTCCGACCTCATCCACAAAGAGCCGAAGCGGCAGGCCTCCCGTGAAGTGGAGCTGCGCGCAGGCTGGAACGTGCTTGTCTTCAAAAGTTGCCACCGCACGTGGCAATGGCAGCAAACGCTCAACCTCACCGAGCCCGATGGCTCGCTGCCGCAGGGTCTGGAGTATCGAGCTTCAGCCCCGTTGCAGTGAACTTCTCTCCAAGCGTCTCCACACGATGAAACCACTCCTCTCGTTTCTTCTCTTTACCACTGGCATCACCCACGCCGCCGACCTCTCCTTCACGCTCGAGAAACCCGGCAACGTCTCCGCAGCCATCTATGATGCGCACGGCCGCCTGGTGCGTGAACTCTTACGGGCAGAGCCTATGCAGGGCGGAAAGCACACGCTCGCCTGGGATGGTCTGGACAGGCATGGCGTGGCGCAGGCTCCGGGAGACTACACGTGGAAGGTGCTTGGTTCGCAGGGGCTGGAGGCAAAGTTTCTTGGCATGGTCGGCATCACCACGGTCGAGCAGCCTTACGACCCGTGGGTAGGCAACAACGGCGGGCCCAGCGCGCTGGCCTGGGATGAGTCGGGATTGTATGTCGGCTCCGACGGCTCGGAAGGCATTCCTGCGTATCGCAAGCAGTCGCCCGATGGCAGCAAGCGGGCGTGGCAAAAGAACTGGATGGAGGCGTGGCAAGGGCCGGTCGCAATGGCGACCGCAGGCGGTTCGCTGTTCGTCATGCAACAAAATGGCAAGGTCATCGTCCTCGATCGCGAGACAGGGAATCACAAGACGTACATCGACGACGTCGGCAAAGTGCGACCGGTCGCTTGGGATGTGCTGGCTCCGGGCGACAATCGCGAAGGTTTGGGAGGGCAAACGTCCGGCCGGATGGACATGGACGCGCGGGACGGGCAGTTGGTTGTCTCGTCGGAAAAGTTCGACCTTGTGCGGCTCTATTCCGCTGAAGTGCCCGAGGTGCCGAAAAAAGCGTCCGTGGCCATGCTCCAGGAAGCGACGGCGAAACGATTGCTGCGCACCGAGAAGGTGCCCGCGCCCAAAGGCGTCGCTCTCGGCGCGGAGGGAACGATGCTGGTCATCAGCGAAGGCAAGGTCCTCTCCCTCGGCAAACAACGCGAGGTCTTCCTCGCGGCGGACCAACTGGAAAATCCTTATCGAGTGGCCTTCGACAGCTCGACCGGTGACGTGCTGGTGGCCGAGGCTGCGCCCTCGCACCAGATCAAACGTTTTGACCGCACAGGCAAACTTGTCGCGAGCTACGGGCGAAAAGGCGGACGACAGGATGGACCGTTCGTGGCGACCGATTTCTTAAACCTCCGCGATGTGACCGCGACTACCGACGGCGGATTCCTCTTGTGCGAGGGCAACGAAACCCTGCGCCGTACAGCGCAGTTCGACCGTGAGGGAAAGTTGCTCGGCCAATGGTTCGGCGGCTCGCCCTTTTTCCATCAGTCCAGCGCGATGGCGGCAAAGCCCAACGAGGTTTGGTTTGATGCCGGGTACGCCGCTTTGGGCGTGGCAAGAATGGACTTCGAACGGCGCACGTGGGAACCCGTTGCGAGCTATCGTTATGAGCCCTACGGCGACGGTCTGTTTCCCAAGCACGAGCCCTTCAGGCATTGGGTTGTACGCGAGAAAAACGGCATCACCTATGTGGTCCATGAAAGCGGTGCGGTGCTGCGTTTGGATGCGAAACAGCAGCGGCTCGTGCCTGCGGCGATTGCGGGCGTTGTTCGAGACAGGAAGAAAGCGCCGAAGCCCTGGCTCGATGCCGTGTCGCAGCAGAAGCTCGACCTCGCGAAGCTGAGCGGAGCCTACACCTGGAGCGATCTCAACTCCGATGGCGAGTTCCAGCCGGCCGAGTTTCGTTTTCATGCCATTGAACCGGGCCGCGAGGTACCCGGCATCGGCATCGCTCCCTGTTTCATGGATGAAAACTGGACTGTGTTTTTCGGCCAGGATACGCGGAACGGCCAAGGCGCGCCCTGGGTGTCGTTGCCAAACCTCGCCAAGCCCGACGCGGCAGCACCCGCGTGGGATTGGGGCCGCAGCGAACCCACCCAGGCGCAGTGGCCCGCCGAGTTCGCGACACTCAATGGCGCGGAATCCCGTGGCATCTCGCGCGGTCCGGACGGCGCGGTGTATCAAATCGTCGCAGCCAACCGTGCTCCGACGGCTGACCGGCACAATCCCACCTTCCCCGGCTTCCGCAGCGGTTCCGTCCGCGTGCTCCGCTGGAACGCAGATGGCAGCCTTGCCTGGTCCGTGGGCAAGCACTCGCATCTGGAGCCCTTTGCTGGCGCGAAACCCGGTGAATACCACGATCCCACGCGCATCCTCGGCGTGGTGCATGATTGCGTGGTCGTGGCGGATCGGTCCGCCTGGCCCGCTTCGGTCTGGACCGCCGACGGACTCTACGCCGGCTCCTTCCTTGACCGCCGCGCTGACGATGGTCTGCCGGCAAACATGTACTCGTGGTTCCGGGAGAAGCGGCCCGTTCCGGGCAGGCCTGGCGAGTTTGAGAATCCGCAGTCCATGAACCCCGATAACCCGATCCCGTACGACGTCCTGGGCGGCTTCCTGCTGCCTCTGTCCGGCAGCGATCCGCTGTGGATGCCCATGGGTGAAAGCGCCAGCGTCGTCTATCGCGTGGGCGGATGGAGGGACTGGGAGCGGCACGAGGGCCGCGTACAACTCGCCGCGAAACCGCCGCATGCCAACACCCGCGGCACCGGCCTCACCGCTGCGTACTTCAACAACACCCAGCTCGAAGGCAAATCCGTGCATGAACGCACGGACGCCCGCATCTGGTTAGGCCATAAGATCGGCCCTGGCAAATGGCTGCCGTGGAGCAAGGACGCCGTCCCGGGCGTTGAGACCAAAGGCTTCTCCGCACGCTGGACCGGATACATCGAGCCGCGCTTCACCGAGGCGTTCACCTTCAGCGCCTACATCGGTCCAACAGATCGCGTGCGTCTGTGGATCAACGACGATCTCGTCCTCGACGACTGGGCTCCCGCCAATCCCAAGCGCCGGCGTCCCAAACAAACCGACGCTGGCAGCGACGAGGTCCTCAGCAAACCCATCGCGCTCACCGCCGGTCAGCGCGTCTCCATCCGTCTCGAATACGCCAGCGAAGGTCCCGAACAAGGCTCCCTGAGTCTGAACTGGGACAGCTTCACCCAGGAACGCCAG
>JBILKV010000187.1:0-8453 GCA_044376515.1 Chthoniobacteraceae bacterium | reverse complement strand
GGAGCGAGGCTGTCTCCCGCCATCTTGAGCGCAGGGTTCACTCCCCGGCGGACTCCGATCATCATCGCAAAGGCCTGGCCGTTCTCTCTGGCCGCGGGCAGGACCCCCTCGGTCAGCAGCCGGTTGGTCACGGTGGCCCCGGGAAAGCGCCAATCTGGCGGCAGCGAAACCATGCAATACTGAGAATCCATTTTCCTGCACCAGTCGCTCAAAAAGCGGCGCACCTCGCCAAGGGTCTGACCGGAAAGATCTGCCCGGACATCATAGCCCCAGGCGTGCAGTTTTGGAGCGGTGGTTTCCCACTCCAACAGCAACGGGTCGAGGCGAAGCGCCGCCACAAAGGCGGGATGACGCGAAATCCCCTTTTCCCAGTAGCCACGCTCCTCCTCATCAAAGGGCAGGTTAGTCATGCACACCTTCCGGACTTTCGAAATCTCCAAAATCCGCTCGGTGAAGGACTCGGGGCTCCATCGCGAAAAGTGTTCGCGCAGCGAGCGCAGGTCGCGCCCCTTGGCATCAATGCCCAGCAGACGCAGGCTGGTGAGCACCCCGCGACAGGCTTCCGAAACCGGCGAGCGCTCGAGAAAAAGCTGCTTCCAAATCCAATCCGCCCGCTCCTCACGGTTCCATTTCCAAAAGCGTTCCTCCGGGGCGTCCACTGTTCGAAACGCCTCCGCAATGAGGTAGTGGTAGGTGAGCAGTTCGTCGATTCCCCAACTCACCAGTGTCTTGAACGCCGGATCAAACAAATGCGTGTGAATGTCAAAGACCGGGGTGCGTTCGACCACTTCATGGACCACTTGGCAAAGCGTGGGGTGCCTTTCTGAATTCATAGCCGCTACTGATTGCGCGGAGCGCGCCCAAAGGAAAACCTCATTTTTAGGGCCGTGAAAAAACCACCTGAAGCGCGCAAACGACAGAATCCAGAGACTTATTGGCTTGGAACCCACTCCGATTTTTCCAAACTTGCCACCGACAGCCCGGTGGCTCTGCTTCCTTTTTGTTTTCTGGTGAGAGTCGCCACGAAAAGGAATCCGTGCAAAATCTTGTGCCATGTACAACATTCAGAAAGTCATCATCGACGAGTTTTCGTCCATGCTGGAGGCAGACTACCTCCGCAACTTCGGGGGGCAAATGCCTGAACTGGGGGCGGCCATCGCTTGGGCGGCAAGGCTGGCGCTTGAAAACATCGGCAACACCGATCTTCTCTACCACAACGTGGAGCACACAGTGATGGTCACCTCCGCCGGACAGCAGATCCTGATTGGCAAATGCCTGAGCGAGGGCGGTGTCTCGCCCGAGGACTGGCTCAACTTCATGTTCGCGCTCCTCTTTCATGATGTGGGCTATGTGCGCGGGGTCTGTCGGGCCGATTCGACACGGCTTTTCGTCAGTGGGGAGGATGGCGGCATGGTGGAACTGCCCGAGGGCAGCACCGACGCTGCCCTGACCCCCTATCATGTCAGCCGAAGCCAGATCTTCGTTCGCGAGCGGTTGGCCCATTCTGAAATCCCGGGCCTCGACATCGATAAAATTTGCGACTGCATCGAGATGACGCGTTTTCCTCCGCCCAAGAGACCCGCCTACGAGGCCACGGGCAATCTCCCCGGACTTACGCGGGCGGCCGACTTTATCGGCCAACTTGGCGACACCCATTACTTCAAGAAAATCCCTGCTTTGTATTATGAGTTTGAACAACTGGGCACGAACTCCAAGATGGGATATAAGCATCCAGACGACATGCGCAAGGGGTACGCTAGTTTCTTCTGGAAGGTGGTTTCCCCCTACCTCTCCCACGGGATCCGGTACCTCCGGGTGACCCAGGAGGGCAAGTATTGGGTGGCCAGCCTCCAGTCCAACGTCTTCGACGTCGAGCACGAAGACGTGTGAGCAGAGCGCTGCGCCCGCCTGAGACCCGGCGAAGCTCAAGAGATATGAACGGCTCGTTTCGAGGGTTCGCGTTTAGACATGCGGCGATCGGGCCCGTGCCGGTCGTGGTTCAAAGCAGGGAGCACTTTCTTGCCCGCCGCTTCCCTGCAGGCACTGGTACCATCGAGCCAGTTAAAACGTCGCTGACACCCATGCCGGACCGCTAAGGAAAACGCCCGGTGGAGGCGGGGCGAATTGCGGCGTCCGCGACATGGCTGTGATCACCCCTTTCATTGACAGGGGGGGCCAAGTCCCACCGAGGGTTTCGCCCAATCCGCGGGTGTGTCGGGGTTCCCTGCGCCACGAGACACAGGGAAGCAGGAGACCTACACGGAGTCGTGACCGTGAATGCTCACTGTGCCCGCAAGCGATCCTGTTTCCACGCCACGAGAAGTTCGAGAAACGCCGGAGCAAAGTCGCGCAGTTTGCGTTCGCCCACCCCGGGAATTTCCGCAAACTCGCTCTCGGTTGAGGGTTGGCGCGCGGCGAGGTGGCGGAGGGTGACGTCCGGAAAAATAATATACGGCGGCACGTTGCGCTCTTCCGCAAGGGTTCTCCGGAGCATGCGTAACTGGGCGAAGAGGAACTCGTCGCAAACGACATCGCCCTCGAGGGTGGGCCTTGGGGGGCGTACCTTTGCCGTCGCCGTGGGCCGGGTGAGCGTGAGCGGGCTCCGGGCCTTCAGCCAGGCAAGGCCTTCATCGGAAATGTCGAGGGTGCTCATCCGCTCGGCCGACTGGGTGCAGAAGCCGAGTCGGACCAGTTCGCGGCCGATTACCTGCCACTCGGCACGCGAGTGTTCCTTGCCGATGGCGTAAGTGGACAACTGGTCGTGGTTCCAGCGCTTGATTTTCTCGGTCTGTGCGCCGGTAAGGATTTCGACGATGTGGTTCATTCCCACGCAGAAACGGGAGGCCTGTCTGAGCCTGAAAATGCAGGAGAGAAACTTTTGCGCGGCCACCGTTCCGTCGAAGCGTTCCTTCGGCTCCAAGCAGTTGTCGCAGCCGTTGCACGGCACCGGAAAATCGGTTTCTCCAAAGTAGGAGAGAAGCATGTGCCGCCGGCAGCCCGCTGCCTCGGCGTAATGGACCATCTGCTGAAGTTGCTCCCGTGCGATGCGCTGTTCCTCCGGGTCGCTCTTTTCCTCGATGAAAGTCTTTTGCTTCACGACGTCCGCCGCGCTGTAGAGCAGGACGCACTCGCCAGGGAGCCCGTCCCGACCGGCGCGCCCCGTTTCCTGATAGTAGCTCTCGATGTTCTTGGGTAGGTCGAAGTGCATCACAAAACGCACGTTCGGCTTGTGGACACCCATTCCGAACGCGACGGTGGCGCACATGACACGGGTCCGGTCGCGCAGGAAGTCCTCCTGACTCCTGTCGCGCTGCTTGGGTTCGAGGCCGGCGTGGTAGGCCTGAGCTGAAATGCCGGCGGCCCGCAACCGCTCGGCGAGGGCCTCGGTGGATTTGCGGCTTTGGCAGTAGACGATGCCCGTCTCCTCCGGACGCGCCTTGATCCACTGGACCACCTGTTCGGTCGGCTTGTTTTTGGGGAGGATTTTGTAGGTCAGGTTGGGCCGGTTGAAGCTGGCCGTGTAGCAACGCGGATTGCGCAGTTCCAGAAGGCGGACGATGTCCTCGCGCACGCGGAGCGTGGCCGTCGCGGTCAACGCGATGAACGGCACCTCGGGAAGGGTCTGGCGCAGGGTGGCCAGTTGCCGGTATTCTGGCCGGAAATCGTGGCCCCATTCGCTGATGCAGTGAGCCTCGTCGATCGCGATAAGTCGGACGCCGAGCTCGGGCAACCGTTCGGCAAAGCCGGAAAGCATCACGCGCTCGGGAGCAAGGTAGAGCAGCTTGAATTCCCCGCGGTAAAGCCCACGGAAACGGGCCTTGGACTCGGCCGCAGAGAGGGTGGAGTTGAGGAAGGTTGCGGGTACCCCGCTGGCCTGAAGTCCCTCCACCTGATCCTTCATCAGGGCAATCAGGGGCGAAATGACGACGGTCAACCCTTCAAAGGCAAGGGCAGGCAGTTGGAAACACAGCGATTTCCCGCCGCCCGTGGGTAGCAGCGCGAAGACGTCCTTGCCGGCGAGAGTGTCGGTGATGATCTCTTCCTGAAGCGGGCGGAAGGATCCGTAGCCGAAGGTGCGCTTGAGCAGCGCCAGCAGCTGAGCCCTTTCCATGAAAGCGGGTTCAGCGTTCCCTCGGAACCATGACGCAACCCATTCCCGCGGCGTGCGCTGCGGTCTGTCCCATTTCGGTGTCCTCAAAGACAAGGCAGCGCTCAGGTGCCACCTTGAGCTGGCGGGCGGCCTCCAGAAACGGGTCGGGGAAGGGCTTTCCGCGCGAGTAGTCTTCGGAGCAGACCACGGCGCTGAAGAGGTCGTGGATGCCGATGGCGCGGAGCGTGCGCGTGACAATGTGCCGGTGACCGCCTGAAGCCACGGCCATGGGCTTGCGTCCGAAGTGGGAGCGGGCAACGTCGACCACCCCGTGGATGGGCTCCACTTGATCGCTCAGGGATTCGAACAGCGCCTCCTTGTGGTCGACCAGCGTCTTGACCTCGAGGGTGAGGTCATGTTTTTCGTTCAGGATTTCAACAATCCGCGCCGTCGGCACACCCCCCAAGGAGTAAAAGAACGGTTCAGGGAAGAAGTGGGCGTGCTCCCCAAGGGCCATGCACCATGCCCGGTAGTGGTTGGGCATGGTGTCAGCCAAGGTTCCGTCGCAGTCAAAGATGAATGCCTCGAACTCGGTTTCGGGAAGGGTGGGACGCCAGTAGGTTTGGATGGACACAAGCCAGACGGTAGGGATGCACCGGTGAAATTGCAAAAAAATGCAGAGAACCAGAGAAGGCCGCCGCTACTTGGGGGACTGAACCGGCCTAAGGTCTGTGTCGTAGACCGTCACAGGTCCGATAGCCTCCAGCGCACCCCGGACCTCCTTGGCCTCGCCAACCACCACAATCACGGTGTCTGTCGCGTCAAGATGCGTTTGTGCTGTTTTTTGGAGCAGCGCCGGGGATACGGTGCCCATGCGCCGGGCGTAGGTCTTGTAGAAGTCGGCGGGCAGGCCGTACAGGTCGATGTCCTGCACCCGCTGCGCGGTCCGGTCGCTCTTCTCAAGACTCAGCAGGTAGTTGCCCACGTTGTATTCTCGCTGAAGCGACAACTCTGCCTCGGGCACGGGTTCGGTGCGGATGCGATCGATTTCCTTGAGTATCTCCAGGATGGCCGGGGCGGTGACCTCATTGCGCGTCTCCGCCGTTGCTTCGAAGGAACCGCCGATTTTTCTGGGGTCAAAGGCTGAGTAAGCGCCGTAGGTCCAACCGTGGGTTTCGCGGAGATTCTGGTAGAGTCGTCCGGAAGCGCCACCGCCGAGGGTGGCCGTCAGCACGAGCACCTCAGGCAGGTCCGGGGTGTTGCGCGGGGGACCGACGCGGCACACGGCGATGTTGCTTTGGACCGAGCCGGGCCTGTCGACCAGGTGGACCGTCCGGCCCTTGAGTGCGGGCAAGCCGGGCTGCGGCGGGGGAGGCACCTCCGCCTTCTCCCAGGTTCCAAAGAACTTCTCCACAAGGGCCATCACGTCCGCCTGCGCGACATCGCCAACGATCGCCAGGGTAGCGTTGTTGGGGTGGAAGTGCAGTTTATGGAAAGCCACCAGATCCTCCCTGCTGATGGACTTCACGCTTTCCGGCGAGGAAACCTGTCCGTAGGGATGCGCACCGTAGACCAGCTTTGACACGAGTTTGGAGAGCAGTGCAGCGGGCTGTTGTTTCTGCGCCTCGAGCCCCGAGAGCGCGAGCCTCCGTAGTTTCTCCAGCTGGTCCTCACCAAAGGCCGGATTGCGCACGGCGTCGGAGAGCAGGTCCAGAACGGGGCTCGCGTACTTGTTGAGGGAGGAGGCAATCAGCGAGGTTGCGTCCGGTCCGGCTTTGGCGTCGATCAGCGAGCCACGCTTCTCGGATTCGAGCGCGAAATTCTGGGCGGAACGTTTGGCGGTGCCCCGGATGAGCATGCTTGCGGCAAGCGAGGCCGTCCCGGGTTTTGCGCCGTCAGAGGTGGAGCCTGACTTGACCAGGAGCCTGAAGGTGACCATCGGCCGGCGGTCGTCCTGAATGAAGAACACGCGCAGGCCATTGGGCAGGGTAATATCCTTGTACTCGGGGAAGGAGGCGGCGGGCGCGGGTCCGGGGGCGGGCTTCACCGAGCGGTCGACCGCAGCGGAGGCCGCCGGAAGGAGGAATGCCGCGGAAATGCCCGCGCAGAAAAGGCCGGGGAGGAGTCGGAACAAAGGTTGGAAACGCATGGCCGGGAATCAGTTGGAGGTGGGCAGGGGGAAGCGGAGGGTGAAGCGGCCCTTGTCGGTCAGGTATTTTTTTGCGACCCGCTGGAGATCCTCCCGTTTGACGGCGAGGTAGCGTTCCAATTCCGTGTTAATCAGGGAGGTATCCCCGTAGAACATCGAGTAATGCGCTAGCGAGCGGGCCCGCTCGGCCATCGTGCCGCCGGTCTTCGCGTACTGGGATTCCATTTGGGTACGCACCTTCTGGAATTCCTCCTCGGTGACGCCCCCGGCAGCGACCCGCTTGACTTCCTCCAGAAGCGCGGCGTCGAGTTCCTCGAGGGTGGCGCTCGATTGCCCGGTCACCGACAGGGCGAGCATCCCAGCTTTTTCGAGAAAGGAAGGGTAGGAGGTGACACTCATGGCGAGTCCCTTTTTCTCCACCAGGCTTTGGTGCAGACGCGAGGAGCGGCCTTCGGCCATCACGTTGGCGAGCATTTCAAGCGGGTAGGCGTCCGCCTCGGTTTCGCTTGGCGAGCGCCAAGCGTGGATCAGTGCGGGAAGCGGGGTGTTTTTGCGGGCCACGTCTTTGGACTTGCCCTGCACATCCAGCGTCCACTGGAACTCGGGACGCGGCACCGACTGGCCGTTGGGAATGGTGGCGAAGTAGTCAGCGATGAGTTTTTTGGTGTCCTCAACCTCAAAGTCGCCCGCGACCACGAGAGTGGCGTTTTCGGGCCGGTAGAAGGTTTTGTGGAAGTCGCGGAACTCGTCGATCGTGGCTTTGTCGATGTATTGGAAGGAGCCGATGGGCACCCACTGGTAGGGCGTGCCCTCGAAAACAAGACCGCAGAGCTCTTCAAACATGCTTCCGTAAGGCTGGTTGTCGTAAGAGCGGCGGCGCTCCTCCTTCACCACTGCGCGCTGGGTCTCAACGCCCGCCTCGTCGATCCGCGGGTGGAGCATCCGCTCGCTTTCAATCCAGAGGGCGAGGGGGAGTTGGTGGGAGGGCAGGTTGAAGTAGTAGTCGGTCTGGTCGAACGAAGTGGACGCGTTCAGGTTGCCGCCCGCACTGGAAATATATTTGTCGATGGTGCCGCGGGGGATGAACTCGGATCCTTCGAACATCAAGTGCTCAAAAAAATGGGCGAAGCCGGTGCGGTCGGGGCGTTCGTTTTTGCTACCCACCCGATAGAGCACGTAGGTGGCGATCACGGGAGCCGAGCGGTTTTGGTGCAGGATGACGTGCAGGCCGTTGGGCAAGTTGTATTCGAGGAATTCAACAGGTTTGCGGACGCTTAGGACTTCCGTCTGAGCGGGGTTCTCCCGTGAGAGAACGGGGGCTCCGGAGCGGGTACCGGGAGAGGCGTGGGCGGCATTCCCGAGGGTCACACTCAGGGCTGCGGAAAGGAGGGCAGCGGATTTCATGGATTTGGCTATATGACCCACGGCGGTTGGTTTTGTTCGATGCAACCTTGCGTTCGATGGGGTGGAATGTCGCAAACCATGGCGCGGCAATGCGCTTTGCGCCAAACAAAGTTTTGCCTCAGAGTGAGCTCCTCAGACCTAGCCCATTGCCGACGAATGAAACTTATCTCACCGAACCATTCACCAGGTCCGCCTTCGGTTTGGACGGCGTGCCTCGCGTGGTTCTGCCTGTGGAGCGGCTGTGTACAGGGCTCTGAGATGCGGTATGCCTACGAGAAAGCCGAGATGGGGCTGCCTGTCCGCGTCACCCTTCACGCGCCGGACGAACCAACCGCCCGCGCTGCGGCCGACCGCGCCTTTGCCCGGGTGGAGGCGCTCAACGCCGTTTTTTCCGATTACGACAGCGATTCGGAGCTCAGCCGCCTTTCCGACACGGCTGGCGGCGGCACCGCGGTTTCCGTGAGCCCGGAACTTTGGCAGGTACTGGAGTTTGCCCAGCGGGTCTCCGCCCTCTCGTACGGGGCTTTTGACATTACGGTGGGCCCGGTGGTGAACCTCTGGCGGGTGGCCCGCCGCAAGCGCACCTTGCCCGGCTCGGACCGCCTTCAGGAGGCCATGGGGCGGGTCGGGTACACCCAGATGGAACTGGATCCGGCGGCGCGCACTGCCCTGTTGCGCAGGGCCCGGATGCGGCTGGATGCGGGCGGAATTGCCAAGGGTTACGCCATGGAGCAGGCGCTCGAGGTGCTTCGCTCCGGCGGGTTTGCACGGGCCATGGTGGCCGGCGGCGGCGACATCGCTTTGGGCGAA
>JBILKV010000366.1:0-2550 GCA_044376515.1 Chthoniobacteraceae bacterium | reverse complement strand
GACGTCCTCTGCGGAGGCGGGTTGGGGGTCGTTCACGTACATGGCGTGAGTGCGCCGCTCTACGAAGACCTTCTCAAGGGTGAGGGGCAGGTCCACCTCGCCGTCGCCTTTTCCGAAGTGTCCCCAACAGGTGGTTCCCAATTCGCGGTAGCGGTCATAAGGGCTGTGTGAGGGCATTTCAAAGCGGAGATAACGCCAACCGTCGAAGTTGAAGTAGCTCAGGGCCCGGGGGTCGTCGCAGTTCCAATCGCTGAAAGTGCCCACGCTTATCCAGCGTTCACCCTTGGCATCCCGGAGGCTGTACACAACGCGGCCCCAGTCACTCGCACCGTGCACCCACAGGCCGATGTGACTCGCTTTGCCGGGGATTTGCACGGGCTGCGCGGGCGCCAGCGTGCTGTAGTACGGCATCATCTTCTGTTCCTTCGCCGGCTTTTCAAGGTGCACCCGGAGGGCGCGGCCTCCCTGGGGAGCGGGCGCCTCCACGCTGCGGGCCGTCATCGCGCCGTGGAAACGCTCAACCTGCAGGGGGCTGTTGTTCGCGTACGTCCCATCCTCCTCGGGTGAAACTTTCCACGCGCCGTTGCCAAGGTTCGCGAGTTTGGTGTGGAGCGGCGCAGGGCGCGCGTCGGAGTGATCCGCCCCGCCGAGTGTCACCACCGGATCACCTTTCAGTCCCTCGACGAAGCACGGTGCAGGCGAGGCGGCAAAAGTCACCACACCGTCCTTTTCTTGCAGCGGCGTTTCGTTGTCCATCGAGTCCACGAGCGTGAGTTTCGCTCCTGCTGGGACGCGCAGGTGCACGGGACGGGTTCCCCGCACCGTCCAAAAGCAGTGGGTCAACTCCCCGGTACGGTAGTGTTTGAACTGTAGCGCGTAGGCTGAAAGGCTTCCCGTGGGCAGCCATTGGTTGAGGTTCTTGCGGTTGGTGCGCCGGGTCATCGTGGCCAGCGCACACGCGGCGGGCTTGGGCGTGAGATGAGGCAGACCGTTGAACACGCCTCCGCCGTAATGCTGTTCCCCCCAGTAGTCCCCGCAGTCGAATGCCCACCCCCCGATCTGGCGGTCGATGCCGTAAGCCTGGAGAATCAGCGAGAGCCGCACCCAGTTTTCCGCCTGTTCCCCGAGGGAAAGCGCGCCGGGCCGCGAGGGCAGGCACGGCCCCTCGACCATCACCAGATTCGGATTTTGAAGGCCCGCTTTCTTCAACTCCTCGCGCAGCACATAGCAGCGGTGGATCGAAACCTGATGCATCTGGCTTTCCGCAGGACGGTCGAACACGGGGATATCCACATTGACCCCGTCCATGAGTTCACGCACCTCCTGACTGCGGCGCAGAAAATAAACCGGATACAACGGGTCGCCGTAAGGAAACTGGCATTTGACCCCCGGCCAGAACTGTTTGGCGAGCGGCGCGACGAACTTGAAGATATTCAGTGCGGATTGAAACCGCTGCTCTTCGCCGGGTGTGAATGTGTACTCTTTTCCGTAGTAATCTGGGGGGATTCCCGTGCTGATCTGTCCAAGGCTGGGCTCCGCAAGCAGGGAAAAATTGTCGGGCGCCTCGACTGCGGAGGGTTTCGTGTCCGACTTCTGAAACATCTCGAGGAGCCATTCGCGGGCTTTTTCCGGGTTGTCGAGATGCTCGCGCACGCGGCCCGTGTAGTGGTGGCTGTGCCCTCCCTGAACCAGAGAGCGCACCTTGAATTTTTCCGCGGCGGCACGCCCTTCATCGTCTGGACCGTGGATGGTTCCGTTGACCCACTCGGCGCCAAGACGGCTCATGATCTCGATCTGGAGGGCCTGCGATGGGGTGTGGTGCCCGCCCGCCCAGTTCCAAAATCCGTGGCTGGCGCCCCTGCCGGGCTCCCAGTCGCCGCGGTCCCGGGTGTCCTTTTGCAGAAGCCCAAGGCTTCGCCGTTCGACAAAAGCCTGGTCGCCATCGTGCACAGTGAGCGCGACATCGTGATAGCCGAAACGGGTGGTTTTCGGCGTCAAACGCGTGGTGGTCCCGGCGGCCGGCAGCTGGACCTGCACCTCCTGCGCACTGCGGCTGCTCCCATCGTGACTAGAGGTGGTCAGCTTGAGGGTTACTGTCCGCGGCTTGCCGGTGAGGTTGTTCAGCCTTGCGGTGTAGGCGGGAGTTTTCGGCACCGTCCAGAGATGTCCGGGGGTGTCGGGCTGCAGGTCTACGGTCAGCGCTGGCCGCTCGAGCGTCATGGCGTAAACGTGCGCTCCGCTCGCGAGCCCGGCCGCGTGGGCGCTGTAGAAAGTTGGGTCGGGATAGGCGCGGTAGAGCTGCACCTCCTTGGTCAGTTCCATCTCGTACCACTCCAAATCGTCGAATGCGGCAAGCGCGCCGGAGTCGATCGGGACGGTCACCATCCACAGGTTGCCTTCCTCGCCGGAGTTGCCCCTCACCCGCAGAGGGACTGCCTCAGCCGACTTGGCGGTAAACTGCGGCACGCGCGCGGAAAAATTCTCAGGCGCGCCGGCCGTGGGACGGTAGAACTGGACACTGACCACGGGGGTCTTGTCCGGCGTGCTCTC
>JBILKV010000186.1:0-8478 GCA_044376515.1 Chthoniobacteraceae bacterium | reverse complement strand
GACGAAGAACATGGAGTAATACCGCTTGTCTGAGTTTTCTGGATCACTAGTGATCTGGGTCTCGTGATTCAATCGGTCCGCCTTGCGCAGAAAACCGGCGCGGATTTTTGCCAAAGCTGACGCCCCCCCAAGGGCACTTCTTGTTGAGCCCATGGCAACGCCATGGGAAAACCTTCCCCAAAAGAATATGCCTTGGGCACCCTCACATGCCCGATCCATCCGAAAGAGTGGCTTCATCACGGGGCGCCCCTTCAGCGTTTAATGTTTTATAACGGATCAAACCCACGGCGTTGCCATGGGCTGCGAGTGGCCTGCCCGGGGCAAAAAACTCCGTTTATAATTGAGAGTTGGCATAATGCGTCCGCCTCGTAGGAGGACGCACTTCCCGTTTCGCGGCCGCAACGCGCAGGCGGGTTGGAAGGCCCGCCCCCTCTCCTAAGCTGAGAGCGCGGTGATACGGTGGGTGGGAACTGGTTTGCCCGGCTTGAAGAATTCCATGTGTTCAACCGCGATCTCGAGACCCGGGATCGATGCCGCCGCCAGGGGCAGGGCGGCCCGCAGCGCCGCAGCCAGCTCTTCGGGGGCAGCCTCCGCGCGCAGGTTGATCACCAGTTGTCCACCGCCGGCCGGTTGCTCCAAACGGATGGCCAGCTCCGGCACGTAGTCGTTGCGCACGAGGTTGACCACTGCGATGTCACCCAGGCCGGCATCCGGGCTGTAGGTCATCTTGAGGTGGGCGATTTCAGCGGTGACGGCTTGGAGTCTCCGCTGGGTTTCGGCGGCGAGGGTCTGGAGCAGGGCGTTTGCATCGAACTCACCGGCGATCGAGAGGGCCGCGGTGGCGTTGAGCCATCCGAGAAGCGCCTCGCCCTCGGCGTAGACCGTGTAGTCGACCTCCATTGGGTGACGCTCCTCCTGCTCAACGGATTCAATGCGGCTGAACCAGGCCTCCAGGTCGACGCCGGTTCGCACCGACGCCGAAATCACGAGCGCTTGGGGAAACTCGGCGGATACCGCGGCGCGCAGGGAATCGAGTTGTTCGGCCGAGAGCAGTTCGGACTTGCTGATGACGATGATGTCCGCCTCCTCGAGCTGCTTGCGGTAGATGTAAAGCACCTTCTGCGAGAAGCTTCCTCCGGGCTGCAGCCCGAAAACGCGCATTGCGCGGACCGGATCAAGCAGGACGCTCAGGGGCGCGATGCGGAACTGGTCACCGTACATGCGGCGTAGCGGGTAGGTGACTGTGGCAACGAGGTCGGTGCAGCTGCCCACGGGTTCGGCGATGAACACGTCGGGTCGCGTGGATTCGGTGAGTCGGTCGGCCGCTTCCACCAGCGAGTTGAACCGGCAGCAGAAGCAGCCCCCGGGGATTTCTTCGGTCGCGAAGCCCTTGGACCGAAGCATCGCGGTATCCACCAATTCCTGCCCCTGATCGTTGGTGATGAGGCCGACTTTGAGCCCCTTGGAGGTGAGTCGCTGGGCAAGCGCCGCAACGGCGGTTGTTTTGCCGGAGCCCAGAAAACCGCCCAGCATGATGTAGAGTGCCTTGGAAGAGGGGGGGGGCGGGGTGGGAGTCATCCTCGAAGGTTAGCGGGGGCTTTCTGCTCTGGCCAGAGTGGAACGTCGCATGCGCTGCGTGGTTTTTGTGCGACCACCCGCTCGGATCCCCCAGTCAACGGCGGTCATGCCGGGTCCGGCGGGAGGTGTTTCACCGCGGCACCCAGTCCCGCAACCGTGGCAAGCTGCGGGTAGAGTTTTTCAAAGTACCAGAGCCGGGCGAAGTAAAATCCCACGGGGGCGGGCTGCGTCCAGCGGCCGTTTTCCACCTGTTCCACCAGCCATTGTGTGGCCCGGTCGACTGCGCCGGTTTTCTCGGTTCCAGCCAGCGCCTCCAGCGCCAATCCAGTTTCCTCCACCGAGCATGGCAGGCCGCTCCCGCCGCCGCCCGACCAGCCACCGTCGGCCTGCTGCATCGCCGCCAAGGCGTCCCGCCCGCGGGCGACCATCTGCGGCGGCACATCAAAGCCGCGCTGTTGCAGTTCCCTCAATGCCAGCAGCACGCGCGAGGTGCCCCAGACGGGGTTTTCCTCGGAGGAAACGTGTTCGTTTCCAAACCAGAGCGGCACCCAGGTTCCATCGGGCCGCTGGCGCGCCTCGAGGAAGGCGACTGCCCGGTGAATGGCCCGCGCAACCTTTGTGCGGAGCGGGCCGTTCCACTGGGGCAGCCAGGCGCTCCACGCCCGGAGCGCGTGAGCCGTGAGATCCTCGCCGCTCCGGTCAAAGGGGAGGGTGCCCCAGCCACGGCAGAAGGTTGGGATCCCCCCGTCCTTGTTTTGGAGACCAAGCAGCCAGCGGGTTCCCAGTTCGCCGGCGAGGCGGACGCGGGCGTCCACCGGGCCAAGGGCGAGCAGGGCCAGGAGCGCGCCCGGGGTGTCGTCTGCGTCCGGCACCCCACCGGGCAGGTCGGTCCACGCCCATCCGCCCGGGGCGGCGTGGGTGTAGGGGTGCTCCCGCCGGTATTGTTGGCCGAGCAGCCACTCCTTGAGCGAGCTGCTTTGTTCATAGCTCAAGAGGCCCGGCTGCCGGCCGAGCGCGTTGACTCCGAGCGTGGTGACCCAGGTGGCCAGGTTGGTGTCGATCGGCCAACTCCCGTCCGGCCGGGCCGAGGCCCGGAGAAAGGAAGCCGCCCGCCGCGCCACGAGGCAGGCCGACTCGCCGGCGGCAGCAAGGCTCATCAACACGAAGCTCGTCAACGGGGTCGCCTCCAGAAACCCTCCGTTGGCGGGCTGGACCGACTCGAGAATGCGTGCTGTTTTCTCCCTCAGCGCGTCTCGCATCCAGCGCAACAACGGATTGCGCGAGGGGGCCTTGTGATGGAGCACCCGGCCGATGGCAATGAGCGCCGGAAGCGCGTAACTCACCACCGGGAGCCGGATCGCCCCGTAGAACTGGTGCGGCACCGCCGCCAGCTCAAAGGGAAGCGCGGGAATCTGCCGCCAGCCGTCTGGGCCCATTCTCCCGGACAAGGTGCAGGCCATCAGGATGGGGACCGAGAAGGTGTGGTCCTTGCCGTAGCGCTCCCGGATGGTGTGCGCGAGTTGGCGCTCCCACCCAGGGCCCGTAGCGGCGCAGGCGGACTGGAGCCAGCGGGTGCAGCGCTCCATTGCGGGGCGGTGGCCAGCTTCAGCCGAGGTTGCAGCAAATGCCGCCCAAACGAGGGCGGTGGTGCTGACGTTGCTGCGGCTTCGAGTGGTGTCGCCCCAGCCTCCGTCAGCGTTTTGGGTGGTGACCAGCCAGGTGAGGCCGCCGGAAAGGAGCCCTGCATCTTCAGGGAGCCGCTGTGCCGGGGCGAGGTTGGTCAGGGCGATGAGGGCCGTAGCGGTGGAGAGGGCGCTGCTTGAGAGCTCACCCGTCCAATGGCCCTCTGGCCCGAGCTCACCCAGCAACGTCGAGGTTGCGATCCGGAGCGCATCCGCTGCGCGGGTTCTGGAAACGACCTCCTGCTTTGGTTGGGGAGCAACGGGGGGCATCAGCTGAGGTGACCAAGAGCGAGCAGGCCGTAAAAGGTGTATTCAACATCGAGGTGATCATCCGCCCAGTGGCCGTGGAAGCCGCCCTCGGCGGTCCAGAGCGAGTCGAGAAAATCCAGACAGGCCTCCCGGGCCGACTGCGGGAGGGGTTCCTCGAGGCAGGCAAGCGCGTGGAGCGCGGTCGCGGTTGAAAGTAGGTCCGGTATGGGCGCTCTGGGCATGGCCAGAAAACCGCCGTCTGGGTGCATTTGTTGCCTCAACCAAATTCCCGCGGAGGAGTGGACGGGCATTTCAAGCTGGTGGAGGAGGCTGACCGCCGCCGCCGTTGCGTTGGTGGAGCCCAGCGTCAGTCCCGGAGCGTTGCCCCAGGCACCATCCGGTGTCTCGAGAAACTTGAGCGACTGGACCATCCGGAGGGGGGAGGGGAAGGGTGTAGCGAGATCCTGATAGGCTCCCAGCGCCACAAAACAGCCGTAGGCCGTTCCGTGGGGTGCACCGGGTTCCCCGTCGTAGCCCCCATCGGGACAGCGGAAACTTTCCAACCGCGCAAGGATGGCCGCGGCTTCGGCAGGCGTGCCTCCCAGCGCCCCGTGGCAGCGCGCCAGCGCCCCGAGATGGACAAAGTCCAGCGCTTGGCCTTCGCCGAAGCTTTCGAGATAGGACCTCACCGCCCCAGCGGAAAACGGCGCTTCGACGGCCTGAAGCGTGGCCAGCGAGAAGATCGTGTAATACAGGTCCGGCCGCCCGTCGCGGTCGAGTCCGGCCCCCCCGCTCATCCGAGACTGGGCGAAGGCGCGGACCTTGGGCAGGGCCTCCCCGAGGGCTGTTGCCCCGCGCCGGGCCAGCTGCAACATTTGGATGCGAAGCGACACGGGCGCATGTGTAGCGTCCCGGGGGCACCAAAGGCGAGCCAGTCTTGGCCGGGCGGAGGCGGTGCGGACCGTGAGCGGCTAGTCGCTCAGGAAAAAGTCTTTCAAAAGGAGCAGGTTGAGCGCCACGATGAGCCCGGCCACAAGCCACGCCAGAACGGAGAGGCCCCTGGAGATGTGGAGATTCCCCATGATTTTCCGGCTCGAAACAAAACGGACCAGCGGGATGACGGCGAACGGGAGCTGCATCGAGAGCACCACCTGACTGAGCACCAGCAGGCGGCCGGTTCCCTTCTCACCGAACAGCACCGCCACAATGATGACCGGGATCACCGCGAGGCCCCGGGTCAACAGGCGCCTTGCCCAAGGCTTGAGCCGCAGGTCGAGAAACCCTTCCATGACGATCTGGCCCGCCAGCGTGCCGGTCACCGTGGAGTTGAGACCGCTGGCGAGCAACGCCACCCCGAATAGGCCCGCGGCGAGGGTGCTCCCCAGCATCGGCGAAAGCAGTTCGTAGGCCTGCTCAATCTCGACCACGTCCGTGCGCCCTCCCTTGTGGAACACCGCCGCGGCAAGCGCCAGAATCGCCGCGTTCACAAAGAGCGCGAGCCCCAGCGAAAGGGTGCTGTCGAGGGTGGCCCAGCGGACTGCATGTGCCCGACCCTCTTCGGTGCGCTCGAAGGCGCGTGTCTGTACGATGGCCGAGTGCAGGTAGAGGTTGTGCGGCATCACCGTGGCACCCAGGATGCCAATGGCGATGTAAAGCATCTCAGGGCTGCGGAGCGGCCCGCCCATGTCGCGGAAGCCCGAAAAGAGCTCCCCCAGATGCGGCGAGGCAAGGGCCAGTTGGACGGCAAAACAGAGTGCGATGAGCACGATCAGGGAGGTGATGAACGCCTCCAACCAGCGGAACCCCCGGCGCATCAGTCCAAGCACCAGAAACGCGTCGAGCACCGTCAGCACGGTGCCCGCAATCAGGGGCACCCCGAAAAGAAGTTTGAGGGCCAGCGCCGTCCCGATGACCTCCGCGATGTCGCAGGCAATAATGGCCAGTTCGCACAACACCCAGAGCGCGAACCCAACCGGGCGTGGGTACCACGCGCGGCAGGCCTGCGCCAGATCCCGGCCCGCAACAATCCCGAGACGCGCAGAGAAGGCCTGCAGCAGCATCGCCATCAGGTTGGAAAGAAAAACAACGCTCAGTAGCGTGTAGCCGAACTTTGAACCGCCCGCGATGCAGGTGGCCCAGTTGCCCGGGTCCATGTAACCGACGGAGACCAGACAGCCGGGCCCCGCGAAGGTGAGGAGCTGGCGGAACAGGGTGTGGCGGCGGTCGACGGGGACGCTGCCGTGGACCTCCGCCAGGCTCAGGCTTTCCACCGCGGTCGACGCTGCGGTGTCGGCACAGTGCTCAGGGTTTGCCATAACCCCGCCACGATCAGCCGGGCCCACTTTCGCGTGAACCCAAGATATTAGTCCAACCTAACTTTGTTTGCACACACTCAAAAACTGCAGGGGCTCGATCGTCCCTCGGGCCGCGAACCGGGCGCATCCCAGACGCGCCGATGCACAATCCATAAGTCACCGTCTTCGCTCAAAAACACGGCATAGGGGGTTCGGACAACACTTTTAGATTGCTTGCTGAAAAGACTTTAATCCCAAAGACGGAAGCCGGTGTGTCTCTGCTCGGGGCACTGGCATTGCGGTGGAAGCCTCGAGCAAGAGACTCGTGGAGAAACGGTGGAAGCGCCGCCACTGGTGCGGTCGCGTAGGAATCTCCGCATGGCGTTATTGAGAATCGGGAGGAACGGATGGCAAAGGGTTGCCCGGATCACGCAGGCTTTGTCCGGAGGAGATCAAAAACGTTCCAAACAGAGCGTGCCTCTCCGTTTCCAGAAGCCAGCGCTCCGCGCAAAACCGGTGTCGCAGGTGCTGAAAACTTCGGGAATACTGTTTTAACGGGGAAACAAAGAAATTCTGCGTCCGGATCAGGTTCAAATCCGGTCCGAAAAATGCGAGAAATGCCCCCGACGCAGACCGGTCGGATCCGGTCAGGCTCGGAAGGGTGCCCACGCCACAGGATGCTCCCGCGTTGAAAAGGTTTTTCCGGCGGTCTAGGGTTCTGGGGTGCATTCCCATTTCCCAGCAGCGCGTCTGATTCCGGGTGACCTGAGGCCCTTGTATGAAAAGGTGGTTGCGGGCGTGCGCATCGGGGAGGAGGAGGCTTTGGTTCTGTTCGGCCACAGGGATCTGAATGCGATCGGCACCATCGCGAACGTTCTGCGGGAGAGGAAAAACGGGGAGTATGCGACCTACATCCGGAATCTCTACGTCAACTACTCCAACGTCTGCATTCTCTCCTGCCAGTTTTGTGCTTTTGGTGCCAAAAAACGCGACTCGCACGCGTTCGAATCCTCCATTGGGGAGATGGCCGCAAAGGTCCGGCAGGGTTTGGCTCAGGGAATCACTGAGGTTCACATGGTGGGTGGGTTGCATCCCACCCTGGCGGCCGGATGGTACGTCGAGTTGATCGAGACTTTGCGAGCGCTGGATCCGAACCTCTTCATCAAGGCTTTCACCGCCATTGAAATCCGTCACCTCGCGGAGCGGGTTTTCAAGAAGGGGATTCCCGAAACGTTGGAGATCCTCCGCTCCGCCGGCCTCGGAGCCATCACTGGTGGCGGCGCTGAAATTTTTGAGCATGCTGTCAGGGACCGCATCTGCCGCGGCAAGGAGAGTGCCGAGGAGTGGCTGGAGGTTCACGAAATATGGCACCGGATGGGCATGCGCAGCACCGCCACCATGCTGTTCGGGCACGTCGAATCTTTGGAACAGAGGGTGGATCACCTGCGTCGTTTGCGCGAACTTCAGGACCGCACTGGCGGCTTCACTGCCTTTATCCCGTTTGCGTTTGTTCCGGAGACAACCGACATGGCCCACATTCCGCCTGCAACTGCCGCCGAGGAGTTGCGGACCCTCGCGGTGAGCCGGATTTTTCTGGATAACTTCGACCATATCACCGCCTACTGGGTGAGTTTCGGACTGCCGCTGGCCGCCCTCGCCCTCAACTACGGGGTTGATGACCTCCACGGCACCATCATGGAGGAGAAGATCTTTCACATGGCGGGCGCCAAGACTCCCGTGGGCCAGACCCAGGCCGCCTTTGAAAAGGCCATCCTTGAGGCGGGCCGCACCCCGGTTGCGCGGGACACCTGGTACCGCCGGTTGGCTCCCCGAGAGGCCGGCAGCACCCCGGTTGGCGTTCTCCCCACCGTTGCCGCGGAATGACACGTTTTCCCGCACTCCGCGGATTGCGCATCGGCTGCGTGCAGTACCTTAACAGCCGTCCGCTCATCCATGCCCTGGGTTCTCCCTCCGAGGCAGGCAGTCCGGAGGCCCCCGGCATCCACCTAGCCCACCCTTCGGCGCTGGCCGCGAGGCTCAGGGAGGGCGCGCTCGACGCGGCATTGGTTCCCGTTTTTGAGGCGCTTCGCGCGCCTGAAACCTACCGTTTGGTCCGCGGGGTGGCCATCTCGAGCAGGGGCCCCGTGTACAGTGTCTACGTGGCCCATGCCGAGCCTCTCGAGCAGATCGATTCCGTGCTGGCCGATCCCGCTTCGCTGACCTCGGTACACCTCTTTCAGGTGCTCGCGGCGGGAAGTCTCCGGAGGTCCCTGCCCTTGATGGATCAGGGGAAACGGCCGCTGGATTCGGCGATCCCAAGCCGCTGCGGGCGGCTCCTGATCGGAAACCAGGCGCTGGAGTTCCGGCTGCGCCGCGGTGCGGAAGGACTCCGCTTCTGGGATCTGGGACAGGCGTGGACCGAATGGACGGGCCTTCCCTTTGTGTATGCGGCCTGGGTGTTGCGCCGGGAACTGCCCGGGGCTGAACTGGTGGCAGACGCTTTTCGGGATGCAGCCGCCGTCGGGGTCGCCCGTGCAAAAGAAATCGCCGCGGAACAAGACGAGTTCCCCAGAGAGCTTGCGGTCCGTTATTTGACCCATCACATCCGTTTTGGAATGGGACCGGAGGAGGAAGCGGGACTTTCTCGGTTTTCACAGGAGTTGGAGAGTGGGGGG
>JBILKV010000055.1:0-23877 GCA_044376515.1 Chthoniobacteraceae bacterium | reverse complement strand
CAAGGTTGCCGGTGCGACCTCTGGTTCCTTCCGGGTCAGCCACGTTTCGGAAAATGCTTTGAAGGACTGGGAGGCGAGGTCTTCCCCAGTAATTTCCTTATGAAGGTCTGAGATCACATCCCGGACCTGCTTGGCCGTGCGCCGCTTGTTGGCCGCTTCCTCATAGGCGTTGGCTATCTTCTGGGCTTCTTTAGCGCCGGTGACTCCTGTGCTGGCGTTGCGACGCTTGCCGTTTTTGTCGATGAACCCTGCGTGCCAGTACCGAGAGTGGGGGCGCCTGAAGATGAATGCCATGGTGTAGTACTTATAGTAGTACAATCCACGGAGATCCACGGAAATCCATGTCGCGCTAAGACAAACAAAATCAACTACCAGCGGACGTGCATGGACTCCCTTTGGTGAATCGGGGGTTCGATTCCCTCACTGCCCACCACTCTCTTTCCGAACGACTTACAGGTTCAATTCAAGCCTTGTAGCACTGATTGCAGTACAATGTCCGCTCCCGATTGTGGACGTCCATGGTGGTCCAGTTACCCCAAAACAGACCTCCCTTCAGCATGGGGTGCGGCGTTTTCCGATCCCTTTCCGGTCCTCCAACTTTCCGGCAAGAGATGGCGGTTGCCGCGTAAAAAGCGTGAGTGGGTACGGAGCACAAGTCTACGAGGGTGGACATGTGCGCTGCATCCCGAGAAGAAGCGAAGGCAAGCGGCGGAAAAATAATTCAAATTGACGAAACTTTTGGTTTTTCTTGGCGTCACGGTGTTCTACAAACAGCCGATGTATGGGTATATCAATTGGTCTCACTTTGTTCCGCGAGCATGTCGTGAATGAAATTCTCAAACAGAATGAGGATATCTCTCGGCACGAAGCCGAGCGGGCTGTCACCCGGTGCATCCTATCTGTGTCTCTCTCCGGGGCAATTATGGGACTGACTTCTGCTGCCGCATTGCTTTTCGTTTTTTCAAATCCAGCTGGTTGGGCGGTCGCAGGCGTGGGCACGGCGGTTGGTCCAGTTGGTTGGGCGGCCGCAGGCGTGGGCACGGCGGTTGGGTATGCGAGCGGTAAATCGACTTTAGCGGGTACACACCCTCTGTTCAAAGCTGAGAGCTGCGCAAAGATACGCGAAGCTGTTTTTAATTGGAACAATGGCATTTATAACCGGAGCACAATCAGCTCCGAATAGGATAGCGAAGGGGCAGCGTTCATCCTTTCAACTTCTCACATCCTAAGACTAGTCCGCGTCAGTTCGGTGACACACCGCGCAAGAAAGCCCCGCAAGGGGGCAGATCGGCACTGGAAGCACTTTTGAAAACCGAAATTTTCAAAATGAGAAACTTACGAATTACAGGTGCCCGAAAATAGCCGTCTTTCGGCTCGAGTCCGCGAATCAGGGTCAGTCTCATTTTAAATGTAGTAAGCAGCCGGATTCTGAACCGCAAAACAGCTCGGGCCGTTCGTTTTTTTTTCTGTCCCTAGCTGCTGGAGGCCTATCGGAGAAATTCGAAAGCGGTGGTTATCGTGGAGTGTAGGTGTTAACGCAGGGACAGACGCCTCGAACGCTCGCTACCCATCCGGGGCTCTACGGGCTTGCCCCGTCGAACCTCCGGCCACCTCTTTCACCTTGGATCGACTTCTCGTGCTTGAGTGTGCCTAGCGTGTTTCAATCTGGGTCAAAGGATAGCCCGCCCATGAGTCTGAAACATTTTTACACCGAATTCCCCTCCCCAATCGGAACGCTGCAGTTGCGCGGAACCGAGGCGGCGGTCCACGGGCTGTTCATGGAGGGGCACTCAAACCGTCCTCCTCTCGGTTCGGGCGCAACGCGGGACGAATCTCCGCTGCGCTCCGCGATGGAACAGATAGAGGAGTTTCTCTCCGGAGCGCGTCGCTGTTTTGACCTGCCAATTGCATTGGACGGCACGCCGTTCCAATTGAGCGTTTGGCGGGAACTGCTGCGCATCCCGTATGGCGCGACCAGAACCTATGGCGCGATCGCTGCCTGCATTTTAAATCGGCGCGCGGCGCGGGCCGTCGGCGCCGCCAACCGGTGCAACCCCCTTTCGATTTTGGTTCCGTGCCACCGCGTCATTGCCGCGGGAGGCGCCATCGGGGGGTACGGTGGCGGCGTCGCACGAAAGCAGTTCCTGCTTGCCCTCGAAAGACGGATGGAACGCGCAGGCACAGCAAAGGCCAGTGTTCATTCGGCGGGAGGAAATACCGCATGATCGGTGACGCTGGTCCAAGATTTGGCCCCGACGATACTCACGTTTCGGCGAATTCACCCCTTGCTCTACGCCGTCAAAAGCAATTCTCTCACTAGGGCGGTCTGATAATGAACGCACGGCCGCGCGCGCGATCTGCGGCAACGAGGTGAAAAGCGACTTCCTCCCAACGACA
This sequence comes from Chthoniobacteraceae bacterium, assembly GCA_044376515.1. GTDB lineage: Bacteria > Verrucomicrobiota > Verrucomicrobiia > Chthoniobacterales > Chthoniobacteraceae > Chth-196. Next base: position 21,480 of record JBILKV010000055.1, on the reverse strand, counting down.
ACAAACCCTTCCCATGAACTCCCCGGCATTTCAACCCCGCCGCCCGGCTTTGCCCTTCTGCGCGCACTTGGGCGCCCGGGGGACCTGCCGCCCCACCACCCTGCTTTGCTTGCTGCTCCTGCTCGTGTCACTGGCCCCCGGTGCGTTCGCCATAGAAACGGAGATGCGTCCCTTCTTGGACACGTACTGCGTCGACTGTCACGGTCCGGACTCCCAGAAGGGCAAGCTGCGTTTGGACGGTAAGGTGACCCCGGCTACGTGGGTGAAGGTGCATGACCGGTTGAGTGCCGGTGAAATGCCTCCCGCCAAAGCGGATCAGCCGCCCGGGGAACTGCGTGAGCTGTCGCTGAAAAAGCTGCGGGAATCCCTCCACGCATCCACCTTGGAAAGACAGCGCGCAGAGGGGCGCGTGCCCGTGCGTCGCCTGAACCTCACCCAGTACGAAAACACCCTCCGCCACCTCGTCGGCACCGACGTCAAAATCAAGGACCTGCTCCCGGAGGAGAACAGCGCAGGCGGATTCGACAACGTGGGTGCCGTGCTGGACCTCTCCTCCACCCACCTCCTTCTCTACCACGAAGCTGCCGAGAAAGCCGTTTGCTCGGTCATTCCCAAGCACCCACACCTGCCCGTAAAGGAACGCCGCACCGGACGGGAGATCTCCGAGAAGGGTGCCAATTTCCGGCAGACTCTCACGCGGAGTTGTTATCTCCGGGGAGACTCGCTCGTGGTGCACAGCAAGCTTCCCCGCTTCGGACTCGTGTGCACCCCGAACGTCCCCGGCGCCGGGCTGTACCGGGTGCGCATGTCTGCCGCCGCAGTCGGGGAGCAGCACCTGCCGGTGCCCGTGTCGTTTTGCACCATTGACCGCGGGCGCGAACCGCCCGTGGTAAGGGACGTGGTCGACTTCAAGCCCGGCAGTCCGCAGGTCATCGAGGCCGACCTCCGGTTGGATGCGGGCGAGGCATTTGTCGTTCAACTCCAGCACAACTGGGACATTCGCACCACAAAGCAGCCGATTGAGGAACACGCGGGCCCCGGCTTTTTACTCGAATGGCTGGAGATCGAGGGGCCGCTCGACCCGTTCCCGGCTCAAGACTACCGGGCGCTCTTCGGGCACGCGGAGCTCATGCCCAGGTCAGCGGCCAAGGCCTTGGCGGAGGGCCGCAAGCCTTCGGACTGGAGTAACCGCAACAACATCTACCAGTGGTTGAACGACCCGCTCGAGCCGGTGAGTTCCTCCGCGAAGGCGGAGGCCGAAAAGCTGCTGCGGGACTTTGTTTCAAAGGCGTTCCGCCGCCCTGTGGTGCCAAGGGACGTTGAACCCTACATCCGAAAGGTCCATGCGCGGTTGGATGCGGGCGAAAGCTTCCTGAACGCAATGATCCTCGGGTACAAGAGCATCCTCACCTCGCCGGACTTTCTCTTTTTTCTGGAGCCCCCGGGAGAGCTGGACCGGTTCGCCCTTGCCACGCGACTCGCCTACTTTCTGACTGCGCTCCCTCCGGACGCCGAATTGCTCGCGGCGGACTTGACTCATCCCGACACGTTGCGCGGGCAGACTGAGCGCCTCCTGCGCTCCCCCTTGGCACGGGGTTTCACGGAGAACTTTACCAACCAATGGCTCGAGATCCGCAAGATTGACGCGACCATTCCCGACCCAACCCTCTACAGCGACTTCGACGGGACGTTGTTGTGGGCGATGCCCGAAGAAACCCGCCGTTTTTTCGAGGAGATTCTGCAAAACAACCGAAGCGTTCTGGAGTTCATCCACTCGGATTGGACGCTGGTGAACCGCAGGTTGGCGGAGCACTACGGGATTGTGGAAGCCTTTGAGAAGGGCAGCCCGCTTTTCCCCCAAAAAAGCACTGTGACCTCAAATGCGCCGCAGTCCGAGTTTCGCAGGGTCAGCCTGCCCGCAGGCGCCCACCGTGGCGGCGTAATGACGCAAGGGAGCGTGTTGAAGGTCACCGCAGACGGCACCACGACCTCGCCCGTTTTACGCGGAAAGTGGGTGCTCGAACACCTGTTGGGTAAAGCGCCTCCCCCTCCCCCACCGGACGTGCCCTCCATCGAGCCCGACATCCGCGGTGCAACGACCATCCGCCAGCAACTCGACAAACACCGGAGCGTTGCCTCCTGTAACACGTGCCACCAGCACATCGATCCCCCGGGCTTTGCCCTCGAATCCTTCGATCCCATCGGCGGCTACCGCGAGTTTTATCGCGCCTCCGCCCGCACAAAGGCCGGGCAGGTGCAGCTTCCGGGAGGTTCGGGCCGCGCTGTGTACCGGGGACTCGATGTTGAACAGGGCGGCATCACCCATGAGGGAAAGTCCTTCCAAGACGTCGACGAGTACAAACGCATCCTGCTCGCGGATCCGGACCAGATCGCGCGAAACATGGCTCAAAAGCTCCTTACCTATGCCACTGGCGCACCGCCCGACTTTGCAGATCGCGAAGTTATCGAGGAGATTGTCGCCAGAGTGCGCACCCAAGGTTACGGTCTTGCATCACTCGTTCACGAGATTGTGCAAAGCAGCCCATTTCGAAACAAGTAACCGTCCCAAGTTTATGCCGAGACACCTCATCGATCGCCGCACTTTTTTGCGTTCCTCGGGCATCGCCCTGGGCCTTCCGTTGTTGGATGCCATGACCCCGCTGGGCGCGGCGGATGCCCGGCGCGCCGAGGAAAAGCCTAAGCGGCTCCTGCTCATTGGAAGGCCCCTAGGCCTGCACGGACCGAACTTTTTCCCAGCCGATACGGGTCGCGACTACACCCCCAGCCGGTACCTGAGACTCCTCGCAGACCGCCGCGCTGACTTCACCGTTTTCTCGGGTATTTCCCACCGGTACGGCGCGGGACATTACGCTGAAGTGGGCCTCTTCACAGGCGTGCACCCGGACTTCATCCGACCGAACGACATCAAAAACAGTATTTCGGTGGACCAGGAAGTGGCTTCGCATGTCACCGGGCACACGCGGTTTTCGTCCCTGGTCCTTGGCGGTGGCAGCGCCGCGTGGAACCGCCGCGGGGTGCGGTTACCGGCTGAACCGCGGGTGAGCACTATTTTCAAGCAGCTTTTCGTCGAGGGCACCCCGGAGGATGCCGCACGTGAAATGCGGCGCATCCGGGACGGTAAAAGTATTTTGGACGACCTGCGCGACCAACTCAGCGGCCTCAATGCAAAACTGGGGCACGACGACCGGCAGCGACTGGACCTGTACCTGTCGTCCATCCGCGAAGCGGAGCGGAAGCTGCAGCAGGATGAAACCTGGCAGCGTTCCCCGAAACCGGGGGTGGAGGCCAAGCCGCCTCAGGAGTTGAGTGGTGCACAGATGGTGGAGCGGAGCCGGCAGTGGTACGATCTGGTGCACTTGGCCTTCCAGACCGACAGCACGCGCGTGATCTCGCTCTGGATGGGGTTTCAGGACAAGCCGGAGATCCAGGGCGTCTCTATCGGCCACCACGACGCCTCCCACCACGGACAGGACCCTGGCAAGCTGGAACAACTCGCGCTTATCGAGGAGGCTGAGGTGCGTGTCTTCGGTGAGTTTTTGGAGAAGATGCGTGCCACACTGGAAGGCGGACGCACGTTGTTGGACCACTCTTCAATCCTGTACGCGAGCAATCTGGGCAACGCCTCCAACCACGACAACATGAACCTCCCGGTGATTTTGGCCGGAGGCGGGTACAAGCACGCAGGACATGTAGCGTATGACCGGCAGAACAACACGAGCCTCTCGAACCTGTTCGTACGGATGATCCAGCAGATGGATATTCCCATGGACAAGTTCGGCGCGAGCACGGGAATTGTGCGCGAGGTGTAGCCGGACAGAAACGGACAACTCCATCGGCTGTCGATCTGCCCCCCACTCCGGGGCCCCAAACCGCCCCCCAACCGTTTCCCTTGTACCGGCCAAGAAGCGTTCCCCAGCCTTAAGCATCTACAAGAGACGCCCCCTCAAGCTCAACACGGCTATGCTGTTCTCAACGCTGGCCGCCCCCGCCCAATTTCAGCCCGCGGCAGAGACTTCGAGTCCGCTCGATAAGGTCCACCCGCTCGTGCCCGTCTATCCCGGAGCGGCATTTGAGAAGCTGAAAACCGCGGCGCCGAGTCACTTCATTTCCCAGATCTTGAAGTTGTCAAAGCTAAATCCCGTCGCCCCAGTGCCGTTGTAGCTGATGGAAGGCGCCCGCTTGGGCGAGCTCGCCATGTTGCATTTCCCACGCAATGTCTGGCCGTTGCTGAGCTGCACGGCGACCTCGTCCTTTCGCACCTCGATCAGCACACGGTACCACTCCCAGTCCCGGAGCGGCGCCGATTCTTTCCCAACGCTCGTGCGAGGTGCGTTGTCCGTAATGGACCACGACACGGGACGTTTGGGGTCCTTGGACTTTCCAAAGCTGACAAAAAATTCCGGCGCAACGCCGTGCTCCACCTTGCCCGGCTTGGTGAATTCAAAGCTGAACCCCTCCCCGTCGTCCCAACGAAAGTCCGCCTGCATGATGAAATCCGTCAGCGGCGGAGGCGCATCCTTGCCAAGACTGTAGAGGTATGAGACCCCGATGTGCTTGGCATCGGCGAGCTTTGAAACCCACAAGGCGCCGTCAATGATTTGGGCACTCGCGCTTGCGATGGTGGAGAGGGGTTTGGCCTCTGGAGCCTCGAAGTCTTGCTGAAAAAGAAGTACGCCGCGCTCCCCAAGCAGGGGCTTCAACTCCGGGAACGGTTCGGCAGCGAGGGCACAGGGAAGCAGCGTTGCACAAAAAAGAGAAAGTGACTTCATGAGGGGTGGCCGTTGGTTCAGGCGAGGAGTTCCTTCAAAATGCCGGTGCTATCTCCGTGCCGCTCCACCGGCACGCCGCTTCCCTTCAAGAGGGTGAGCCACGCGTTGCAAAGAGGTGTCCCCTTCGGAAGCACGAGGTTTTGCCCCATTTTCAGTCCGGCACCGTGTCCGGCGAGCAGGGTGGGACAGTTGTCGCCATTGTGTTCGGTGCGGGTATTGGTCCCGTAGGCGATGGTCGTATGATCCAGCAGACTGCTTCCGTCGGCTTCCTTGGTTGCCTTGAGTTTGTCCAGCAAGCCCGCAAGCAACTCGCCGTTGGCAATATCCCTGCGCTGGGAGGCGTCAAATTTCTCCGCCATCGTCGAGTGGTAATGGCTCATGTCGTGGGGAGCCACTTTGATGTCGAGGCTCGTAAGCAGCGTGTCCACCGGTTGGCGGTAGCCCAGCACGCGCGTGCTGTCGGTTTGCAGGGCGGCCACGATGATGTCGTACATAAGCTTGATCTCCTGGTAACCCGCCAAACCCGGCTTGGGCTCGGCGAGTGGGGCCTTGGGGCGCGGCACTTCCAGCCACTGTTCGTCCTTACTGAGCCGGGTTTCGATATCTCGAATGCCGTCCAGATACTCGCCCAGTTTCGCTGTGTCGTTTTTACCGAGACCCCGCTGCAGGTCGTGGGCGTCCTCTAGGACAGTGTCCAGAACACTGTGCCGCCGCTTTAGGAGCGCCTTGCGCTTTTCCAGAGAGATGGTTTCGCCGGAGAAAAGTCGGTGAAAAGCCTCCACAGGGTTTTTATGACCGGCCATCGGTTTGCCGCCGGCATCCCAAGCAAGGGACAGCCCGGGTCCATGGCCTGAGTTGCCCGCGTAGGTGCCGCAGTCCAACTGGAGGGAGGTGAACCGCGTCTGCAGGCCAAAATGCTCCGCCGCGACCTGGTCGGCTGAGATCGTGTTATGAAAGCTCTTTCCGGGCACGGCGAACTGGTTGGCCCCCGTGAGCCAGAAAGTGCTGCCTTGGTGTCCGGCGTTTACAAAGCGATGGGTTAGTCCCTGCAGGACGGTGAAGTCGGCCTTGTGGCGCGCCAGAGGTTCCAAACCCTTGGGCATTTCGTAATCGGCTCCCGGTTGTTTGGGATCCGGGAACCAGGTCTCGGTGGTGAGCCCCCAGCCCAGCCCCAGAAAAATCAGGCGCTTTGGATTGGGAGCAGCCTTGGCGGCGGAGGCAAAACGACGGAACCCGAGGGATTCCAGAAAAGGGAGGGCGATCAGGGAACTGCCGGAGCGCAGGAAATGGCGGCGGGAGAGGTTGGTGTTCATGGGAGATTATTTGCTTTGAAACGCTTCGGTTTGGACGAGGGCGTGGAGGAAGGCGCGCAGGCCAAAGTTTTGTTTTTGAGCCCGCTCCACGATGGATTCGACGAGGGCATCGTCGCTGAAGCCACAGGGGCGGCCAAGGCCGTACTCGATCAGGGAGGAGGCGAGGCCCCGGGCAAAGGCATCCGTCCGACCGGCTACCACGTCGCGCATTTCGCTAAAATCGCGGAAGGCCGGTCCGCGGTGGAAGGTGCCTGAAGGATCGATCACCCAGCTCTTTTTCGCGTTTGGCAGAGGCTTGCCATCGTTGTCGCGTGCCTGAAAGGAGTCCTCCGTTCGCCAGAGGCCGACGGCATCAAAGTTTTCGAGACCGAACCCGAGCGGATCAATCTTGCGATGGCAACTGGCACACTGGGCTTCCTCCTGGTGTGCTGCAACGCGCTCGCGGGTGGTGAGCACCTTACCGGCGAGTCGTGTCAGGGCCGGCACGTTGGCCGGTGCCGGCGGAGGGGGTTCGTTGAGAACCTTCCGGAGCACCCATGCGCCCCGCTCTACAGGACTGGTGTGTTCCCCGTTGCTGCCCATGGCCAGAACCGCCGCCATTCCCAACAAACCGCCCCGGGGCGAAGCCGGCGGGAGGGCGACTTTCCGGAAAGCGTCCCCATGGACATCCTCGAGGCCGTAATAGTTGGCGAGCAGGCTGTTCACTACCACATAGTCGGCCTTGAGAAGATCCCGGACACTGGCGTTTTCCCTCAGCAAGTAGCCCAGTGTTTCGTAGACCTCCTGCCGGGCGGCCCACTTCGTGCCAAAATCAAACTTGGAATGGAGCTCGGCGCTAAACTGGAAGAAATCGAGGCGGTCCATATTCAGCCACTGGCGGCTGAAGGCTTTCACGAACTCCATCGAACGCGGATCGTTGAGCAGCCTGTCGGTCTGCGCGGCAAGCACGGCAGGCTGCAGCAACGCCTCTCCTTCCCCGAGTGCGCGCAGGGTGGCGTCGGGCGGCGTACCCCACAGAAAATAGGAGAGCCGCGTGGCGATTTCATTCCCCAGCAGTTTCCGGCGCCCCTCTGCCGGCGAAGGTTCGGCGCGGTAAAGAAACTTGGGCGAGGCGAGCACTACTGACAGGGTTTCCTTGAGCGCGATGCTGTGCCTGGTTCCATCGGCGCGGGATTCCTCATACAGGCGGACGAGCCGGTCCAGATAACGGTCCGTGGGTTTGCCCCCGCGAAACGCCTCGATTGCGAAGCGTTCCAAGGCGGCCCGCAATTCGGGGAGCTTTGGAGCTGGCGCCTTGTCGTCGAGTGCAATGCTCAACGCCCGGATTCCGGGCGGGGTGTCCGCCTCGGTTTCAGGGAGACGTTCGATTTCAATCCAGTCCACCCAGATCGCAAAATCCGGGGCGACGCCGTTGAGCTTCTTGCCCTGCTCCAGCTTGAGTTTGATTTGCTCGTTGCTGTCCGCCGTCCCCTTTTCCCGGATGTACAAACGGTAGGCATTTTGGTCCCTGTGCAGCCAGGTACGGTGGAAGGGAATTTCAATGACCGACGGAGATTCCACCGTGCCGGTGACCTCATGGACACTCGTCACGGGGCGGCTTCGCCCTTTGAAGCCAAAGTCCAAAAAGCGGCGTTCCGGGGTGGCTTGGGGAGTCACCCCCGCCCGAACGCGAATCACGTAGTCGCCCGGTGGGAAGTCTCCGGGGATGCTCACAAAAAGGGCGGAGTTCAAGCCGCCATCCTGGTCTTGGATGGCTAAGTAAGCGCCTGTGTCCAAGGCCGGCTGCTCCAGATAGCGCAGCTGATAGGCAAAGACGGAGGGCCCCCGGGCAAAGGCGCGGTTGGCTTGGTCCGTGTTGTTTTCACTCGTGGTAAAACCGAACTCCTCCGGCGCCGGCGCCCCGGGGATGCTCTTCCACGAGCGGCGGAAGACGCTGTCGTTTTTGGAGTTCTTTCGCAGTTCCGCCACGATCTCCGCGTTCTCGGGCTTGCCGGCAGCCTCCTCGACGGCCTTCACCCAGCGGGAGGCCCGCTCGTGTTTATCCAGTTCGGCGTCAACGGTCTCCTTGAACTTCTGGTTGGTCTCTTCCACCTCGTAGCGGAACTTCTTTTGTACACCCGCTGCGGAGCGCAGTGCAAAAGCCTCCTCGAGGGCCTTCATGGCAATCGACTCGTACTGCTCGACCTGGTTGCCCGACATGAAGAGAGCGGTCCCGACCGTATCAAAACGCACGGCATCGGTGTCCGACGGCAGTTCGCTCACATCCACATCGGCCCCTAGCAGGACCCGGAGCGTGTTTTTGTATTCCCTCTGGTTGAGGCGCCGCATGGCGATGTTCCCGTGCTGGTCGCTCAGAGACCGTCTGGCGGCCACCATTACCTGAGCGAGATCGTCCAAAAAGTCGGCCTTCTCCTGCTTCCCCGGTTGCTTTTTCTCCTCGGGCGGCGGCATCTCTCCGGAGTTGATGGCGTCGAGGATTTTCTGCCAACGCTCCGCCGTTTGCGGGTCGTTCACGGCGAATGAAAGATCATCCACCCGGAACTTGCCCTTTTGTTTTTCTGATCCGTGACAGGCCTCGCAGTTTTCCTTGAGCAGGGTACGGTGCCTTTCGTGCATCACGTTCACCGATTTGATCCCCGCTGCGTGTAAGCTCGCGGGCGCGAAAAGTAGCAGGGTCAGGAGGGAGGAAAGCGGCTTCATGGAAGGGAGATTGGCCCAATCAAACGCGATTGGTTCTAACGCATGGGGACATTACAGACGAGCGACACTTGGATGTCGTCCAGGAACTGGCCCGGAAATTCACTTGCCTTGTCGCCGTGAACCCGGGCTCCGCCACGACCGGCGCGGGTATCTACGAACTGGAAGGAGAGCAACAGGAACTTTGCCCCGGGCGGCACGCGCAACTCTACTCTAGCCTTCTCCCATCCAGCACTTTCCGGGGTCCGTTTGAAGCTGCGCTGCGCTGAGGCCGGGATGAATGCGTCGCCTGTTCCCTCGGTGTTCTCCGACAGGCTTTCCGGACTTTTCGGTTTGCCTGCCCAAAAATCGCCCGTGGGGAGTGCATCCAATGCATGCACACACACGTTGAAACAATACTCCGCGGGGGCTTGGAAAGTTACTCCTTGGAAGGTGGCCTCCACATTGACCATCGCCTTGCCGTCCCTCAAATCCGCTTCGTAACCTCGCAGGTCGAGAATCCGGTGAAGATCCCCGGAGTAACCCGTCTGCGAGGGTTTTCCCTCATAGTCCGCCCGCAAAAACTGGAACATTTTACCGCCCTTTTTTGGCCTAACATCCATTTGCGCACCAACGACTTGCGAAAAGTCACCACTCCAATAACCGGGCGTTTTGGGCATCCCCTTCGCCATGGGGGGCTCGCCCACCTCAAATCCCTCCTGCAAAAGCGAAACAACCTTTCCCCCGCCGGTGGTTACAAGGGCGAAAAGCATGGAAGCGCTAAACAGGCCGACCACCCAACCCGCCGCCGCGGGAATCCAAGCCTTCCAAAGGACGAACCGTCGCCGCGTTCCGCTCGTCGGGGCGCCCTCCTCTGTCCTTTGCAACGGCCCAAAAATCGCCCCTTCCGCCCCCATTTCCGACAACCGGGTTTCCACGGTGGAGAGGGTTCTGAGCAGCGCCCGCGCCTCCGCATTTTCCCGGAGCAATTTCTGGAGTTCCCCAAAGTCCGCCTCCGAAATGCAGTCATTCAAATAGCCGTGCAACAGATCGAATTCCGCCTTCGTGATCATGCGGGAACCTCCTCTCCAAGGGCTTTTTCCACGCAGGCGCTCAAATCCTGCCTGATTCGCGCAATTAGCTGGTAAAGGGATCCTTCCGTGCGCCCAAGCTGTGCTGCCAAATCCTTCATAGAGACCCCGGGACTGTAGGCAGCCAGCGCCAGCTTCCTGCGTTCCTCCGGCAACTTGGCCACACAACGCTCCAAGGCGTTCAGTTGCCGGTGCCGGAGTGGCATTTCCTGCACCCCTTCTTCCGCCAGTTTCGCGATGACATCCTCGTCCAACACCAAGCGTTCGCGGGCCACCCGCCTCCGCGCCATTAATACTTCGTACCGCGCGATCATCGCCACCCAAGCTCCAAACTTGGCCGGGTCGTTCAGGGTCGTAAATCTTTGCCAGGCCACGACGCTCACCGTCTGCATCACCTCGTCCACCTCCGAGTTCCTTGGTACACAGGAACGGATCAAGGCCCGAAGGGCTTGCTCCTGCTGTGTCCAAAGCCTGAGGAACCCGCTGTTGAGGTCGGTTTGGTTCGGGAGGGGGTTGGAGAGGTCCATAAGACAGGACGCTGCGGCTTACACTGGTAAGCTGCCGGCGACCGGCAAATTTAACGAAATTTCTTTCGCGGCGCTCAATCGCATGGGTGCGCGAGTGGAAAAGGAATCAGAGTGCAATGCCTGGCACGCTTGGACGCTGCCCGGCGGGGTCGCAGGAACCCGCTGGAGGTTCCCGGGCGAAAGACAATCCAAAGTCGGCCAATCGGCATCCCTTGGGAGCGGAAAAAGGGCTGCGAATGCCATGCAAAGCATCCCACACCCTCTCAACCGGCTCGTTCGGGGGGCGCAGATCCAAGGGGTCGTCTTTCGGGCGTTCACTTCCCCGAGTTCACCAACACAGACTACGCGAGAATCAATCGCTTCCGTCCCGTTTCGGGGTTCTTCTCGACTTTCAGTGGGTACGAAGGTTTTTTCGCCAACCTTTGGCCTTGGTCGGCGCCGGTGGAACATCCCACTCAATGCTTCATGTCGCCTCCTGAGAGGTCCGATCCTACCTCTTGAAATTTTCGGGAGGTTTGGTTCGGAGACAGAGGAGGTTGAATTTTTAAAAGATTGCCGGAGAGTGAAGTAGGCATCTTGCCTGCTTGGGCGCGGAAGGCAGGAATGAAGCCTGCTCCCATTTCGGGTTTCCTCAAAGAACTGTCTGTACATCCATCGAAAACAGCGGAGACCCCGTTTCGGCGGAACCGGGCGCACGGTCTCGACGCAGGTCGCGTTCAATGGAGAATGGCTGCTCACGGTAAGGAGCAGGGGGTGAATCCACCCTTCCTGCCAACCCTACGGTCTGAAAATTGAACACTTGTCACCCTCGATACGTTATTTTTTCACCCCACTGAGCATTAGGCTTCGCGGATCCCATCGCACGCCAATCCCCTCCGAATCTCCTCGATGAAACCATGGAAGTCCCTCCCACTTGCATTGGTGCTATGCGGCCCCGCGCTGCATGCCGCACCTCCCCCCTCCGGAAAACCCAATGTGATCCTGATCCTCGCCGATGACCTCGGCTACGGGGACATCGGACCCTTTGGAAACACCGAGTTCAAAACGCCCAACCTGGACCGCATGGCGCGCGAGGGCCGCAAGTTTACGAGCTTTTACGCCACCCCCGTCTGCTCCATGTCCCGCGCCTGCCTTTTGACAGGCGCCTACAACGTGCGCGTATCCGTCCCGGGCGTCCTGTTTCCCCGGAACGCAAACGGTCTCCACCCCGATGAGATCACTCTGGCGGAGGTGGCGAAAAGCCAGGGCTACGCCACCGCATGCGTCGGCAAATGGCACCTCGGGCACCTCGATCCCTTTCTCCCCACCCGTCAGGGATTTGATGCGTATTTCGGGATTCCGTACAGCAACGACATGACCATTGATTCCAAAAATGCGCGCTTCGCCAAAGGCTGCGTGTTTCGGGAGGGAATGGACGAAGAGAGCGCGCGCGCCTCGGAAACGCGCCATAAGGTGCCTCTCATGCGAGGAGAAGAAATCATTGAGTATCCGGCCGATCAAAACACGCTCACCCAGCGTTACACGGCCGAGTCGATCCAGTTTATCCGCGCAAACCGGGACAAACCTTTTTTCCTCTATCTTCCCCACACCATGGTTCACGTGCCGCTCGCGGCCTCCACTGCTTTCCGAAATCGAAGCGGCCACGGGTTGTTTGGAGACGCCGTGGAAGAACTCGACTGGTCGACGGGCGAAATCTCCAAGACACTCAAAGAACTCGATTTGGACTCCAAAACGCTGGTCATTTTCACCTCCGACAATGGCGCTGATACGGGTTCCTCCAAACCATGGCGCGGAAAAAAAGGGTCTACCTACGAAGGAGGAGTGAGGGAACCCTGCATCATGCGATGGCCCGGACACATCCCGGCGGGGAGCGAGTGTCAACAGATTGCAGGGAACATCGATGTGTTGCCCACCCTGGCCAGTCTCTTTGGCGGCACCGCTCCCACCGACCGCCCCCTCGACGGCCGCGACATTTCCACGCTGCTCATGGAGACAGACCCCCAACCCGTTCGCGACACCCAGATCCATTTCAGCCGGGCATCGGAACCCGCAGCCATCCGGCAGGGAAATTGGAAGCTGCACGTCTTGGCGCCGGTTCCAAAAGCGGCGCAACCGGGGTTTCAACCGGAGCTTTACGACCTGGAGGCGGACCCCAGCGAATCCATCAACGTGGCAGCGCAACACCCGGACCGGGTGAAGCAACTTTCCGATGAGTTGAAAAAGCGGGCAGACGAGATTCGCCAGAACCGTCGGAACGCTCCCAGTCGCTAAGACGGACTGCCCCGAAGGATATCCCGCAGAGGTGCCGACTGGACGTGCCCGCCAAGGTTCCAGTGGATTCAGGCGGGCGCTTCGAGCACAAAGAAAGCAGGGAACAGCCCGGAGGAGCCGCGACTACGGGCGCGGTTTTTCATTTTCCCCAATGCACACCAGTTCTCGCATACTTCGGTGGTAGAGGCGGCCCTCGGCGTAAGCGATGGAATTGAGGCTCCAGGTCTCTCCGGGCGCGCCAAGGTCACTCACGCCGAGGAGCGCTTTTTCGTTGAGAACCCCCGCCTGGGCATCGAGCGTGTAAGTGATTCCCAGCATGGTCGTAAAATAGAGATGGCGGCCTACTGAAATAGGGCCGCCCAAATAGCCCCACCACCAACCGTCCCCACGCGAACGTTTGTCCCCCGCGATATCGATCCCGCGGGAATTCACCGTCGAGGAGGCCTGCGGTTTCCCCCATACCAACGTATCAGGCTGCCCCGCCACCCGGACCACTGAAACAGGCAACTCAAGGTATTCCACCCTGCCCGTTTCCATGTGAATTCTTCCCACGCAATAAGGAGGGCCCAATCCCTTACTCGGTTCGGTGTAACACAAAAACCAGTGCCACGGTCCCACCAGCAGGTTGCAAAGTTGGGCGGGAAACACCTTCCGCGCGGGGGACTGCTGGCTTAGGTCCACGTCTGACAACAGAACATGTTTGCCGGCTTTCTCATCAAACCGACGCCAATCCACCTTAGAATAAAGGGAGTCCCTCCGGAGCACCTGACCGGAGGAGGCATCGAGCACCAGATGCTGCGAGGCGTCGATGTCGATGAAGGGAACCCACTCAGCATTCCAATGCTGGGTGTACGTCGCCTTTGCCTTATCCGGGGTGTACCGCCAAACGGTTTTACCCTCCTGACCACGAACGAGGCTCGTCATGCTCAGCCCGACCGGCAATTCCGGAACCCCGTGGTAGGCTCCACGCCCCTGAAGGACCGCGGGGTTGCCATTGGCCATCCGGCCAATCACCGGGGTATTGTACTGACTCACGGCATCGTCCGAGACCCACATGGTTTTTCCAGTCCGCTTGTCGATTCCGTGGATGTAATTCCAGGGATCCTTTGGTTCACGCTTCGGGTCCGCCTTCTCCCGCGGTTCCATGTTGAGGAGCGTGTCTCCAAAAAGAATGGGCTCGAAGAGTTTGTTGAAGGGACGTCCTCCGGTGGGGGTCCATTCCCGGAACCAAACGAGTTTGCCCGCATAATCAAAGCAGCCAATAGATCCGCACGCGTTGAAAAACCAAACATGCTCGCCGTCCGTCATCGGAGAGGGCGAGGTGGCGTCGCTGAAAAAATAGGCGGGCACGCTCGTGGACTTGCCGGGTAAGCGCACCTCCCAAAGAATCTTGCCGTCCCGGGCGTCCACACAGGATCCGACCACGTCGCGTCCATTGGGTATTTTTCCCTCCTCGGGTTGGAGGGTGGTGAGAAACAGGTGGTCTCCCCAGACGGCGAGACCGCTCTGACCGCCTTCCGGAAGGGTGGTTTTCCAGATAATCCGTTCGTTTCGGACCACACTCCACTGAACCGGGGCAGAACCGTTTTCTGCAATCCAGTTTCCCTTGGGCCCCCCAGCTTGCGGCCACGCTTTGTCCCAAGGGATTGCATCTGCCAAGCTTTGACAGGGGTATCCGGGGGTGAGGAGCCAGAGGAGTCCAAAAACGGAGGACCCAACAGCGGCGAAAATGCTGCGACTGAGAGAGAATTTCATAGGGGGGAGCGAACGCAGAGGAGAGAAAGCCGCAAAGGGCATCGAAAATCGAGCCTTTGGATTAGGGGGCGTGACGGAGGCGCTTACCGGTGTGGTTTGTCATCGCGGCGGCACGACGGGTTTTGAACCAAATGGTGTCAGATGCGCCGCTTCTCCGGGTCCTTCCTCCGCGCCTACCGCCTCCCATGGGTTCAGTCGCGGGTTGGCGCGGCACTGGTTCTGGCTCCCGTGCGCTTGCCACTCGGCACTCGCGCTCCAGCGCCATACCTGATTCACAGCTGGCGGACCGAACTCTGCTTTCAGGGCACCTTGCTGCGCGCCCTTGCCCATCGGGCGGATGGGTGCCTCTAAATTGCCTGCGCGAAGGTGCCGTCCGTTATAATGAAGGACTCCTGTCCTCAATACCAAAGGAGCCCGGGGCTTCCCTGCGTCGCCAGGCCATGCAATCGACCCCGAGCTCCGGCGACGGGGACATCTGGTTCTTCTGCATTTCTTAAGCAAGGTTCAGGTGGCGAGGGAGGCATCAGCCCGGCGAACTCCTAGGGGCCAAGCTCACGCTCACACCCTTTGCGGTGCGATGGCCAAAAAGCAGCCCGTAGCAACTGGGGGCACCATCCTCTTGGATTGCCGGTGCAGACGATGTCTCGCTTTGAGGCTCCAGTATCGCGGGCGGATTATGGCCGTCGCTCTCGGTCGTGAACCGCCTTATCCAAGGTGCGGAACGTTCACCAAAGTGGACGCCAACTTCCCCCAGCGCACGCCCAAACGCCGATCGACTTTGGAGAAACCGGATTCCGCGCCTGAACGCGGGCGCGCGGAGCATATCCGCCTGATGATTGGCCCGCCGGTTTCGACGCTGCCGCGGATCCACGCGAGCATCCTTTTCGGGTTCAATTTGCCCCTTCATTTCAAACGTCTTATTTTAAGCCACTTGGCACCGCAGAACAACGTTCTCTGCAGCTGCAGACGTAAAAGCATCGTAAAACGCTTGTGTCCAAAACGGGTGGCGTGTTATCAAGACCTCCTTCCACGGAGTCTTAGCTCAATTGGTTAGAGCGCCGCCCTGTCACGGCGGAGGTTGCGGGTTCGAGCCCCGTAGACTCCGCTCCTTTTTCAAGGAGCAAACCCCTGATTCCAAGCGGTTAAAGCCACTGCGAATCCTCTCTAGGGAAAACACCCTTGCTTGCAAAAACGCTCAGTTTTGCCCGCGTTTTGCCCCCTTTTTGCACAATTCTTGTCCCCCTCTTGTCCCCTTTTGTCCCCTTTTGTCCCCTTTTGTCCCCTTTTTTAGACCCCCAGCGCGACCGCCGGAACGAGCTCTGGAATCAGACTCTCCACTGCGACCACTTCGACTTTCAACCGACGCTTCAGGATCTCCTGCAAGCAGTGCTGCAGCAAATAACGGCTGTCGGCCTGACGGAAAGATTCAATCACCCGCTGCCGTTCTGTCTGAATGGCTAGCCCGGATAAATCACAGGCGGGAGTCGCGGCAACGATTTAGCGGTTTTTGACCTCATGCTTAGCCGGGAGAGTTGCATTTGTTCCCGATTGGAGTGTTTTTCGCCGCCGCTTCTCTGTACAAAGTCCGTCGGCACCTTGTTTTTTTCATGCCGTGGGACGGCTGTGGAAACACTTCACACAATGACTTGCTACATTTTTAGGCCGGCCCGCTGATTTTAAGGTTTTGTGTAAAAAAAGACACGGTGGGGTCAAGCGTAGTACTCGCCGCGCCATCTCCCCGGCTCCGTGTGAGATGCGCTGTTCCTCTGGCACACCGGCGTCGGCCTGCAGACGCGCTACCACTCCTTGGACTCCTCGAAGACGGCTCTGACCCTCCCGGCTTGAGAGGGGGGATTGGTTTCATACCAGCGAACAGGATGTCCCAGCGGTCCCAAGGCAGACGCACTGAAGGTTACTGCGCCGGAGTGCCCCCTCACCCGCGCCTCTATTTCGGGGATGGCGGTCGCGGGCAAAAATTTGAGCACGAGCGGCTCAACCTCAAGGAGGGCGCTGGCCGCGGAGGCCCTCAGTGCTAGGCGGATCTCCCCGTGCCAGAAAGGGTGGGCCGCAGTGCCCCCGGCATGGAGGTCAAACCGCGCGGCTCCCGGGGTGCCCAACACCGCGGCACCGTCAGTGCTCGTCACCCGAACCTGCAGCTTCCAATCCTTTATCAACGGGTTTCTGGACCCGGCCCACGTCGTCTTCCCCAGATCGGAGTCCGCGAACAGACGCCGCAGATCCGGAACGCCCTGAAAATCCAGCGAGCGCACCACCACGTCCGCAGAGAGCAGCGGATCCTGCAAAAGCCCTGAAACCCTCCAAGAAACCTGCCCGAGCACGGAGGCCACCGCGGACTGAGCGGTCGGTCTTTCCTCGTCCGGTTTAAGGGCGAAGCGCAGTGCCTCAGGCCCCTGCCAGACGGCATCTTCACAGGAAATGGATGCCTCGATCGACGGAACCGAAGTGCCGGGCTTCCAATCGAGGGAAGCACCTCCCTTGTAGGTGCCAGAGGCAGAGACCCAAGTCAGGTTCCGAGCCCGGAGCACCCGGGAATCCCAAGAAAAATCCGCCGCTGCAGAATGCAGGAGGCCATCAGCGACTCCAATGGCGCCATTGCGCAGCGACAAATTTCCCGCCCCAGACAGATCGGACAGACTCCCTTTGACCTGCCAGCGACCGTCCACGACGCCCTCGATGCCATCGGGCGTTTCCGGCAAACGGCCAAGCAGCGCCAGATCCAACTGTTTCGCCTCAAGGCTGCACTCAAACCGCGATGGATTCTTGAGCAGGCTCGGCAGAGAGAGGCTCGGCCATTGGTCCACCCATTCCCTCGGCAAAACCGCACTCCCGACAAGGGCGGTCCTTTCCCCGTGCTGCACGTTGAGGTTGAGAACCTGCACTTTCTGCCGGTCCATCTTGAGTTCGGTACGCAAGCGGATTTCCCCATCCCCAAGCACGAGGGACTCGATCTGGAAGCCCTCGTTATTGTAGTTGCCCGAGACCTCGCCGCTGACCGGATTACGCCACGCGGCTTGGGAATGAAACGGACGCAGTTGTGAAAACCTAGCGATCACCCGACCTTCGTTTCCCCCGCTGCCGCCCTGACCGAACCAGTCCAGCTCAACGCCTCCGGCGTACGGGTCAAGATCGACAGGTGGCTGGAGGAGCGCCGCATACTTGCCGAGGTCCCGGACGTTCCCGTGCAACTCGCCCTGATAGGACCACGTCTGCCCTACCTGAACCGAACCTTTACCCCGAACCCAGTCGAGCCCTTGCGCAAGTTCGACGTTCAGCACCTGCACCTCCGTGCCTTGGAGTTTGACCGCCGCATGGAGTTCCTCCACAGGCGCGTTCCGCCACGTCATGTGCGCTCCCGAAACAATGAGGGCCCCTCCCAGCACCCCGCCTTGGCTCCGCACCGCCCCATCCACGGTCAGGCCCCCTGCCACGTACTTAAACTCCGGCAGTAGGAGGGCCGAAAGTTCGGTCAGGTTTTCCACTCGCGCCGTGAGGTTCACTCCAAAGTCGGACTTCCACCACGGCGCCTCTTTTTCCGGCCACTGCATGTCCCCGTTTAATTGCAGCTGGTTCGGGCCCTGTTTAAGGGAGAATTCAGGCACCTGAATCCGCCGCTCCAAAAGTGTCGCACCCACCACCAGTTCATCCCATTGCCGGGATTCCCACTGGAAGTTGCGGGCCTCCATCCGCAGACTGGCAGTAGCGCGCTCGGGCATCGAAGGCTGCCCCCGGAAACTAAACTTTCCGGCCACCAAAGATCCGCCAGCGGCCTCGGTAAAATTGAGGAAGGCAGCGAACGGGGCAACCCCCAGCTTGGCGAATGTACCACTAGCCTCTAGCGGGACCTCGGAAGAGGGCGCTCCGACCTGCGCAACCAGTCGAATGTCCCCGCCGAAGGCCTGCACCTCCAGCTCCAGATCGAGCAAGCCGCCTCCATCGCTTTTTGAGGGGGATGCGCTCAGAGACTCGATCCGTAAACCGTCCATCAGCGCGACCTGCCCCACTTTAAGAGACTCGCCCTGCATCGCCGTCTTTCCGGCAACGTCCCGAAAGCTCCGTGTCCAACTTCCCACCGCCACGTCGAGTTTAGCCACCTTCACAGCCCCTGGGGCGACCTCGCTCACCACAGAAGCCACGCTGTCCGCCTGAATCGACCAGTAGGCCGAACGAATTCGCACCTCTCTCAACTCGAGGTCCAAGGTGACTGGCGGTGGCAGTTGCAGCACCCTGCCCAATCGAAACCCGTCCCAAGGCCAGAGGTCCGAATCCCCCGCCCCACCGCCGGGGCCTCCGCCCAGATCCCAGTCCACTACCCCCCCCCGCAATTGGAGCCTGTCAAGGAAGCGCCAGTTCCAGACGCCACTCAGTAGCGGGCGAATGGTCCCTTCCAGTGTGCAACGTTTTGCCTGAAACTTAAACCTGCCACCGTCGGGCGCCACAAAGCTGAGTTGGATGCCACTCAGCACCACCGGTTCCCACAGCGATCCCTCTTGAACCGTCACCCGCAGCCGCCCCCCCTGGCGGAGGACTTCCTCATGGAGCAAGATCCACAGTGTACAGCGGAACACCTGAGGAATTGCTTGCAATGCGAGGGCCACAAACACGAAGACCACCAACCGCGCAAACGGCCGGCGGCGTTTTGGCAAGGATGCCGCGACCCTCGTAAGGGCCATGGATTCGGATGACGGTTCGGTCACGGCTGCAGGGGGTTCTCTCTTTTCCACACTTTAGACAAATTCCTGCGGGAAACATGTCTTTTTCGGTATGACGTTCACAAATCCGCTCCCTCAGGGACGAAATCCATGCCTTCCACTCTGGTAAACCCTGTCTGAGTGGAAACTCGGCCAGGCACAAAGCCAACGGGGATCATCGAAGCCCGGACGCCTCGGACCCAAAACCAACTGACCCGCTGTTTCCGCTCCTCAACTAGGGCTCCACCTCACGGTATGTCACACCATTGACCGGACCTCCCCGGACGCTAGTCTTCCGAACTCGATGAAATTGAGTCGGCTCCTTGTGCTTTCGACCGCCACCGCGCTGCTTTTGCCGGGGCACGCTGTTCGCGGGAATGACCCGCCATTCCCCGTCACACTCTGGCAGGACTACGATCCGGACAAGGGGGATTTCAAGGAGGAAATCGTCAAAGAGGAAACGCGTGACGGGATCCTCACCCGCGAGAGCTACATCAGCGCCTATGTCCTTGGGGAAGAGGTACGCATCTACTGCAAGTACAGCGTCAAAGCGGGTGCCTTTCGCGCTCCCGGACTCCTGAATGTGCACGGATGGATGGGGGCGCCCGCGATTGGAAAAGACTTTGTCCAAGAAGGCTGGGCAGTGCTCGCACATGACTACTGCGGAAAAACCGGTGCCCGACCCCACTTCACTAAGTACCCCGAGGCGCTCAGGCACGGGAACATGGACCGGTCTGTCGCCGGTCCGGTCAACTCAACAACGGGGGAAGGCAAGGACATTACCGACCCGAGACAAACTTCGGACTATCTCTGGTACGCGGTCCAGCGGCGCGCGCTCAGTTACCTTGAGCAGCAAAAAGAGGTGGACCGCTCGCGCTTGGGGGCCAGCGGGTATTCCTACGGGGGAAGCTTAATGTGGAATCTTGCGACCGATCCGAGGGTGAAAGCCGTCGTGCCCCACTTCGGGATCGGCTACAACGAATATTATCGGAACAAACAAGTCTGGATGTACAACATCCCCTATGTGGAGCCGCGGCGGAGCCCGGGCGAGGAGATTTATCTCAGC
This sequence comes from Chthoniobacteraceae bacterium, assembly GCA_044376515.1. GTDB lineage: Bacteria > Verrucomicrobiota > Verrucomicrobiia > Chthoniobacterales > Chthoniobacteraceae > Chth-196. The sequence goes on along the minus strand of JBILKV010000055.1, from coordinate 1,282 downwards.
TCAGTCGCCCCAGAGGCCCACGTGCCCTACATCACGGCGGCCACCCTATTCCTGAACGGTTCAAACGATCATCACGGCGGACACGAACGCGGGCTGGAAGGCTTTAAAAAGTTCCGTGCGGAAGTGCCTTGGTCCTTTGCGATTCAGGCCCGGGGCCACCATGACACCGATAAGATCGAGCAGAATGCCAAACTGTGGCTCGCCAAACACGTGCAGGGACAGAACATCCCTTGGCCCGCTCACCCCAATGCCGTGGTGCGACTCGATGCAGACGGCGTTCCCGAGTTTGTTCTTCAACCGGAGTCTCCGGACGATGTGCGAAAGGTGGAGCTGTTTTACGCGCTCAAAAACCCCTGCAGCTTCGCCCGTTCGTGGCGGGACGCCCCGGCGACGCGGCACGGCATCCATTGGACGGGCTCGCTCCCTGTGCTAAACGTGGAAGACTACCTTTTTGCTTACGCAAATGTCACCTACTCGACGACCATCGTACGTTCCACAGACTTTCTGGCCGTCATTCCCTCCCGGTTAGGAACGGCTCGGGCGACTGACAAAGCCTCCGAATCCATCTCTGAGAACGGGTACAGCCTCTGGACAAACATCGCAGAGATGGAGGGCCCTAAGGGTATCAAGTGCTTTCGCCCCATTAACAACCAACGAGGCTCTGGAACGGAGCAACTCCACGACCCTAAATGGAAGGCGCCCGCCAACAGTCACCTCACGTTCAAATTCTACTGCACCGAACCCCAAGAAGTCATCCTCAACGCCTCCAACTACCACTCCACAGAGGTTGCCCTCACCGCCTCAGACCAATGGCAGGAAAAGGTCGTCCCCGCCGGCTTTCTCGTCAACCGGTTCAGTCAAAAACCGCTGAAAGACTGGTCAGAGGTCGGCGAAATTTCCTTTTTTCCGAAAGCCGGCTCCGATCTCACCAAGGTGCTTTTTGCCGATTTCAGGTGGAAGACGACCGCGTCAGAATAGGCGCCCGCCGTAGGATGAGGGGACACAATAGTGTTTCACGAAGCTTTCCGGAGCTTTCCGGACTGCGTGTGGCGGCCCCAGCGGCGGACGTGTCTCTCGATTCAAAGAAACGGGCTCCCTACCCTCAGGTTTGTGGCCCATAAAGCCGGACTTCACAAAAACATAGCCCAAAAAAGCACATTGTTGCCTAGGGGCAGTTGGCCCGATGCGCCTAAAAACGGAAACAGAAAAAACGATTGCTCCGAAAGGACATCCACTTACACGCCACCAGAAACAGGAACCGAAGCACGGAAGTTGCAACGGC
>JBILKV010000185.1:0-8499 GCA_044376515.1 Chthoniobacteraceae bacterium | reverse complement strand
TTTTGACCGTCACGGCGTGTTTCTCGAGTTCGGAGCCGTCGGTGACCTTTCCGTTGCTGACGGCGGCGACCCATTTTCCGTCCTTTTGGGAAAGGGTGATGCCGCAGACCTGCGTTTTGGGAAAGGCATCGGCGATGAAAGCGGCGGCCATGACCACCTGTCCGGTGGCGCCGGGGTGCACGGCGTCCTTGATCATGGTCCAGTCCGGGGTGGTCCTGCGCTGGTCCAGCGTGATCTGGTTGAGGGGGCCGTACATATCGACAAACCCAAGGCCGCGTTGCTGGGCCATTTCGCGCAGCCACGCTCCGTAGAGTGACAGAACGCCATTGTAGTAGGTGTCCCGTGGTTCACTCGCGCGGGGGCCCATCCGCGCGGCGCGCGCGTCGTGCATGGTGGGTGTCATGGGGATGGCCGAGGCGCCAAGGGTTTGGATGTGGTCCAGCAGCGTGGTCATCCCTGTTTGGTAGCGGTCGAAGACCGCTTGATCGAAGGGCCGGTAGGAACCGTCGTTCATCCCGAGGAGGATGGAGATGTACTTCGGTTTGTAAGCGGCCACGTCTTCGTCAAAGCGGTCGAGGGCGTTCTGGGCAATATCGCCGCCCACTCCGGCGTTGTGGAAGTGAATGCGCCTATCCGGGTAACGCGTGTAGATGTAGTCCTCTACGTACTGGGTGTAGAGGCACTGGTGGGTGATGGAGTCGCCGAGGAACACAAAGGTATCCCCGTCCTTGAGGTCGACCCGGGGCGCGATCGGGAGGAACGAACCGCTCGCGGGGGCCGGGGCCGTCGGTGTCTGTGCATTCGCGGGAAAGAGCGAGGCAAGCGAGCAGGAGAGGGTCAATGCGAGAGGGGCGAGGCGGAGGGAGTGCATGGGATGGAGGGGGGGATTGCTTTTGGGGGGTGAAGGCGGAGCGGTTAAAGGATTGCGCTGCCGTGGGAGTCAGTGTCTCTGCAGGGGGCCGCGAGCGGTAAAGCGAATTTTTCAGTGCTTCTCCCAGCGGGAGAGACTTTCGTGGTGGAAATGGCGCGCGCGCCAAAGCTTGGGGAGGAGCCCGTATCGCGGGCTGAACAGGTAGGCGAGGCAAAAAAAGCAGCCCAACACGAGCACGATACAGGCGCCCGAGGGCACGCCCAGCCAGTAGCTGAGCCAGAGCCCGAGGACGGAGCCGAACGCGCCCAGTGCGCCGCCCCCCCACAGCATCGCGGGAAACGAGTCGCACAAGAGGTACACCGTCGCCGCCGGCGAGACGAGGAGCCCCAACAGCAGAATCACCCCGACGGCTTGCAGCGAACTAACCATGGTCAGCACCAGCGCCACCACCAGACTGACGTTAAGCACGCCGGTGGGAATGCCCTGACTGCGGGCAACCGCAGGGTCGAACAACAGCAATTGCAGCGGCCGCTCCGCCGCCACCAAAAGCGGCAGCACCGCCAGTGCCACCGCGTAGGCCACCCAGAGGTCCTGATTCGACACCCCGAGGATGTTTCCAAAAAGGTAGTGCATCAGCGAGACGCGTACCTTGACGAAGCTCAGGATCACCACTCCCGAGGAGAAGGCCACCGTATACAGAATTCCCAGAGCGGTGTCCTCCTTGACCCGCGCGCCCCGCGCCAGCAACTGCGCCCCCAGCGCCACCAAAAGAGCGGCCGCCAGCGCCCCCACAAAAAGCCCCGCCGGCGCCACCCCGAACAACAGCACCCCCACGGCCAGTCCGGGCAGAAGCGAGTGCGAAAGGGAGTCCGCCATGAGCGCCATGCGGCGCAGCACGACAAAGGCCCCCAGAAAGCCGTTGAGAAAACCGATCAACAGGCAGGCCGCCAGGGCGCGCTGCATGAAGACGTGTTGGAAGGGTTCAAACAGCCAGTCCATGACTTACTCTTGAGAAGACGCGGGTACCGTAGGCGCGCGTGAGGTTTTCGCGGGTGAAGGCTTCCGCCACGGTGCCCGCAGCGATCAGTTCCCCGTTGAGCAGCACCACACGGTCGAAGATTTCCGGGACGCTGGCGAGTTCGTGGTGGGAGATCAGCAGGAGTTTCCCACGTTCGCGCAGTTGGCGAAACACCTGGCGCAGCGCGTCCTGGCTGGGCTGGTCCAGTCCCGTGAACGGTTCGTCCAACAACAGCACGTGGGCCTCCTGTGCCAACGCCCGCGCGAGGAAAACCCGCTGCTGCTGGCCGCCAGAGAGGGCCGAAATCTGCCGGTCCTGCAGCGGGCTGAGCTGCATCGATTCAAGGGCGTCATCGACGGCCTGCCGGTCCTGGGCTCCGAAGCGGCGCCACCAGCGCACCTTTAGATAGCGTCCCATTTCAACCACACCGCGCACGGTGGTGGGAAAATCCCAGTCGATCGTCTCCCGCTGTGGCAGGTATGCGAATTCCTGACAGGCCCCTTGCATGGTGCGGCCGTGAAACCGGACGTGCCCCGTTTCGGACTCTTGCAACCCCGCCAGCGCCTTCAGCAGGGTTGACTTGCCGGCCCCGTTGGGGCCCAGCACCGCGACGCATTCGCCGCATTGCAGGCTGAAGCTCACGTGGTGCAGCGCTGGAATCCGCCGGTAGCTTACCGTCAGATCTTCGACTTCGAGGGAGTGTGCGTGGACGGGCGCCGTCATGGAATCATGGAAAAGAGAGGACCGTCTCCATCGTTTCAGCGCCCCAGGCGCTTCGGTCCAATTCCGTCCCGTCCGGGGTGGTGAGTTGCAGCCGGAGCGCGGCCAGATCTCCGCCCGGCCACTGAACCGTTACCCCCAGTTCGATGCCTTCCCTTGGAAAGGCCAGGTTCAGATCCACTTCCTCCCGCAAGGCCGGGCGATCCTTGGACCAGACGGTCCTGCCGAGATGTCGCAACTCGATCCGTCCCGCCATTGTGGTGAAGCTCAGGACAAGGGGGAGTTTCTGAAGCGTCGCGTCCGCCTGTTCGCCGGGTTTGGGCGCTGCGGAGGGCGCAGGGCCGCCGTCCCCCTCGGGTTGCGTCACTTGCCGCAGGGGAACGGCCAGTACCAGCAGCGCCGCAAACAGGAGCGACGCGCGCAGCAGCGGGGATCCCGTCACAGCGGCCTCCCCGGCTGTGAAGGGCATGGAACGGCCGCAGGATCCGTGGCCGAATGGGGTGCAGACAGGGTCATCGGGGCCGGCCTACTTGAGCGCTTCGACGATGGTGTTCACGTTGTGCTTGAACATCCCCGGGTAGGTGGAGGCCTCGCCCGTGCCGAGGCCGTCGACCCAGAGTTGGCCGCCCAGCACGGCCCCCGTCTCCGCGGTGATTTGCTTGAGCACCTTGGGGTTCACGGTGTCCTCGGAAAACACCGCCTTGACGCGCTGGCTTTTGAGGGTCGTAAGCAATTCAGCCACCTGCCTTGAGGCCGGCTGTTCGGAGGGAGTCAGGCCCTCGACGGGATACACGGTGAAGCCGTATTCCTTGGCAAAGTATTGTAGGGCGTCGTGACTTGTCACCAGCTTGCGTTTGTCCCGGGGCAGTTCGGTCACCCGCTGGCGCGCCCACTTTTGAAGCTCGCCGAGTTCGGCAAGATAGGCGGTCGTGTTCCTCTGGAAGGCCTCGCGCTGCTGCGGAAGGAGGGTGACCAGCGCGTCCCTCACCACCTTTGCTGCGCGCTGCGTGTTCTCCACGCTGTGCCACCAGTGGGGATCCTCCTCTTTGGTGGACTTCCCGTCCGCTCCCTGCGAGCGCAACCAGAGCGAGGGAAGTTGCGAGCCCACCTCCAAAAACTTCGCCCGCCCGCCGCTGGCCTCCTGCAGCTTGCCAACGTAGCCTTCCATGTGTTTGGCCGAGAGCAGGACCACATCGGCCTCTGCAACCCGCTTCAGATCCGAGGGCTTGGGTTCGAAATCATGCGGATCCGAGCCGGGTTTGACGTGCGCGTGCACCTGAACCAGGTCCCCGCCCACGCGTGCGGCAATCTCTGTGAGGATGGTCGAGAACGAGGATACCTTGAGCGGTCCCTCCGCCCGGAGGGGCAGGGCGCAGGCGAGCAGGAAAAACGCGAAGAGGCGCGGAAGGGATCTCATCCGGCTCAGATTAGCACGACCGGAGCTTATTGCAATTCAAATGCAAGATGTTTGCCGCGTTTTACCTCCGCACCCCGCAAGCTTTCCGCTTCCCAACGCACTCCGGGGCGCCTATCCCCTCGGGGATGCGCACGCTTCCCACCCTTCTTTTCTCCAGCCTCGCTTCCGTCTCCCTGTGGGCCGCTCCGCCGGTGATCCCCGGTGAACCGATCGCCAGAAAGGGGGAGTTGCTCTTCTCCGACGCCTTTGAGGGCAGTGTGGCCCCCGTGTGGCACAAGGTGGTGCCGACCTTTGTGGCGGAGAACGGCGTGTTGAAGGGAACCCAGACGCGCGACATGGACGTTCCCGCAGCCGATGGAAAGCCGGCGGTCAAGGCGCACGCCGCCGTGCACGGTCTGGAAATCCCAACCAAGGACAGCATTGTTGAAGTGAAGATCCGTTTCGAAGGAGCCACCATGCTGGACGTGGAGTTTGACGACCGGAAGTACACCGGCGCGCACTACGGGCACATCTGCCGGGCGCAGGTGCGCCTCAACGGAGTCCAGCTCATCGACGAGCGCGACGGAACCATGCGCAACGACATCCGTGAAATGCGCATGGATCCCGCCAAAAAAGCAGAGGCCGACAAACTCTTGGTGGGCCGGAGCGCCTCCTTCAAATTGGATCTCGAAAAGAACCGCTGGTACACCCTGCAGGTTGAGACTGTCGGGGACGAGATGCGGGTGAGCATCGACGGCAAGGCCGTGGGCTACTTGAAATCCTCCGGAATTGGTCACGCGACCAAGTCGAAAATCGAGTTGGGCTGCTTGGGCAAGGACGGCCTGTTCGACGACATCAAGGTCTGGAACGCGACCCCGGTCGCTGCGAAGTAGTTGCGCGGTCGCCCGGACCGGCACCGCCTGCCAACGCACGTTCTTCTGGATCAGACGGGCCGCTCAAGGAATCGTGCGAGCGGCGGGATGAGTTCCGGGCGAATTTTCTCCACCGAGTCCCAAGAGGGCAGGGGGGCTGGGTTTTGAGCGGCGGCGGCCGGTTCAGCGGCGCGGAGGGTCGAGGCAAAGCCCAAAGCCGCATCGAGTTCTTCCGCCTGATTGCAGGGAATGGCGTTCAAACAAGCGAGGGCGGCGGAGCGGCGGGCCGCCTCGAGCGCGTGTCGGGTTTGTGCGCGCAGGAGGGTCTGTCGAAACCCGGCGTCCACCCGGCAGCCCTCGGTGGCCAGTTGGTGGAGGAGCGTCTCGGAGATTTGGAGGCACATCGGGTGCAGTCCGGTTTGGGCCGACTGGTGTTTGTGATCGTAGCCCGTGCCGCCGTCGACCTGACAGACCCGCTCGGGTTCGATCTGGCGGAACACCTCGGTCAGCATGCCGACCTCCAGTGACCAGCCCTCCCACACGGGCAAACTCGAGGCGAGTGAGGCGCGGAAGGCGCATTCCCCCGAGAGCGGGTACCGAAAGCTTTGGAGGAAATCCAGCAGTGGATGGTGCCCCGCGACGTGAATGAGCGAGAGCAGGAGCGGTGCGAAAAAAAGCCGGCTGACCCTCCCGTACAGCCGGTCGGTCACCCGGCTGTAGTACATCTTCGCAAAATCAAACCCCAGCGTGGGTTCCGCCACCGAGAAGCAGAGCCGGGCAAGGGTGCTGCGTTGGAAGGAAAGCACGTCCGCATCCTGAAGCGCGTACACTCCGGGGATGCGTGCTGCGTGAAGGATTCCAAGGGCCGCCCAAACATTGAGCCCCTTGCCTGCGGGCAGAAGGCCGTCCTGCCGCCCGGAGGCCGCCCCCAGGACGGAACGCAGGGAGGGTTCGTCCGTTGAGAACACCGTCACTTTGCCTGGAATCTTCGAGGAAAGCCGCCGCCGGAGTGCGGGCACTTCCGCCAGCGGGAGGCCGTTGACCGGGAGCAGCACGCGCTCGAGCCAGCGGGCACCGGCGAGTTGCGCGCAAATGTGTTGGAGGGCCGGTCGCTCCAAATCCGGAGCGTGGCAGGGGAGAATGAGGGAAACGGGACAAACCTCCGAGAGCGCTGGTAACCGCTGCGTGTCCAGCGGCTCGAGATGGGTTTCGTTCAGCCGCGGGAGCGTGCAGATGACGCCGTTTTGAGTGAAGTCACTCATGTGCTCTGGCGGAACGGCCGGTCGGGGCGGGGCGGCGCACGCTCGTGCCCCGGCTAGGGCGCCCCGTTGGACTCCTCTTCCTCCTCATCCTCGATGTCTCGTTTCATCTCGCGCGAGAGGAAGGGCCTGAAGAAACCGTACAACAAGTAGCTGACAAACAGCAGAAACGGCATCCACTCGTAGTTCAGCGCGGTGACGACTGCCACGATGAGGATCGCCGCAAAGCGCGAAAGAGAGCGGGTGGAGCGCCACGAAAAGCTCTTGAAGCTCGGGTATTTGAACTGGCTGAACATCATCCACGCCAGAAACAGCATCAGAGGGGGCAAGACCCACTTGCTGGAACCCAGCGGCCTGTCGTGTTCATTCAGGAACAAGATGAACAGCGTCAGGGAGGCGATCAATCCGGCGGCCGCCGGGATCGGGAACCCTGTGAACTCCTTGTTTGCGGAAGTGGGGTTCATCGCGGCCAGACAGTTGAAGCGCGCCAGACGCAGCGCCCCGCACACCAGGTAGATCGAGGCGATGATCCAGCCGGTGCGCGGAAATTCAAAAAGCACGATCTTGTATACCATCAGGGCGGGGGCCACTCCGAAGGATACGATGTCTGCGAGGGAATCAAATTCGCGGCCGAAAGGGCTTTCATTGCCGCCCAAGCGCGCCAGCCGGCCATCAAGTAAATCGAAGATGCACGAGGCAAGGATCAACCAGATGGCGCGGTGAATGTTCTCGGCGGCCAGCGTGAGAGTCGCTTCTCCGGGACCCGCGGAAACCATCGCGCTCTCCACGATTTTGAGGGAGGCCGCGAACCCGCAAAACAGGTTCCCCGCCGTCATCAAATTCGGCAGCAGGTAGATTTTGACGCCTTGATCTTCCGGCATGCGCGGTCCTCGGTTTTGCGCTAGGGGAAGCGGGCGATAACCGTCTCCCCGCCTTTGACTTTTTGTCCGGGCTGGACGGTGACCTCGCAGTCCAATGGGACAAATACCTCGGTGCGCGATCCGAACCGGATCATCCCGAAGCGTTCCCCTTTCTGCGCAGCGTCACCGACCTTTCTCCAAGGGACGATCCGGCGCGCGATTGCCCCGGTGATCTGACGCACCACGAGCGTGGCCCTCTCCCCTTCAAATGCCCAGGTGAGCGCCTCGTTTTTGGTCGAGACATCCTTGTGGCGGGCATCCAGATAGGGACCGGGGTAGGTGCCCGGAAAGTGATTCATGTAGGTGACCTTGCCGTCGATGGGCATCCGGTTGGTGTGCACGTCCAGCACCGAAAGAAACACCCCGATCCGGCGCATCGGGCGGTTGAGAAATTCGCCCTCTTCCATCTCCACAACCTCCGTGACTACCCCGTCGGCCGCGGAGAGGATGTCCCGTGGGTCGGCGGAGCCCTTCCGCTCGGGGTCCCGGAAGAAGTTCAGGCAGAACAGGAGGGCGCCCGCTGCAAGCGCCACCATCCATTGCCACCGGAGCGCGTAGCCCGCTGCACCCAGCAACAGCACCACTGCAAAGATGGCACGGCCCTCCCAAAGAGTCTGAAATCGCATTTGCGGGTATCTTCGGCCCCCAACCGCCTCGGTCAAGCGGTTAAAGGGGGGCGCCCCGGCGGCAGGATTGCGCCGTTGTCAGGGGGACTTGGGGCGGATAGGTTCAGACCATGAACCCAACCATGGCCTCTCCGATTGCCTCCATCCGGGCGGAAACCACGATGCAGGAGCTTCTCGCCCTGTTCCCGGGCGTCCAGCGCGCGCTGTTTCGCGGTTACCACATCGGGGGCTGCTCCAGTTGCGGTTTTCACGGGGAGGAAACGCTGGGGCAGGTTTGCGAGCGCAACGGCGGACTTCCCGTGGAGGAGGTGATCGCTTTTCTGGGGCAGGCGCGGGAGGCGGATGCGCGAATGGAAATCTCGCCGACTGAGGCAACCGCACTGCTGGCCGACGGTGGCGCTGTTCTCGTCGACATCCGTTCAAGGGAGGAGTTCGACGCGGTCCACATTCCCGGGGCCACCCTCTTCACCGAGGAGCTGATGCACCAAATTCCCGGGTGGGACCGGTCGAAGCCGGTGGTGTTTGTCTGCCATCACGGGGTCCGTAGTATGGACGCGGCCGCCTATTTTGCCGGGCACGGCATGGAGAACGCCCGGAGTCTGCGCGGTGGAATCGACGCGTGGAGCTGCGAGGTGGATCCCAGCCTGCCCCGCTACGAAATCGCTTGAACGGCCTTTTGGCAACGCCCCTGCCGATGCCGGTCCCCAAACATCCCCCCCTTCCCGCAGCCCCGCAACCGCCCCATGAGTGATCTTCAACAACGCATTGCCGAAGCCGTGGCCCAGCCCAAAAACCTTGGCGAAATGGCTGATGCCGA
>JBILKV010000184.1:0-8500 GCA_044376515.1 Chthoniobacteraceae bacterium | reverse complement strand
CATCGGCTCCTGCACCGGCGGAAAGACGAGCGACTTTCTGGCCTTCGCCGAGGTGGTGCGCGGCAAGACAGTCAAAATCGACACTTTCGGAGTGCCTGCAACCACCAAGGTCGTGCAGGAGCTCAAGGATACCGTCTGGGACGGCCAGTCGGTCTGGCAGATTCTGGAGAGTTCGGGCGTCCGGTTGACCGAGAATGCCTCCTGCGCGGCCTGTCTGGGCGGACCGGTGGACACCTTCGGCCGCCTGAACAAGCCGATGAAATGCATCTCCGCCACCAACCGTAACTTCCCCGGTCGCATGGGCAACAAAGAGTCAGAAGTCTTTCTTGCGAGCCCCTACACCGTGGCGGCGAGCGCACTGACAGGCAAAATCACCGATCCCCGCACTTTCGTGTCCTAGTCCGCAGCCGCCCGCTTTCTTCTCCGGCGATCGCCGGATTGTCCTGCGGGCTGGCGGTTCCCAAACCGGCTCTCAAGAGACTTTCCAGACCTATCCCCTACTCCGCACCTATGGCGCACACAGTTACATCCCCCGTTTACGTCGTTCAGGACAACATCGACACCGACCAGATCATTCCGGCCCAGTATCTGACACTGGTGCCCACGATCCCCGAGGAATATGACAAACTGGGTTCCTACGCCCTGATCGGTCTCCCGGACGCGCTGTACCCGACGCGTTTTGTCGAGGATGGGCAGTTGAAGACGCCTTTCAAGATCGTCATCGGCGGGCGCAATTTCGGCTGCGGTTCCTCCCGGGAACACGCGCCGATCGCGTTGGGTGCCGCCGGCGTCGAGGCGGTCGTCGCGGATAGCTTTGCCCGGATTTTTTTCCGCAACTGCGTAGCCACTGGCGAATGCTACCCCTACGACAGCCCGACACGGCTCTGTGACGTGCTCAAAACGGGAGACGTCGCCACTCTGGACTTCGACAACGACACACTCACCTCCAACGGGGTCACCTATGCGCTCAAACCGCTTGGGGAGGTGCGACCGGTAATCGAGGCGGGGGGCATCTTTAATTTCGCCCGCAAAAACGGGATGATCCCATCGTAGCAGGCGGCACGATCGACGCTCACATTCCCGGCGCGGGGCTTCCCCAAGCCGGCGCCCCCGGAGTCCCTGCTACCCGCCTCCCATGCGATTCGCCCTGCTTCTGCTGCTGCTAACCGCCTCGGCGTTTGCCTCTCCCCTGGTACCGGTGGCACTGCGGTGCGAATATTTGGCGAATCCTCTTGCCGTGGAGGACGCGCATCCGCGGCTTGGTTGGACGCTGCGCTCCGAAACCCCGGGCCAGCACCAGCGCGCTTGGGCGGTCAGAGTGGCCTCCTCCTTGGAAAAACTACAGTACGACAAACCCGACCTTTGGGATTCCGGAAAAACCGAAGGCGGCGCCTGCTCTCAGCTCTCCTACCTCGGCAAACCACTCAAGCCAGGACAACAGGTCTTCTGGCAGGCAAAGGTCTGGAACACCCGGGACGAGGAATCTCCATGGAGCGAAACCGCCACATGGCGGGCAGGCCTCAGCGCCTCCGAAAACTGGGTTGGCACTTGGATCGCGGCCAAAGACGACTCCCCCGTTCACAAGGACCGCGACTCGCTCCACCTGCCTCCGGCGCGCTATTTTCGGACCGAGTTTGAAATAGCCAAGCCGGTCAGGCGCGCCACCGCGTACCTCAGCGCACTGGGGCTCGCCGATTTGCATCTCAACGGAAAAAGCGCATCCGACGCCCAATTCCTCCCCGGTTGGTCGGACTACACCCAGCGCGCCTACTACCGGGCGCTGGACGTCACCGCCCTCCTCCGCCCCGGCCCGAACGCCGTGGGCGCCATCCTCACCGACGGCTGGTATGCCGGTTACGTCGGCTACGGGTTGCTTGTGGGCTACGGCCCGCACAAGACGGGCCGGTCGATGTACGGAAAATCCCCTGCACTGCTTGCGCAGATTCAGGTTGAATTTGAGGACGGCACCAAAAAGAGCATCGGAACGGGCAAGCAATGGAAAGTCACCAACGAGGGACCACTGCGTGAGGCGGACCTGCTCATGGGCGAATCTTATGACGCCAGACGCGAACTTGTTGGCTGGGACATTCCGGGATTTGACGCTTCCCGCTGGGCGAACGCCATTCCGGCGGAGGCTAACGGGAGTGCCAAAGCCCCCTTCTTCGACAACTGCGGGGAACGCGAGGTGGAACTGGGTTTCCGCAAACCCGCCAAACTAGAGGCCTACCCCGCCCCACCCGTGCGGGTGACAGAAGAGCTCGCGGTACGGAAAATCACCGAACCCTCGCCGGGCACCTACATTTTCGACTTCGGCACCAACTTCGCGGGCTGTGTGCGGCTTCGCGTCAAGGGGCCCGCGGGTGGTCAGGTCCGCTTGCGTTTCGGCGAAATGCTGCACCCTGACGGCAGCCTCATGACCGAAAACCTCCGCAAGGCGCGGGCCACGGACTTCTATACGCTCAGAGGCTCTTCAGATGCGGAAGAATGGCGTCCGCAGTTCACCTACCACGGATTCCAGTACTGCGAAGTCACGGGCCTGCCCGAAAAACCGACGCAGGAAACGCTGCGTGGGCTGGTGCTTCAGTCGGCCACTCCGATGACCAGCAGTTTTGAGTGTTCAGACCAAGTCCTGAACCAGCTTTACGCCAACATCGTGCGGAGCCAGCGGTCCAATTTCTTGGAAATCCCCACCGACTGCCCCCAGCGCGACGAACGGTTGGGCTGGATGGGCGACGCCCAGATTTACGTGCGCGCGGCGACGTACGCCGCGGATGTGGCGGCCTTCTTCACCAAGTGGCTGGGGGACGTGCGCGAGAGCCAGCGCTCCTTCGGCGCCTACCCGGACTACGCCCCCTATCCGATGGGAAACGGCGAGGCCGGCAAGACGTTCGGCGCTGCGTGGACCGACGCGGGGGTGATCTGCCCGCACACCATTTGGAAGGTGTACGGCGACACACGCCTGCTGGAGCGGCACTGGGAGTCGATGGTCCGCTTCATGGCGTTCCGACAGGCGGCGAGTCCCTCGTTTCAGGGGGTTTCCATCGGGAACGCCTGGGGCGACTGGCTCAATCTCAAGGATCCCACGCCGATTGAACTGATCGACGCGGCCTATTTCGCGCATTCGTCCCAACTCATGGCCGAGATGGCTGAGGCACTCCAAAAGCCCGATCAGGCGCAGCACTACCGGGAAACCGCTGAAAACGTGAAGCGGGTATTTGTGGAGAAGTACCTTCAGGGGGACGGCACCCTGAGGGATGCGTCCCAGACGGCGTGCGTACTGGCGCTGCAATTTAATCTGCTGCCTCAATCCAAGCGGGGTGCGGTCACTGGGCAGCTTGTCAAACTCGTTGAGTCCAACGGGCACCGGATGACGACAGGCTTTCTCGGGACAAAATCCATCCTTCCAGCGTTGAGCGGCCAAGGAAAACAGGCGCTTGCCATCCGCCTGCTCCAGAGCCGCGAGTATCCTTCCTGGTGCTACCCGGTGGTCCATGGCGCCACTTCCGTCTGGGAACGGTGGGACAGCTACTCAAAGGAAAAAGGGTTCGGAAGCGCCGACAATGCGGCGATGAATTCCTTCAGCCAGTACTCTTTTGGAGCAGTGCTCCAGTGGATGTTCCAATCGCTGGCCGGAATCGACACCGACGGACCGGGGTATCGCAAAATCCTGCTCAAGCCCGTAAACCCCCTAGCGCAGACCCCGGGCCCGCAGTCCCCCCTCAGTTGGGTGAAAGCCTCCTACGACTCCCCTGCCGGGCTCATCAAAGCCGCCTGGAGCGTCCACGACCGCAGTCTGGAATACCGCGCGGAAATCCCACCCAACACCACCGCCACCCTCTACCTCCCCTCCCGTCCGACCGAAACGGTGACCGTCAATGGCAAGCCGCTCGGCGCGACGGACGGCGTGCGTTTCCTCCGGTTCGAAGACGATGCGGCGGTGTTTGCGTTGGAACCCGGCAGCCACACCCTGATTTCACAGTTCACAGAATGACACGCCGTCGAGGAGGTTTCCAAAGGATGAGCGCGCCATCTTCCCGGGCCTTGCCCGCAGCGTCTCCCTCCCGACCGCGGGTTCAACCCCGGACTGGACGCGTGACTCCGGTGGTTTAACCTCCCCCCTCGAAATGTTTTCGCTCCTCTCCAACAAACTGCAGGACGTCTTCAAAAACCTGCGCGGCCAGGGACGCATCACCGAGGCCAACGTGCAGGAGGCCATGCGCGAAGTGCGCATGGCGTTGCTCGAGGCGGACGTGGAGTTCAGCGTCGCCAAAAACTTTATCGCTCGCGTCCGGGAAAAGGCGCTTGGGGAGGAAGTGCTCCGTTCGGTTACGCCGGGCCAGCAGATCGTCAAAATTTTTCACGACGAACTCACCGCACTCCTCGGAAGCAATGAGGCGCCGCTGAATCTCGCCGCCCCGGGCCGCATCCTGATCGTCGGATTGAACGGCGCGGGAAAAACCACCTCCAGCGCAAAACTGGCCAACTGGCTCAAAAAACAGGGCAGGCACCCGCTCCTGATGGCCTGCGACCTGTACCGACCCGCCGCCATCGAACAGTTGGCGACCTTGGGAAGCCAGATCAAGGTTCCTGTGTTCCGACCGCAACCGGGCGAGCAGGACGTGCTGAAGGTGGCGCAGGAAGCGGCGGAATGGGCCAAAACGCAGGCGGGTAACGTCCAGATTTACGACACCGCCGGAAGGCAGGAGGTTGACGAGGCGCTGCTGGAGGAGGTCCGGCGGGTCAAGGAATGGCTTCAGCCACAAGAAACGCTTCTGGTGGTGGACGCGGCGACCGGTCAGCAGGCGGTCAGCGTCGCCAAACGGTTCCACGAAGTCCTCCAGATCACAGGTATCATTCTCACCAAGCTGGACGGAGACGCCCGGGGCGGAGCGGCGCTTTCAATGCGGGAGGTGACCCGGCAGCCCATCAAGTTTGCGGGAGTCGGGGAAAAGCTGGACCAGTTCGAAACGTTCCACCCCGACCGACTGGCCGGGCGCATTCTGGGGATGGGTGACATTGTCAGCCTTGTAGAGCGCGCTTCAGAGGCCATATCCGAGGCGGACGCCAAACGGATGGAGGAGCGGATACGCAGGGCGGAATTCGACTTCAACGACTTTCTCGAGCAGTTCAAGATGATGCGTCGACTCGGGCCTCTGGAAAATATCCTTGCGATGCTGCCCGGAATGGATAAGTTGAAGGACTTTTCCGTTGATGAGAAACAGCTAAAGCGCACCGAGGCCATCGTGCTTTCGATGACGCTGGAGGAGCGGGGCAACCCGGACATCCTCAACGCGCGCCGCCGCCAGCGGATTGCGCGTGGGAGCGGTGTTTCAGTGACGGATGTCAATGATCTGGTGCACCGCTTCGGAGCGATGCGCAAGATGATGAAAAACATGGGACAGTTTAAGAAGATGTTCTCCCGGGGACAGCGTCCAAGACTGCGCTAAGGTTTTTCATCAAGCCCCTTCCAACCCTCGGTCTTCCAGTTTTCCACCCCTTCAATTTTCCCTTAATCCCAACCATTTATGGCCGTTTCCATCCGTCTCCGCCGCGAAGGCACCACCAACAGTCCCTACTACAAAATCGTCGTTGCCGATGCCCGGAGTCCGCGCGATGGCAAATTCATCGAGATCATCGGCAACTACGACCCGAAGAAGGCTGGCCAAAACGCCAAGATCGATCTGGAGCGTGTCGACTACTGGGTAGGTAATGGCGCTCAACCCTCTGAAACGGTCGCCAGCATCATTCGGAACCTGCGCCGGGCCGCAAAACAGGCTCCACTCGAAGCCGCCTCTGCCTAGGCCGCTGCCGGTCCGCACATGGAGTGCTAACGCTCCATGGCCTTGAGAGATACCTGCCTCACAAGCTTTTCCGAACTGGTGCTCTGTGCACCTCCCGGTCGTCCGAAGCGGTTCCCGACTCAATCGAAACAACCCTGACGAATCGGCCGCATTGCACTGGCAATGCGGCCGTATTTCTGTATTCAGTGTTGAAGTCTATTCTTCATGCAAGCGTTTCTGGAGTACGTGCTCAAAAACCTGGTCGACGACCCGGCAGCAGTTTCAGTCGAGCGTTCCCAACGGAATGGACGTTCGCTTTTTGAGATCCGGGTGGGGCCGGGTGACATGGGAAAAGTCGTGGGAAAACAGGGGCAAACCATCGACGCAATCCGGAGTATTACCGCCGCGGCTGCCACCAAGTACGGAGAGCCGATCGACATCGAGTTGGTCGAGGACCGCCCCCCTCAGACGCCCAGACACGATCCACTGCCGGAGCCTGAATAGAGCTGTCGCTCAACGCCACAGCGGTACAAGTCAGGCTGCGGGATCTTGTGAGAACCGTCCCCTTCCCGGGTCCCCTTCCCGGGTCCCCTTCCCGGCACGGCGCAAGCTCAGCGGCGTTTTGCGGCCAGAGCGGCTTCGATTTTCCCGAGGGGCAGCGTGTTCACCACGTCGTTTGAGGTCAGCCAACCCTTGCGGGCGATCCCGACACCGTTCCACAAGTACTGGAGCTGGGCCGTATGGTGGGCGTCCGGATTAATGGAGCAGCGCACCCCTTTCTGTTTGGCCAGCGGCCACCAGCGCCAGTCCATGTCCAAGCGGCGCGGATTGGAATTGAGCTCAATGATGGTGCCCGTGTCTGCCGCCGCATCAATGATCGCGGGGATGTCGATGGCGTAGGCCTCGCGCGACAACAAAAGGCGTCCCGTGAGGTGGCCGAGCATCGTCACGTGAGGGTTGGAAATGGCCTTGATGACGCGGGCGGTCATCTCCGCCTGCGGTTGGGTGAAGGCGGCGTGGACCGAGGCGACAACGTAGTCCAACTGGGCGAGAACCTCATCGGGATAATCGAGCGCGCCATCCTTGAGAATGTCGCACTCGACTCCAGCGAAAAGCCGGAAGTCCGGCGCAAACTCCGCGTTGAGTTCGCGAATGCGGGTCACTTGTTTGAGAAGGGTCGCAGCGTCGAGGCCGCGAGCCTGAAAGGAAGAAATGGAGTGGTCGGAAATTCCAAGGTATTGCAGACCCAGATCGATCGCGGCCTGCGCCATCTCCTCAAGGGTCGAGCGGCCGTCACTGGCGGTGGTGTGATTGTGGAAAGTCCCTCGGAGGTTCTGCAATTCGATCAAGCGAGGTAGCGTGTGGGATTCGGCCGCCGCGATTTCCCCTCTGTCTTCGCGCATCTCCGGCTCGATGTAGTCCAGTCCAAGCGCGCGGTAAATATCCGTCTCCGTGTGGATGGGCGGCACCGGGGCCGGGGTCTGGCGCGCTTTTTCATCCGGCCCGAGGCGGTACTCGTTGAGGGTCCAGCCCCGCGCCAGCGCGCGGGAACGCAGCGCGATGTTGTGCTCCTTGGAGCCCGTAAAGTAGTTGAGGGCCGCCGGAAACTGCTCGGGCGTGACCACGCGCAGATCGGCCTGCACTCCACTCTTGAGGCGGACACTGGATTTGGTCGCACCGTGCGCGATGACATCCTCCACGAGCACGTGCCGGACGAAAAACTCAGAAACCAGCTCAGGACTCCGCGTTGCCACCAAAAAATCGAGGTCGTGAATGACCTCCTTTCTCCGACGGTAGGACCCGGCCAGCGAAGCCTGCAGGGTCCACTCCAAATTCTTGAGTTCCTCGAGCAACATTTCTGCGTCGCCCGCGACATCGCCGAGACGGAACGAGCCCGCGTACTGCTGGCGCGCCTGGATGGATTTGAGAATATTCGCTGCGGTCTTATCGCCAAACCCCTTGAGTCCTGCAACCCTGCCGTCTTTGCAGGCCGCCTCAAGCCCCTCGACGGTGGTCACGTCCAGCGATTCCCACAGCGCCTTGATTTTCTTGGGGCCGAGTCCCTGGAGCTCGAACAGATCGAAGAGGGAGGCGGGAAACTCCGCCTTCAGGCTTTCATAGTATGGCAGATGCCCGCTCGTTGCGTACTGGGTGATTTTTTCCTCAAGCGCGGCGCCAATCCCTCCTATGCCGCCGAGACGGGCCTCCGCCACCAGAGTGGCAAAATCACCATTGAAGGTCTCAAGGGTGCGGACGGCGTTCGTGTAGGCCCTGATCTTGAACACGTTTTCACCCTTGAGCTCCAGCAACCGAGCGATGGACTCGAGCAACTCAATGACTTCTTCCTTTGATTTTTGGAGCATGGCTTTGGCGGCGGCGGAAACATCGCACCAGAAGGCTGGGATGACAATGCTCGCACCATTTGGTGAGCGTTCCCAACACACTCGAACACGCCAACACCTCCCCCTGCAGGCGGGAAACCTTCACGAGCAGCTGGCAAAGACGGTTGGCGCCCTCAAACCCTCGTCAGCTACCCGGCTTGGGATTGAATTTTCATAAATCGCCCAAATCAGGGAGCGGGAGCGGGTGCGGGAGCGGGTGCGGGAGCGGGTGCGGGAGCGGGTGCGGGAGCGGGTGCGGGAGCGGGTGCGGGAGCGGGTGCGGGAGCGGGTGCGGGTGCGGGTGCGGGTGCAGGTGCAGGTGCAGGTGCAGGTGTGGGC
>JBILKV010000183.1:0-8509 GCA_044376515.1 Chthoniobacteraceae bacterium | reverse complement strand
CATGAACCCCGAATCTCAATTCCTAGCCACCTGACCGACCTCTCCACCCCAGTTGAATTTACAGAAAAAAAGTTGCGTGGCCTCCTCCCACGCCGACCGCTCGCCGACGCTACCCTGAGAACACACAATCACGCGTCCCGGCCACAGCAGAAGCTGCCGCCCGGACACATGCACAAAACCCGGGGACCCTCGTTTTTCGAGGAAAATCAGGGAGATCAGCCCGGCTGAAGCACAAGCATCCCCGTCCAAGCGGCCGGGACCAAACCTTGCAACTGCCGACCCAAAACGCTCCACACAAATGGAAAATACTGCTCCCAATCGTAGCGGGTCACGGCGTGCCTCCCCGCCCGGAGGCGATACTTAAGGTTTTCCCCAACGGGCACGCGACTCGCGGGCTGCATCCTGGATGCCGTACCCTTCTTTTTCCAAAAGATCGGAGACTGCCTGCAAGTGCACGCCGGCAATAAATTCGCCCTTCAGACCCGCCCACTGGGGCGGCGGAAAGTGCCCTCCCGGTGCATTCGCCTCCCAGCGCATTCGCTCACCGCCCGACCCAAAAATCGTGGGTGCTGCGGCTCTCAAGAATGGGGGTCGTGGGGCTTTGCTCATGAAACGACAAAAGCTTTTTTGAATTGCCGCCCGATGTCCCGCCTCACTTTCGAACTGGTTTGTCAGCCCCGGCGATCCGCACTGCTTTCCCCGCCCTTGCATCTTCGATTAATCGGCCATTCCGCACGACGAATGTGCCGCCGACGAGGACGTGTGAAATGCCAGAGGAAGGAGTGGCGGGTGCCTCAAAAGTTGCGCGGTCGATCACCGTGTCCGGGTCGAAAACCGTGATGTCCGCGTCGGCTCCGAGGGCAAGGCGGCCCTTGTTTCTCATGATCGGTACATGGGCTTCGAGGCGTTGCGCAGGCAGGATGGTCATCTTCGCAAGGGCATCCATGAGCGGCAGCAATTTCTTCTCGCGGGAGTAGTGCCCCAGCACGCGCGCGAAAGTTCCAGCCCCGCGTGGATGCCCGGTGCCGTTAATGAAGGGCACGCCGTCACTCGCGATCATCACGCCAGGATGCGCGATGGCGCGCTCCACGTTTTCATCCTTCATCATGTAGATGATCACCCAGCCCCCCTGCCTGCGGTAAGTGGCGAAGGTTTGCTCGGTGAGGCGCTCTCCCGTCACAGCCCACGCGAGGTCGCCGTAGCTGATCTTCAAGTTGTCCTGCCAGCCGGGATTGAACATGGCGGACTCGATCAAGGTGGAAGCGGCCGTGTAGGGATAGACCTCCGTGGTCAGGTCCATGCCGGCGGCGCGGTTTTCAGCAATGAGCTTCAACACCTCCGGCATGTCGCCGATGGCGCTGCTACCGACGTGCACGATGTGCAGGGAAGCTCCCGTCTTTTTAGCCGTGTCAACGGCTTCCCGGATGGCCGCGATGCCGAAGGCGCGAGTGTGCACGAAGGCCGGCACCCCGCGTTCGGCAGCGATGCGGAAGAGAGCCTCGACCTCTGCCTGTGCAGCCGCCGGGGTGTAGTTGATACCAAAGCCGATGCCCAGAGCACCTTCGGCCAGTCCCTGCCGGATCTCGGATTCGATGGCCTGAAGGTGCTCTGGCTCGGCGGGTTTGTTCGCGCCATCCGGTTGCACGCCAAGCCCGGCGACCCGCGTGCGATTGACCGCCCAATGTCCGATCTTCAGCCCCGGATGAAAAGCGGCAAAGCGGGCGTTGATGTGACTCACCGTGGCCCCGAAGTGGATCGGTGAAGTGCCGGCCATGGACTCGTACCAGGCCGCGACAGGATGCACGCCGGTCTCCAGATCCAGCGCGGTGGTCACACCATCCTGTGCTTTAATCTGCAAGTCGCCCGTCGTCTGGCCGTGGGCATGCAAATCAATGAAACCCGGCGCGACTACCAGTCCGGAGGCATCAAGGGTCGTTTTTCCCTTGAGCGGCGTGGCCGAGATCGCGGAAATGTGGCCACCCGTGACGCCGATGTGCCGCACCGCGTCGAGTTTGGTAGCAGGGTCCATCACGCGACCGTTTGCGAGCACGAGGTCGTGCACAGGCGGGAACAAGTCCGCCAGCGCGGACATGGTTTGATTCACCAACATCTGGCCGCCCTCCGGCCCGACTTTGGTCACATGCGGCGCGCCACTGTAGCCGCCGCCCTGCACAGCATCGGCGGTAGGCAGATACGCGCCGCATCCATTGGACAATTGGAGCACAAAAGTCTGGAGCGCCGGGCTGCGCGCCTTCATCTGCACGCCCCAATCAAGGTAAAGCTCGAACGTGTTTGTCACCAAAGCCACGTCCCCGATCCGCAGGGCGTGCAATTCCATTTGATAAGGCGGCAGCGAGTCGGCCTGCTCAAAGCGGCGCACGACGCCTCGCTCAATTTCCAGCAGCGTCCTGATGCGGTTGTCCGGTTCCTTGATCGCGCTGTATTCGGCGATGGTGCGTATCGCGTCTTCGCGCTCCCGCTCAAGGATCCGGCGCGCCGGCAGGTGAAGGTCGCGCACATGGTGGCCGAAGGCTACCTCAGTCCGGATGTCCGCGCGCGCCACCTCCAAAGTGTCCATTACGGCGTTGCAGAGCCGCCTGCCGAGTTCCTGTTTCCGTGTCAGGCCGCGGAGCCGGGTCATCCGCTCCTCCGCGAAGCGGCGATATTGCGGGTGAGGCGACTGGTCGCCCGCCGCGCCACACCAGGCCAGCACCGTCAGGTCGGGTTGGTGCAGGTTGGCCCGCAGTTGCTCTCGGGCGTCGTGCCAGAAGTCCGCGTCGATCTCACCCCGTCCTTCGACCTGTTGGGACGGGCATGCGGCATTGATGCCCACGGCTGTCAGTCGCTGGTCCGCATCCCAGAAAAACAGCATCTCCACACCCGGATCGAGGCCCGCTTCGAGGTGACGGAAATTTGGCCGGGTGGTGTTGCCATACATCTGCGCGCTGCCGTCGGAATACACAGGGCGACGATTTTCGCCGACCATCGCAAAGCCCGTCGTCCAACTCACCCCTCCCGGTTTGCGTCCCTGCCAGGCCTTCAGCGCCGCCTGCGCCATGCGCTCCACCAGAAAGGTCGTGTAATCCTCGGGCCTCATGATGCCGGGCGGGATCGGGTAGTGGATCAAGGTCTCCTCTCTGATTTCCGAAGTCACCGGCGCGGTGTGCGTGTGCGTGGCCGAGACGATGACTTTTCGCACGTCCACCTCTGGCAGCAGCGGCCGCAAGTGTTCCCTGAACTGGGTCAGCACAGAATGATGAATCGCCAGCAGGTCGCATGAGATCAGGATCGCCCGGTCAACGGCTTTGCCCTCCTCGACGGCCTCGATGGCGACCGCCGCCGCAAGGATGGGGGTTTGCGGCGTATTCGAGACGCGAGTGTGGAACTGCCCCGCCAGGGCAACGGGTCTGTCCGGCGTGATCTCCACGGTGGCCGAACCGATGCGCAATTCCGCGGCCTCGGCAAATGCGGATGACACGAAGCAAAACAGCAGGCTGGCAATGTGCTTCCTCAAGGGGAAGTGGTGGAGCGTGGTGGAGTAGTGCATTTCTATTTTTTGTTTTCCACTTTTAGTGTACCTTTGGATCCCAAGGGGGTTGGCGTATCTGAACCCAAGCATGAACCGAATGCGAACCATCCTCGTGACACTGACCGCGTTGATGCTGGCCTTTCCTGCTCTGGCGGTGCGGTCGTTGGCGGTGGGAGCGGTTTGTGACATGGTTTGCTGTGCGGAGCTTGCCGACGAGGGACCGGGCACGTGTGAATGCAACCTTGGCGGAGAGGCACCGGTTGCGGAGTTGTATGCTTTGCCTGCGTCGCTGCGGGAATCGGAGCCGGTGGCGGTTGCACTCGCGGTTGGCGGCAAGGTGCTTGGGTGGCGGCTTAAAAGGCCGGTTGATGCGGCGCGGCCAGCCAGTTCGGCTCGACGGAGGCCGCATCTTCCGAGGGTGCGGCTCTCGGTGCTGTTTTGCTCGTTTCTGAATTGAGGCGCTGACCTTCACCCACGCATTGCGCCCACATGTTGCCGCCTCTCCGGGGGCATCGCGTGTCTGGGCGCGGGTGATCGAACCTTCAGCCGCTCAATTTCATGAAACTCCTTCTGCTCCTCGCCCTCTTTGGGCCCTCGCTGTCCGCGCTCGCCTGCGACGAATGCAAAACATCACGCATTCCCACCGGTGCGCGCGTGGTCGAGTATGACCTCCACATCCGCGAGCAAACCGTGCGCCCTGCGGGAAAGGCGGTGCGCGGATTCACTATCAATGACGGGATCCCCGGTCCCACACTGCGCTTTCGCGAAGGCGAATGGGCCCGCATTCGGGTGCACAATCACCTCGCAGTGGAGACCTCCACTCATTGGCATGGCCTGCTGCTCGAGAACGAACAGGATGGCGTGCCGCATGTCACCACGCCGCCGATTCAGCCCGGCAACTCGCACACGTTTGAGTTCGGCCTGCGGCAAAGCGGCACCTACTGGTATCACTCCCACACCCATCTCCAGGAGCAGAATGGCGTGTATGGCAGCATCGTCGTCACGCCGCGGGGTGGTGAGCCGGTCAAGGCGGACCGCGAACAGGTGCTGGTGCTCTCCGACTGGACGAATTTCAATCCCCACGAAGTCCTCCGCATGCTGATGCGTGGCACGGATTACTTCGGTCTGATGCGGCGCAACTCGCAGAGCATCCTCGGCGCGTGGCAGCGCGGAAACCTCAAGGACTACTTCCGACGCGAGTGGGATCGGATGATGCCGATGGACATCTCGGACGTCGGTTATCACGCCTTTCTGGTCAACGGCCAGCGTCAGCTCCAGCTTGAAGGCCGGCCAGGCGAGAGGTTGAGGCTGCGGATCATCAATGCCAGCGCGGCGACTTATTTTTATCTGCACTCGTCCGCCGGACCGATGACCATCGTGGCGGCCGATGGTCCGCCGGTGCAACCGGTGAAGGTGAACCGCTTTCTCCAGGCCATTGCGGAGACGTATGATGTCGTCATCACGGTGCCGGAGTCCGGTCAATACGAGCTGCGATTCACCTCCCAGGACGGCAGCGGCCATGCATCGGCCCTCTTCGGCAAAGGTGCGCTCAAACCCGCCTCAGACCCGCCGCTCCCGAACCTGTATCAGATGGATGAGATGCTGAACCTCGCCTTGGAGGAGCGGGAGGATGATCCACGCGCCTCGCTAAACCTGCCGCGGCCCGGATCCCCGTACCGGTTGCTGAAGGCGACTCGCGACACGACATTGCCCGCGGAGCTGCCGCGCCGGAAAATCACATTGCATCTCACGGGCGACATGAATCGCTACATCTGGAGCTTTGATGGCAAAACCATCGCGCGGGAGCCGTATGTGATGATCAAGAAGGGCGAGGTGATCGAGTTGGAGCTCGTCAATGACTCGATGATGCATCACCCGATTCATTTGCACGGCCACTTTTTCCGCCTGCTCCTGGGCAACGGCCGCCTCTCTCCGCTGAAACACACCGTTGATGTGCCCCCGATGAGCCAGCGCGTCCTCGAGTTCGAGGCGAACGAGGAGAAGGACTGGATGTTCCACTGCCACATCCTCTATCACATGATGAGCGGCATGGCGCGGGTGTTCCGGTATGAGGACAATGCGGTCGCTCCGGGTCGTGCGAGCAATGCAGCACCGGTTGAAGCTCCCGCCTCGGCGGAAAAACACAGCCTGTCGCACGCCGCTGGTCTTGGGGAGCATTCCCATGACATGTCCTACCTCTGGGGTTCGGCCG
Organism: Chthoniobacteraceae bacterium; assembly: GCA_044376515.1. Lineage (GTDB taxonomy): Bacteria > Verrucomicrobiota > Verrucomicrobiia > Chthoniobacterales > Chthoniobacteraceae > Chth-196. The sequence goes on along the minus strand of JBILKV010000183.1, from coordinate 2,768 downwards.
CGCTCCAGTCGCACATGAGCGAGGGACTGCTCACGTGGATGAATCCAAAGAACGACCTCCTGCTGGCGTGGGAAGTCGGTTGGCAACGCGTGGATGCGCCCCAGTATGAGATCGACCTTCTCTATCAGCGCTACTTCACCATGAACTTTCAGGCCTTCGCGGGCTATCGCCTCACCAACGATGCCGAGGCGAAGGATCGTGGCCTCATCGGCTTCAACCACCGGCTGCCGCTGATGGTGTGGGCGAATGTCAGCCTCGACACCGAGGGTGATGCACGGTTCACACTCGCGAAACGCTTCCAATGCACCCCCCGCCTCGGAGTGTGGGGAGAGGTTTTTTACGACACCGGCACGCAGTGGGAGTGGACCGCTGGAGCGGACTACACACTCACGCGCTCCACCTCGCTCACCCTTTCCTACCAGAGCGACTACGGCCTCGGCGCTGGCGTGCTGTTCCGATTTTGACGGCCCACACCATTCAATGCCCCCCCAAAAAAACAAACACACGACACAACATCATGAAAGCACTGCTGCCCGCTGTTCTTATCGCCCTCGCCGCCACAGGCTTCGCCGCTGACAAGCCTTACCCGCTCGATACCTGCATTGTCAGTGGCAACAAGCTCGGCAGCATGGGCAAAGTCATCGTTAAATCCCATGAAGGCCACGAGATCAAATTCTGCTGCAAGCCCTGCGTGAAGAAGTTCGACGCAAATCCAGCCAAATACCTCGCCCGGATGAAGAAGTAAACACGCCGGCTCCAAATTGATCTCGCTTTTCTCTCCGCTCCCCGGGCACGCCCTCGTTCCGCGGGACGCGCTGGGAGACTCGAGCCAGATCGCCCCGGGGTTGGTTCTTCGCGGCTTTAAGTGGGTACGAGGGTTTTTTCTGCCAACCTTTGGCCTTGGTCGGCGCCGAAGGGACCATCCCACTCAATGCTTCAGGTCGCCTCCTGAGAGATCCGATTACTAACGGTCCGTTTGGATGCTTCCTTTTGTTTTCCCGGGTTTTGAGTTCCCCTTCGCGTGATGAAAAACACCCCCGCCCACTTCTCGTCGGTTTGGAAAACAACGTGGCCTGCTGTTCGCCTATGCATGGCCGTCTGCGGTTTGGGGTTCGCGCCTTTGAGCGGCCTTTGTGGCGCCGAGACTCCGGCAAAGGTTGAAGCGCCGCGGCCCGCAGCCCCCCTCGGCTCCGAAGGCAACCCCGAGCAGTTGAAGTACGAACTGCCGCTCAAACCGGATGAAAACGTGGCCTACGGCCCCCACCGCATGCAGGCCATTTATTTCTGGCGCGCAAAGGCCGACCGGCCCACCCCGCTGCTTGTCTACATTCACGGAGGCGGTTGGAACGGCGGGGACCGCTCCGTGGCGCGTCACTTTCTGCAACCAATGCTCGCCGCCGGGATCTCGGTGGCCTCCGTTGAATATCGCACCATCAAGGATTCCACCGCCGACGGACTCGTGCCGCCGGTGAAGGGGCCGATGCTCGACTGCGCCCGCGCCCTCCAGTTTTGCCGTAGCAAGGCGGCAGACTGGAACATCGACAAGACCAAGGTCGCTTTGGCCGGTGGATCAGCCGGTGCCTGTACAAGTCTGTGGCTGGCTTTTCATGAGGACATGGCCGACCCCCAAAGTCCGGACCCGGTCGCAAGGGAATCAACCCGGGTTGTGTGTGCCTCCGTTTCCGGTGCACAGACCAGCCTCGATCCGCTCCAGATGCGTGAGTGGACGCCCAACAGCAAGTACGGCGCCCACGCTTTCGGGATCGTCGCAGACGCGAAAACCAAAACCTCGTCTTTTGATGCGTTTTTTGAGGCCCGCGAGCGGCTCCTGCCTTGGATCAAAGAGTATTCGCCCTACGAACTGGTGAGCGCGGGAGATCCGCCGGTGGGCCTGTTCTACGGCACACCTCCCAACCTCGGGCAGGACGAGAAAGACCCAACCCACTCAGCCAATTTTGGGGCGAAGCTCAAGGAACAGTGCGACGCCAAGCAGGTGCGCTGTGAGCTTGTTTATCCGGGTGCACCCGATGTCAAACATCCCTCCGATGTCGCTTACATCATTGCGCACCTGCGCCCGGAGTCGAAATAAGCCTGCAGCGGCTCAAGCCCACGCGCCCGGGGCGATCGCGATTCTGGCAGAGTTTGAGCGCGAGCCCTCTGCCTTCTCCCGCGCAAACCAGAGCCGGGAAAGGCGGGGCGCGATCCTCACTTGGTTGAATCAACCCTCCCCATGCTTTGAAACTGCTGCCAGTCGGCGGCATAAGCCGCGTTTAACAGCCAGGAGGCCGTGGATCGGTCCCCGTCAAAGTCCGTGAATGGCGCGGTGGCAAGTTTCTGGTAACCACCGGTCTGTGCCGCCCAGTTCTGTCCAAGGTGGCCGCTTTCGAGGACGAGCGGTCGGAGTTTTACGGGGCCGCGTGTGGCGTCGGCTTCGGCGGGAACGCGCGCGCTGAAACTGTGGCGCAGGAAGCTGAACACAAGCGGCCAGGTTTGCTCCCCGGGGCCGTGGCCGGTCTTGGGCTCAACGGCGATGTTCCACAGGGCCCGATGGTTTTTTCGAAGCGCACCCACAACGGCGAGGTTTTCCTCTTTCGAGGGACGTGTGAGGAAAGGATCGTCTTCGCCGAAAATCACCAGCCCCGGTACTTGCGCGGCTCCGGGTTGGTACACTTGAAACGTGATGCCCGGCCGCATGGAAACCCACCCCCACACACGCTCCGGCACATACGAGGGGAACACGGCGGAGAAGCCCGTGCCATTGGAGTGTC
>JBILKV010000182.1:0-8520 GCA_044376515.1 Chthoniobacteraceae bacterium | reverse complement strand
CGGCGCGGTAGATGCCGAGGGCGGCGCGCACCTCGGGCGGAAGTTCGTTGGCGTGTGGCTTCACCGGGAACAGGCTGGAGGCGAAAACAGATTTGCCGCAGCACCGGAGAGATGCTGCGGCAAATTTCAAGGGGCCACGTTGGTCAAGGCCGCGATCCTCGATGGAAGTAGCCTAAAGGTGCGAGGCGACGACCTGTTCGAGTTTGACGATGTCGGCGGAGAATTTCCGAATGCCTTCAGCGGTTTTCTCGGTGGCCATTGCGTCCTCGTTGAAGAGAAAGCGGAACGCCTTCTCATCGACCGGAATGCGGTTGACGGGGGTGGTCTTTGCCTTGGCCGCGTCGAGCTTGAGCGTGACCGGGTCGGTGGAGGCTGCAAGCTTGGCCAGGAGGTCGGGGGAGATGGTGAGCAGGTCGGAACCGGCAAGTTCAACGATCTGGGAGACGTTTCGGAAACTGGCGCCCATGACCTCCGTCTCGTACCCGAAGTGTTTGTAGTAGTTGAAGATGCTCGTCACTGACTGGACGCCGGGATCCTCGGCGCCAGTGTAGTCGCGCTTGTGGGCTGCCTTGTACCAGTCGTAGATGCGCCCGACGAAGGGGGAGATGAGCTGGATCTTCGCTTCCGCACAGGCGACCGCCTGGGGCATCGAGAAGAGCAGGGTGAGATTGCAGCGGATTCCCTCTTTTTGGACGATTTCGGCGGCCTTGATGCCTTCCCAGGTGGACGCGATTTTGATCAGGACGCGCTCGCGGGAGATGCCGGCTTTTTCGTAGAGGGCAATGAGATCGCGGGCCTTCGCGACAGTGCCGTCCACGTCGAAGGACAGGCGGGCGTCGGTTTCGGTGGAAACGCGGCCCGGCACGATGTTGAGGATTTCGAGGCCGAAGGCGATGAGGATGTGGTCGATGATGTCGTCGACGAGTTTGGCACCCGCGAGGCCGGAGTTCTTGCGGTCGGCGATCGCCTTTTCGAGGATCGGCGCGTACTGGGGCTTGGTGGCCGCCTGAAGGATCAGGGACGGGTTGGTGGTGGCGTCCTGGGGCTTGAATTCGCGCATCGATTCAAAATCGCCGGTGTCCGCGACGACCTTGGTGAAACGCTTGAGTTGTTCAAGTTGCGATGGCTGGCTCATGGAAAGAGTGGATGGTTTGGTTGGGTATTTTTTTGAAGGGAAGCGGCCGCTCGGACGTGCCTGGGCCCGGGTGGGCCTAGATATGGATGGCGTGGCCGTGGGCTTGGCTGGTGGCTTCGTGGATCATCTCGCTTAGGGTGGGGTGCGCGTGGATGGTGCCCTCGATCTCGTCGATGGTGGCCTCCAGCGTAATGGCCAGTCCGAGTTCTGCGATCAGTTCGGTGGCCTCGGAACCGATGATGTGGGCACCCAGCACTTCCCCGTGTGGTTCACCGAGAATGAGCTTCACAAAGCCTTCGATCTCGCCGATCGCGCGGGCTTTTCCGCTGGCTGCGTACGGGAACTTGCCCACCTTGAAGGCGATGCCCTTTTCCTTGGCGGCCCGTTCCGTGAGGCCGACGCTGGCGACCTGAGGTTGGCAGTAGGTGCATCCGGGAAAGCTGCCTACCTTGCGGGGCTTGAAGCCGGCTTGGAACATGCCATTGACCGCCTGCACCGCCTCGAAGCTGGCGACGTGCGCGAGCCAGGGCGGACCGATGATGTCACCCGCCGCGTAAACGCCGGGAACATTGGTTTCATAACGGTCGTTGGTCTGGATGTAACCCTTCTCATTGAGGGCCAGTTTGAGCCCGCCGCCAGGGAGCAGCGGTTGGACGCCGATGGCCACAAGACAGACCTCCGCGTCAATGTCCTGCGTCGCCCCCTTGGAGTCCTCCACCGTAATTTTGACCCCGGTTTCGGTCGTGGCGGTCTTGACGGTCTTGTGGGAGGTGAGGACCTTGACACCCTGCTTCTGGAAGGATTTTTCGAGGGCCTGCGAAACCTCCGTGTCCTCCACTGGCAGGAGGTTTGGGAGCATTTCGACGACGGTAACCTTGGTTCCGAAGGCGTTGTAGAAGTAGGCAAACTCCACGCCGATCGCGCCGGCCCCGATGACCACGAGGCTCTTGGGCTGTTCGGGCAGGATCATGGCCTCCTTGCTGGAAATGACGGTTTTGCCGTTGAAGGCGAGGCCGGGCATCGGCCTGGGGACGCAGCCGGTGGCGACCAGAATCTTGGGCGCGCTGTGGGTTTCGATCTTGCCGTCGGCTGCCTTGACGGTGACCGAGCCCGCCTTGTCAAGGGTGGCCTCGCCGCGCAGGTAGTCGACCTTGTTCTTTTTAAAGAGAAACTCGATCCCGCCGGCGTTCTTGTCGGAGACGTCCCTCGAACGGCCGACGATCTTGGGCCAGTCGAAGGACACGTTGTCCGCCTTGAAGCCGAATTCTCCGGCGCGATGGGCGAGGATGTGGTAGAGTTCCGCGTTGCGCAGGAGGGACTTGGTCGGGATACAGCCCCAGTTCAGGCAGGTCCCGCCGGCTCTTTCCTTTTCGACGCAGGCAACTTTTTTTCCCAACTGCGCCGCGCGAATCGCGGCCACGTAGCCGGCGGGGCCGCCGCCGATGACGATCAGATCGTAGTTCATATCCCTCAAACCATGGCGGTTCGGTTCCCGAGGGTCAACCCCGCACCCGAATCCCCCGGTGCGCGCCTACTTGTTGGTTTTCCCGTGCTCGGCGGCCCGCTTGGACTCGAGGAATTTTTTTTCCTTTTCGAGCATCGCCTCCGGAACAGCTGCAGGGGCGATGTTTTCGCTCTCGAGCTTTTCATCCGCCGGGATGGCACGCAGGAGCAGCGAACGGTACCAAACCAGATCGCCGTGGTCCTGCAGGCTCAGGAACGCGCCCCGTGCCGCGAGGTCGCCCCCGCGCACGCGGAGCAGTTCGACTTCCGCGGCCCACTTGGGGTTTTTGTAGTCGAAATCCAAGACTTTCTCACCGTTGAGCCAGTGCTGGATGACAGAACCTTTGCAGAGGATGCGGCCCTGGTTCCATTCGCCCGGAGGGCGGGTGGCGTCCTTGGAGGGGGGCATGCAAAAATAGAGGGAGGCCGCGCTGGTGCGGGGGTTGCGCCCGTCGGGATGTCCCTGATTGTGAAGAATCTGGTATTCGTACTGACCCGGCCGGTAATAGACGCCGCTGTTACCCTTTTCGGAAATTTTCCATTCAAATCGCAGTTCGAAGTCATCCGGAATGGGCTTGGCATTGTACGAGAGGCTGCTTCCCTTATCCTTCCGGAAGATGGCTCCGTTTTCGGCCACCCAGTTTCCCTTTTGCTGCCAACCCTCGAAATCCTTCCCATTGAAGAGGGACTCGAATACAGGAGTCTTTTCGCCGGGCGCGGGAGTCTGGGCGAAGGCGATGGGTGCGGGAAACACTGGCGCCAGGAGGGCTGCACAGGCAAACAGAGGGGCGGTGATGCGGTGGAGTTTCATGGGAGGAGGAGTCTGGGTGAGGAGGAGTTTGGGGAAGGGGGAGTTTGGGGGAGGAAACCCGAGAACGGGTCATGCAGCAAGACATTGATGGGGCAAGCGGGTGTACAGGAGGGGGTACAAACGGAAGCCGGCCGTTCCCCGGGGAAGCGGCCGGTTTCGATAGTTCGCTGGCTCGCCGCTAGGGCTGGGTTGCGATGACCTTCTCTGAAATCACGGTTTCCGAACTGGCCACCGGTTTGGCCTCCGATGGCTTTGCCGCCGGCGGACGCGGTTGGACGACCCAGAACGCCTTGGAGAGGGCGGTCCAGTCGGCGAGGATTTCCTTGCCGCGAGCGCTGCCGGTTTGGGCGACGTGTTTGGAGATCAACTCGTGCAGGATGACCTCCGTGGCGGCGTCCAACCGTTCGGTGACAATAAGGCCGGGATTGTAGAGGTCCGAAAAACAGTCGTCTGGATCGAGCACGAAGGCCATCCCACCGGTCATGCCCGCGCCGAAGTTTTTGCCCGTGTTTCCGAGCACGACGACCGTCCCCCCGGTCATGTATTCGCAGCCATGGTCGCCGATGCCCTCGATCACGGCCACGGCGCCCGAATTGCGCACCGCGAAGCGCTCGCCACCGCGACCGTTTGCGAAGAGGCGTCCGCCCGTGGCGCCGTACAGGCAGGTGTTGCCCACGATGGAATTCAGGTGGGGTTGGAAGCGGTGTCGCGTCGGTGGCTTTACGACGATTTCCCCCCCGCTCATGCCCTTGCCCACGTAGTCGTTGGCCTCGCCCGTGAGGACCAGACGCACGCCGGGCGCAAGGAAGGCCCCGAAGCTCTGGCCCGCGCTGCCCTCGAGGAGCAATTCGAGCGTGCCTTCGGGGAGGCCGGCATCGCCCCACTGGTAGCCAATTTCGCCCGACACCTTCGTGCCGACGGACCGGTTGGTGTTGTGAACCTTGTACTTGAGCGAGATGGGCATCTGCTCGGTGATGGCGTCCTTGGCGTCCTGAAGGACGGTATCGTCGAGGGGCGCCTCATGCAGTCCGTTGTTCCGGGAGCGGGTGCAGTAGCGGGGTTGGGTGGGGTCGGCGGCGGCCACGTCCACCAACAGTCGCGAAAGATCCAGGAGGTTGGCCTTGGGATGGTCGGGCACGTGGCGTTGGCGCAGGAACTCGGTGCGGCCGATGATTTCCTCAATAGAGCGAACGCCGAGGTTTGCGAGGATGCCGCGCACCTCCTCCGCCACGCTGTTGAAGAAGTTGACGATCATATCGGGCGTGCCCTTGAACTTGGCGCGGAGGCGTTCGTCCTGGCTGGCGATCCCGACGGGGCAGGTGTTCAAGTGGCATTGGCGCACGTAGACGCAGCCCAACGCGATGAGGGCGGCAGTGCCGAAGTTGAATTCCTCGGCGCCTAGAATGGCCGCCTGCACGATGTCAAGGCCCGTGCGCATGCCGCCGTCGGTGCGGAGCACGATACGGTTGCGGAGGTTGTTCATCATGAGCACCTGCTGGGCCTCGGCGACTCCCAGTTCCCACGGGGTGCCGGCGTGCTTGACCGAGGAGAGGGGAGAGGCGCCCGTGCCCCCGTCGTGTCCCGAGATCAGGACGATGTCGGCGTGCGCCTTGGCGACGCCTGCGGCGACGGTTCCCACGCCGGATTCAGCCACCAGTTTGACGCAGACTTTGGCCCGCGGGTTGACCTCCTTCAAGTCGTGGATGAGCTGTGCCAGGTCCTCGATTGAATAGATGTCGTGGTGGGGCGGGGGAGAAATGAGCATCACCCCCGGCACGGTGTGCCTGAGGCGGGCGATCAACGAGGTGACCTTGTGCCCGGGCAACTGGCCGCCTTCCCCCGGCTTTGCGCCCTGGGCCATTTTAATTTCGATTTCCTTGGCGCTGGCAAGATACGCGGCCGTAACGCCGAACCGGCCGCTGGCGACCTGTTTGATCGCGGAGTTGGCCAGGTCGCCGTTCTCGCGGCGCTTGAAGCGTTCGGGGTCTTCGCCGCCCTCGCCCGAGTTGGATTTGCCACCGATGCGGTTCATGGCGATGGCAAGGGCCTCATGTGCCTCGGGACTGAGCGCGCCCAGCGACATTCCGGCCGAGGTGAAGCGCTTTCGGATGTCCTCGACGGATTCCACCTCGTCGATGGGCACCGGCTGCGCCTTCGGCACCAACTCCAGCATGTCCTTGAAGGAAATGGGCTGCTGCGCTTTCACCGCGTCGACGTACCTTTTGTAGTCGTCGGGGCTGTTGGTTTTGACAAAGGAGTGGAACGACTGGATTACCGGAGGACTGACCGCGTGGCGTTCCCCGGCCCGCCGGAAACGGTAGAAGCCAGGATCTTCCAACTGGGCTTCTTTCCCTTCGGTGGGGACGCCCGCGAAACCCTTCGCGTGGCGCGCGAGGGATTCGGTGGCGATTTCCGCAAAGCCAATCCCCGCAACCTGCGAGGGCGTCCCGCGGAAGCAGCGTTCGACGACCGCGGCGTTGATGCCGACGGCTTCAAAAATCTGCGCGCCATGGTAACTGGCGAGCACCGAGATGCCCATCTTGGACATGATTTTCAGAAGGCCGTCTTCCAGCGCCTTCCGCACGTTCTCCAGCGCTCTTTGGTAGGTGATCGCATCGGTTTCCGCCTTGAGTGCGTTGGCTTTTGCGAGCTTGTCCGGGTCCGTTCCGGCTTTGACGACCCCGTTGTTGGCGGAGACGCGCAGTTGGTCCAGCAGCTCGCGTGAGGTTTCCAACGCGAGATAAGGACAGACGGCGCTCGCGCCATAGCCGATGAGGCAGGCGAGTTGGTGGGTGTCGCGGGCCTCGCCGGTTTCGCACACGATGCTCGCCTTCATGCGCAACCCCGCGTGGATGAGGTGATGGTGCACCGCGCCGGTGGCCAGCAGCATCGGGACTGCCACCTTCTCGTGGTCCATCCCGCGGTCGGAGAGAATCAGGATCCGCGCGCCGGAGCGGACGGCGGCCTCTGCCTCGCGGCAGAGGCGCGCAACGGCCTGCTCCAACCCCGGAGCTGCCTCGGCGAGGGGCCATGTTGCGTCCAGAGTGGCGTGAGGGTGATCTTCGTTTTCCAGGTGGCGCAGCGCTCCCAGTTCGTGCTCAAGCAGGACGGGCGAATCGAGTTGAACCAGCCTCGCGTGTCCGGGAGACTCGGCCAAGAGGTTGCGGCGCCAGCCGAGGTGGACGGTGAGCGACATCACCAGCTTCTCGCGGATCGGATCGATGGGCGGGTTGGTGACCTGTGCGAAGAGCTGCTTGAAGTAGGTGTAGAGCAGGCGCGGTTGGACCGAAAGGACCGCCAGCGGCGTGTCGTCGCCCATGGAGCCGACCGCCTCTGCGGCACTCTGCACCATCGGTTTGAGGATCATCTCCAGCTCTTCGCTGCTGTACCCGAACCCGAGCTGACGCTGGGTGAGGGTGAGGATGTCGATCGGGGCGGTTGGCTCGGAGGGCTGGGCGCCCGCCCGATTGGAGAGGGGGATCAGGTGCTTTGCAAGCCACTCACCGTAGGGATGCTTTGCGGCCAACTCCTCCTTGATCTCCGCGTCGTGCAACAACCTGCCGGCGACCGTGTCGATGGCGATCATTTCGCCGGGACCGATGCGGCCTTTCTCGACGACCTTCGCCTCGTCAAACTCAATGGTGCCCACTTCGGAACCTAGCGAGAAAATGCCGTCCTCGGTGAGCTTGTACCGGGAGGGCCTCAGCCCGTTGCGGTCAAGGCAGGCCCCGACGGTGGCGCCGTCGGTGAAGACGAGGCAGGCAGGGCCGTCCCAGGGTTCGTTGAGGCAGGCGTGGAACTCGTAGAAATCCTTGAGCTGCTGCGACATGCGCTTGTCGCTTTTCCACGCCGGAGGGACCAGCATGGTCATGGCGCCCAGAAGGTTGCGGCCGGAGAGCACGAGCGCCTCAAGCGCGTTGTCCAACTCCGATGAATCCGAGCCGCCGGGCTGGATGATGGGTTTGAGCAGGTCGATGTCGGCGCCCCACTGGTTGGCCTCCAACTCCGCCTCGCGGGCGGCCATCCAATTGACGTTGCCGCGCCTGGTGTTGATCTCCCCGTTGTGGCAGAGCATCCGGAAAGGTTGCGCCAGCGGCCAGGTCGGAAAGGTGTTGGTGGAGTAGCGCTGGTGGTAGGTGGCAATCGCCGTTTCGAAGTCGGGATTCTGCAGGTCGCGGTAAAACTTCTGAAGGGATGGCGAAATCAGCAGTCCCTTGTAATTGATCACCTTGCTCGAAAAGGAGGGGATATAGAAGTGACGGATCTTGTCCTCGGCGGCACTCTTTTCGATTTCGTTGCGGCAGAGGAAGAGCCGGCGTTCAAACTCCGCCGCGCCGATCCCCTCGGGCTTGCCGATCAGCACCTGCTCCATCCGCGGGAGGGTGGAGGCTGCCTTGTCCCCGAGGACCCGGATGTTAACGGGGACCTCGCGCCAGCCGAACAGGAAAAGACCCCGGGTTTCGAGCACCTCCTCGATGATGGCTTTGGCGCGGGCTTGGGCGTAGGCGTTGTCGTGCGGAAGGAAAATCATCCCAACCCCCAGATCCCCGTCGTTATAGAGGTTGTGGCCGAGTTTCTGAACCTCGGCCTTGAAGAGCTTGTAGGGGATCTGCGTGACGACCCCGGCGCCATCGCCGGTTTTGGCGTCGGCGTCGACGGCGCCGCGGTGGGCGAGGGCGCACAGCGACTGGAGGGCGTATTGGAGGACCTGGTTGGAGCGTTTCCCGTTGACTTGGGCGATAAACCCGACCCCGCAGGCGTCGTGTTCATGGGCGGGCGAATACAGGGAGCCGAAGCCCTGTGTGGCGTCGAGAAGGACTTGATTCATGGGAGCAGGGTGAAATGCGGCCCCGGGGGTGGAGGTTTTAACCTAAACACAGTGCCGTCAGATTCAAGACATTTTTTAGGGATGTTGAGGGGGTAATTGGACAGCAAAAAAGGGGCGTGGGTGCAAAAAACGGACAGAAATGTGCGTTTTTATACAGAAAACCTGCGATTTTGGATTGAGCTTTCCCCGCCGGTTCGCAGCATGGGGGCATGCACGAATTTGAAAGCTCCGCCGCCAAGGCGC
>JBILKV010000365.1:0-2582 GCA_044376515.1 Chthoniobacteraceae bacterium | reverse complement strand
CGGAGAGTGGTTTCATCAACCCCAACCAGAGCAGGCACATCCCGGGTTTGGAAGCGCTCAAGAGCGCCGATGTCATGGTCCTCTTCGCACGTTTTCGTGAACTGCCCGACGGGGACATGAAGTACATCGCAGCACACGTCAACGCGGGCAAACCAGTGCTGGGCGTGCGCAATGCCACGCACGCGTTCAGGTACCCGGCGGAGAGCGCCAGTCCCTACAAAAACTGGGACTACCGGAGCAAGGACTGGCAGGGTGGCTTCGGGCAACAGATCCTCGGCGACACTTGGGTGGCCCACTACGGCAAGTTCCAGAAGGAGGCCACCCTCGCATTCAAGGAGTCCTCGCACCGCTCAGACCCTGTGCTGCGCGGGGTGGCGGACACGATATTCTGCCACACCGATGTGAACTCCGTGCTGCGCCTGACCCCAGCGGATGAGGTGTTGTTTCGCGGACAGGTGCTCTCCGGATTGAATCCGACCGACGAGCCTGTCAACGATGCGCGCAAGGATGTGCGGATGCCCTTTGCGTGGTTCCGCACTTACACTGCGCCGTCGGGCGCGCTGGGGCGTTCCTTCACCACCACGGCTGGGGCGTCTTTGGACTGGCTCAACGAGGATTTGCGCCGGCTGTTTGTGAATGCGGTTTTTTCACTGAGCGGCCTCGAGAGCGCTATTGGTGCGAAGACCGACGTCACTTTTGTGGGGGACTACCAACCGAAGCCCACAGGGATGCTGCCGGACGCCGCCTGGGCGAAGCTGATGCTTACGCCCTCGCATTTCGCCGAGGGCGGCCGGTAGAATCCCGTCGCAGTGGCTCGAGAAGATCCTCCCACCGGACCACGGCGGCCGGTGTCACAAATTTTCTGTAAATTGATCCTCGGGGAGTCACGACCTTCTCCAGCTTCTTTCCCAAGAAGGTTCAGACGCATCCTCCCGGATCCTCCAAGTCCTCCTCAACAAAGCCATGCTTTTGGAACGCTCCGAAGTCTTGGACGCAAAACCCCAAGGGCGCACCTTCGCGTAGAGTCGAGTAGATCCACTACTACGTCACCCAGTATCTCCGGCTCGCCGCCTCCCGTGCCCCCGTCAACGGAGGCCCCGGCCCGAGACCCCCGCGGATCTTGCCCCGGTTCGGGCACGGCTGACTGAGATGGCGGTCAAAAACCACCCCTTGGTCGCCCCGGTCATGCAGGAAATCACTCTGGAGAGCATCGACCTCAAGGGCCGCACCGCCTCAGCCAGCACCTGGTCGGCGGCCACCGCGATCGTGATCATGACAGGGCAGAACCGGTACGCGCTTCAGCGCCACCTGCGGTCCACTTTTCACCGCCCGCTGATGATCCGCGCATCACATGCTTAAACTGAACAATGGAATCACACAAGTTCCTTGTGGCGAGATGGATAACAAAATATCGCAAAACCACCCCGTAAGACGCCATAAAACGCCCCAAAAACCCGTCAAAACACCTTAAGATCGCATAATGAGGAATCGGCCTAGAGGCTGGATTCCGATTGCCTGGACCGTGTAAACCGTTGGTTTACAGGGGAAACGAGCGGTGAGGGAGGGATTCGAACCCTCGGTACCTTTAAAGGGTACGGCGCTTTAGCAAAGCGGCGCGCCAACAGAGTAATGTGGAGAAAAGGTAGCAAAAGGTAGCAAAACACCCAGCGGACAGGCAGATCCGGTGCGATAGGTGGGGGTGCCAAACAAATTCACTCCAAACCGCATTCGGGCCGACTTTCCCACGGTGGACTATCTCCCAGCGACCGAAAATTTCTGGATAGACGCCCGTCAGTTTGATTATCCGGGCAAGAAGTCCGGTCAGTACAAATTCAAAGACCGCGACAAGGCCCTCGCCAAAGCCGAGGAAATCGCCGCCCTCGTCGCCGACACGCAAAGCACCGCCCCCAATCTCCCCTCCAGCGTCCTGGCGAAACTCGAATCGCTCGGCGTCTGCCCCTACGAAATACTCAACAGGGCCCTCGCCGCTCACAGCAGCACCGCCCAGATCACTCTCCTCGGCCAGGCACACACCGAGTTCCTCCAATTCAAGGAAAGCGAGAACATCGAACCCCGCTCAAAACGGTCCGTCATCAAGCGGGTCAACCACTTCGTAGCGCACTTTGGAGAAAACACCCCGCTAAGCGCGATCACCCTCAAGCAAGTGGAGGGGTACCTAAACCTCACCGCCTCGGCGGGCAACTTCAACACATGGCGCCAGCATGTGAACGCCTTCTACAATTTCTGCGTCAAAAAGCACCGCTGGATCTCCGAAAACCCCGTCGACCGAATCCCGTTTAAGAGGGTTCGCCTTGAAGTCGAAACCTTCTCGCCTCCCCAGGTCGAAAGCCTCCTCCGCGCCACCTACATGCTGCAAGAGCGGGAAGGCGAGATGATGCGCCTGTACGTCGTTCTGGGCGTGTTTGCGGGCCTGCGTCCCGAAGAGGCCCAACGGCTCCGCTGGGAAGACATCAACTTCGAGGACGAGTGCATCGTGATCTCAAAAATGCGCTCAAAGACCAGCCGGCCTCGCGTTATTCCGTTTGAACCCAATTTCAAGGCCTGGCTCAACACCATCACCC
>JBILKV010000364.1:0-2590 GCA_044376515.1 Chthoniobacteraceae bacterium | reverse complement strand
TGGCTTCCCGGCAGGCCAATCTCGGAGACGAATGCGGTAAGTGAACCAGCCAGCGACCTCTTCCAGAGACGCCCTGAGGCAAACTTGATGAAATCGCAGAGTGGAAATGTACGAATTTTACGAATTTTGCCACCCAATGAGCCCCCCAGCGTGCCGCGCCCGAGCTACCCCGATCCATAACAGCGCGACGGCGGCACGCACGGGCGGGCGCGAAAAAAGCGATCTCCCGGCGGTTGGTTCGGAACCGGACACCTCGGACGCTCCCTCGCAAGCCTCGCAACATCCCAGTCCCTTTAGCCCGAGAGAGCAGAGCGGCCAGACCTCCCTGATCAGAACGTCGCCAGCGAGGCCCCCTCGCATTCCTTGTAATTCAACCAAAGCGCGGATAATATGCAAGGATGATAGCCCGCTCGATTCTCGCTGACTTGCAGCGTGCCTTAGCCCGCCAGCCGGCCGCCGCCCTTCTTGGGCCCCGGCAAGTTGGGAAAACCACTCTCGCCCAGCAACTCGCTCAATCCTTCGATGGTCTCTACCTTGATCTGGAAAACTTCAGGGACCGCGAAAAGCTGACTGATCCCCAGCTTTTTCTCGCTGCTCATGAAAACCGGTTGGTCGTTTTTGACGAGGTTCAACGCTCTCCCGGCCTCTTTGAAGCGCTTCGGGGAATCATCGACGAGGGCCGGGCCAAGGGGCTGAAGACCGGCCGCTTTCTGCTTCTCGGTTCCGCATCGCTGGAACTCCTTCGGCAAAGTGGAGAAACTCTCGCAGGACGGATTGCATTTCTTGAGATGACGCCCTTACACGCATTGGAGGTGCCGGAAGACCCCCTTGAGTCTCTGTGGACAAGGGGCGGCTTCCCGGAAAGTTATCTCTCCAAGACGGACGAGCTGAGTTTGGAATGGCGGGTGGATCTCATACGCACCTATCTGGAGCGGGATATCCCCCAGTTTGGACCACGCATTCCGGCCGAAACACTGCGCCGCTTTTGGACCATGCTGGCCCATAATCAGGGAGGCCTGCACAACGCCTCAAAAGTCGCGACAGGGCTGGAAATCAGCCCTCAAACAGCAGGCCGCTACACCGATCTTCTGGTGGATTTGTTGTTGGTCAGGCGCCTTCAACCCTACCATGTGAATGTGGGAAAACGGCTGGTGAAATCGCCGAAACTTTACATCCGGGACAGCGGTTTACTCCACGCCCTGTTGAATCTTCGCGATCGGGACACGCTGCTCGGCCACCCCGTTGCGGGAGGAAGCTGGGAGGGGTACGTCATTGAAAATCTGCTCTCCGCGGGCCCGGCAAGAGCTGTTCCGGGATTTTACCGCACCAGCGGCGGTGCCGAGGTTGATCTTGTGCTTGAGTTTCCCGGTGGGGAGAGGTGGGCGATCGAGATCAAACGGGGGCATAGCAGCAATCCTTCGCGTGGTTTTTATGAAGCATGCCAGGATCTCAAGCCTGCTCGGAAATTTGTGGTGTACGCCGGTGCGGACCGGTTTCCGTTGGGTGTGGGCGTCGAAGCGATCGGGCTGAGGGCCTTGATGGAGGTTTTGTCAGAAGCAGGGAACTAGAGGGCACTGTTTTGGGGCATTGTGATGGGTGCCGGAGCTTTGCGAATGGGAGCGGGCCATTCAGTTCGCAATGCCGATTTTCAGGATTCGTCCGCGCGTGCGCGACGAGGAGCGCTGCTGTCGAGGGAAGAACTCCCCAGCGTCGAGTCAGTACGGACTGATATCCCCGCCGCTAAATGTGGGGGACGATCCCTGTCTTCGCACCTGCAAGTGACCTCCACCGGAGACGCCCTGAGGCAAACCCGATAAGATCGCAGAGTGGAAATGTACGAATTTTACGAATCTCGACGGCGCCAACGGAGAATATCCATTGCGCGTCAATCGGGAGGCGGTTCGCTGGATTCCCGGTCAGGAAATCAGAGTTGAGCCAAAGCAAGCCTCACTTGTTCTTCGATGGCCTGCGTGAGGTAAGCCCACCAGGCTGGATTTTCCAGAGTGTCCCGCACCGTGGTGGCGGGGAGAAAGCGGCGCATTTCCTTTAGAAAATCTTCTCGCAACTGCGGCTCTGCTTTAAGGGCTGCGGAACGGCTTTGAAGCAGGAATACAAACTCGTCCGCCTCGCGCCGATGGTCCCTGACCTTTACGGGGATAAGCGCTGCGGGCAACGCAACACCTTGCTGGACCAGCCACGCGATGTCCCAGAGATCACGGTTTTTGATGCGGTTCTCTCGGAAGGCAAGGGCGACCATTTTGTCGGCCAAAATCTCCTCACGGCTCTGTGCTTGCAGGATCAGTCCAGAGGTTCCGAGGTCGATTCCGTAGAGGTTGCGCAGCATCATCGGGCGCGGGGCATGACTGGGGATTGCGCAAATATCCAAATGTATCCGCTGCGCCGGCAGATGCCGCTGCCCCGGGCGGGTCTCGATGGTGAGCTTCCAAGTGGAGACATTGCCCCCGGTTTTCACCGGTTCGCTGATGCGAACAGGCAGTCCATAACGGGTTTGCAGGCGCTCAGTGAGCACAACCGCAAGAGCGGAGAGATCCTCCTTTTTGAAACCACTGCCGCCGGTGAAATCAAGGTC
>JBILKV010000181.1:0-8577 GCA_044376515.1 Chthoniobacteraceae bacterium | reverse complement strand
GGTCGCAGCCACCGAGGCCGTCGTCAAAGGGGAGGCGCAAACGGCCTTCTGCCTCGTGCGCCCGCCAGGGCACCATGCAACGGCACGGGTCGGAATGGGGTTTTGCGTCCTCAACAGCGTTGCCATCGCGGCGCGTCACGCCCGCGAAAGGCTGGGGATCGCTCGCGTCCTCATCGTCGACTGGGACGTCCACCACGGCAACGGAACCCAGGACATCTTCTACGCCGACCCCACCGTGTTTTTCTTCAGCACCCACCAGTCTCCCTGGTACCCCGGCACGGGCGCCGCGAGTGAAACCGGCACGGGAGCAGGGAAGGGCACGACGCTCAACTGCCCTCTCCCGGCGGGCAGCGGACGCAGCGACATCTTCGACTGTTTCGAGCAGAAACTGCTCCCCGCCATGGAGCATTTTCGTCCGGAACTGGTACTGGTCAGCGCTGGGTTTGATTCGCGCGAAAACGATCCGCTGGGCCGCTTTCGGCTCAGGGACGAGGACTTCGCAGACCTCACCCGAATGCTGCGCTCCGTCGCCGGAGAATCCGGCAAGGGCCGCGTGGTCAGTGTGCTCGAGGGCGGGTACAATCTCGAGGGCCTTGCAAAGGCGGCCAGCGCCCACGCCGCCGCCTTGCTTTAGACCGACCCCTCCCCGGAAACAAACCTCCCTGAGACGCGCGGTTGTTACACCGGGGTGGGTTACGCTGGGGTGTGGTTGAACTTGCGCACCCGCCCCCAGCCCACCCACTCCAGCACGTAAAGCGCGCCCTTGGAATCGAGGCAGAGAGCGTGGGGCCGGAAAAACTTGTCGGCAAACTCTGGACCCGGGTCGGCCTTGACGCCCTTTCCGTCGCCCAACACGGCGACCGGTTGGTCCTTCGGGTCGAGAACCGTCACCATCGACGCGATATCAGGAACGTACAAATGACCCGCATGCTGGTAGAAGCAGCAGGGGTTGCGGACAAAATCCCCGGCGATCGTGCGTTTGTATTCGAGGTCCAGGCTGAAGACCTGCAACCGGGCATTCGCTCGGTCGGCGATGTAAACCTCCGGTTCGCTGCCCAGGGTGCTGACCCAGACGCCGTGACAGGTGTTGAACGTGGCGTTGTCCTTGCCGCGTCCTCCGATGGTTTTGATGTGCTTGAACTTGGAGTCAAAGCGGCTCACCCGCTGGCTGCCGTAGCCGTCCACCACGTAGATGTCCCCGTTGGGCGCGATGGCCACGTCGGTCGGGTTGGTCCAGTCGAACTTCTGGTGGGTGGCGTCCTCGCTCTCGACGTTTCCGATGGTGTAGAGGACCTTACCCTTCAGGTCGGTTTTGTAGACCCGCTTGCCGATGGCCTTGCCGTCCTTGTCCTTGCCGGAGTTCTCGGTGAAATAGAGGTACTCCGCGCCGCCCTCCTTGCTCCAATAGATGCCGTGGGCGGTCGCGGCGACATCGGAGGCGCCCGCCAGTCCGATGTTCTGGGCGAAATCATTGCTCCACGTCTCCTCCAGCTTTCCGTCGGCGCCGTAGATTGCGACGCAAGGGTTCGCGGACCGAGAGGTGACGTACACCCTGTCTTTGCCGTCGACCACGATCCCGCAGCCGAGGCCGAACTTCATGTCGCCCGGAAGCTGGCCCCAAGCCGGATCCAGCGTGTAGGTCCACTTGCCGGTCCCGATCTTGGCGGGGACCGCCCCTTCTGCTCGGCCAAAGGGAGCGAGCGCAGACACGGTCGCCGCGGCGGAGGCAGAGACGGCCATCTTCAAAAAGTCGCGGCGGTCTAGGCGATGGGGGAACAGATGGTTGGATTTCATTTCGAGGCAGAGTTCGCCGCCGGGGGCGGGGGTTGAAAAGCGAAAAAAGACAAAACGCAGAATTTGATTGTGGCGGGGCCATGCCTTGGCAACAAGCAGGGTGCGCCCGAGACGGCGGTGGCGGTTGCCGCCTCCCCCCGGACGCACGACAAGCAAACACTAGATCCCTAAAGACCCTCTACGATGAGCAATTACATTCCCCTGATCAGTTCCGGCACTGCAGGCCCTCTGGGCGTGCTGCACCTCCCCCGCCTCTGGCAAAAAGCCTCCCTCGAAGCAGTGGGCAAGCTGCACAGCGACTATCCCGGAATTGGCAAAGGCTATGACTCGATGGTTCTGGCCGCCCTCCATCTGAGCGAGTCCGCGGTGCGCGAATACATCAAGTCCCACAAGCCCAGCTACACCCAGTTTGAGGACTGGATCAAGCACCAGCCCGGCGTGAAGCTGGACAAAGCCACCATCTACAAGAACAACGCGGCCATCCTCGGCTACATCCATGACGACGGCACCCGCCACGCCATCCTGAGCGCAGCCGGCCTTTCGGACGACGGCTCGGTCAACCCCGGCGCTGTGGACCTCAATAACCTCGACGACTGGGCGAGCTTCCACAAGGAAGTGCTCAGCTAGAGCTTCTTGTATCCGACCGGGCGCAGCCTTCCTCAAAGGGGCTGCGCCCTTTCTTTCCGCCCAACCCCCGTTCCCTCCACGAAGCCCCTTTCTCTCACCGACCCTCTCCCACCATGGCAGACCTCATTCCCCTTGAAGACAAATTCGCCGACATCGTTGGCAAGTCGATGCGCGGCCTCAAACTCTCCGCAGCGGACGTCGCTGCCCGCACGGGCCTTACCGAATCCGCCGTGAGCGCACTGGGCGAAGGCCATTTCGACGCAGCCGCAGCCCGCGCCGTGGCGCCTGTTCTGGGACTGGGTGCGGAGGCCTTGGTGGCCGCGGGTCTGGAATCTTGGAAGCCGCAACCGCTCGCCGTGTCCGGACTGGCCTGCTTCAACACCGTCTTCGATGACATGACGGTCAACAGCTATCTGGTCTACGACAAGAGCAGTGCCGCAGCCGTCGCCTTCGACACGGGCGCGGACTGTTCCGCCATGCTGGCCTTCATTGAAAAGGAAAAGCTCTCCCTGAAGCTTATCCTGCTTACCCACACCCACGCGGACCACATTCAAGACCTGCCCAAACTCCACAAGGCCACCGGCGCGCCCGCCTTTACCAGCGACCGCGAACCGACCTCCGGAGCCGAGCCCATCTCGCCCGGACATTCCTTCGCCTGTGGAGCGCTTTCGATCGAGGCGCGTTCGACCTGGGGCCATTCGCAGGGCGGCATCACCTACGTCGTCCGCGGCCTCGAACGGCCCGTGGCGGTCGTCGGTGACGCGGTCTTCGCGGGCTCCATGGGCGGCGGGGGCGTCTCCTACGCCGACGCGCTGCGAACGAACAAAAGCGCCATCCTCTCCCTCCCGGACAACACCGTCCTCTGCCCGGGCCACGGCCCGCTGACAACGGTCGGCGAGGAAAAGGTGCACAATCCCTTCTTCAGTGCTTAACCGCAGTCCGCGGAGGCACATCCCCCACGCACACATCCAAACCCAAACAATCCTATGGCATCAAAAATCGGTTTCGTCGGCCTCGGCCGCATGGGCGCCAACATGGCGCGTCGCCTCAAAGACTGCGGTTACACCATCGCCGCCGTTTACGACATCAACCACGATATCAGCGCCTCGCTGGCATCTGAACTCGGAGCGGTCTCGAGCCAGACTCTGGCCGGAGTGAGCGCGGCCGCGGATGTGATCATCACCGTGGTCACCGACGACGCGGCGATGCGTTCCATCTTTGCGGCACAGGGCGACAGTCTGCTCGCCAACGCCTCCGGACGCACCTTTATCAACTGCGCCACCCTGTCCCCGGCTGTCCACCTTGCGGTCGAGGCTGCCGTTGAAAAAGCCGGCGGCCACTCGCTGGAAGGCTGCATGGCCAGCAGCATCACTCAGGCACGCGAAGGCTCCCTCTACCTCATGCTCGGTGGCAAGGAATCGGTCTACGAATCGGTCAAGCCGATCCTTGAAAAGCTGAGCACCAACATGCGTTTCGTCGGGCACACCGGCGAGGCGGCCAAGGTGAAGGCGTTGGTCAACATGGTCATGAACATCAACACCGCCGGCCTTGCCGAGGGTCTCGGCCTCGCGTCCGCCCTCGGGTTGGACCTCGGCATGATCCGCGAAATCTTCTCCCAGACCGGCGCTAACTCGCGCGTGCTCGTGACCGACGGCGAAGACATGCAGAACCGCGACCACTCCTGCTTCTTCAGCGGCTCCCATGCCGCCAAGGACAGCGGGATTGCGCTTCAATTAGGGCAGGAGGCGGGTCTCAACCTTCCACTGGCAGCTGCCACCAAGGCCCAATACGACCGCATGGTCGCGGCCGGCCTCGGGGAGCTCGACAAATCAGGCATCGCCGAACTGACCTTCCCGGGACGCGGTCCCGGCAAATAAACGGCCCCCGCCAACCGCACCCGCCAAGTCCCGCCGCATCACCAATGCCGCGGGACTTTTGGCACCCACGCAACGCCCCCCCCAAGCCACTCCTCTCCATGCGCCTTCCCCTCCTCAGCTGCACCCTTGCCGCTCTGCTCTGCTTCCAGCCCGGTTCATCAGACACCCTCTGCGCCGCAGAACCCGCACAGGTCATCAAGGTCTGGCCCGACGGGGTTCAGGGACCCGTCAACGACACGGCGCCTGAACGCGTCCTGCCGCTGCCTCCCAATTCCAAGGTGGTTACGCGCGTGGAGGGCGTGACCGATCCGACCCTGCTCTATTTCCCCGCCCCAAAGGACAAAGCCAGTGGGGCGGCCGTGGTGATCTGCCCGGGGGGCGGGTTCGGGAGAATCGTCCCGGATTTGGAGGGCAGCGAGGTGGCGGAAAACCTCAATGCGCTGGGTGTTTCCGCGTTCGTACTCAAATACCGCACCTCTCCCGCCGGCAAACCTGACCCGCAGTTGGGACCGGTCATGGACGCGCAGCGGAGCATTTCCCTGATCCGCTCACGCGCCGCGGAGTTCGGCTTGAAGCCCGACCGGATCGGGCTGCTGGGGATCAGTGCCGGTGGCCAGGTGTCGGTGATCGCCACAAGCAACCACGCCGCCCGGAGCTACGAAGCCAAACTCCCCGCCGTGGACAGCGTTTCCTGCCGGCCCGATTTTCTGGTGCTCGTCTACCCATGGAAACTGTTGGACGCCGCGGACGCGACAAAACTGCGCGGCGACATCCGCGTGGACAAGACGATGCCGCCGGTGTTCATCGGCCACGCTGCCGACGACCGCGGCGCCAAGGTGGAAGGGAGCCTCTTGTTGTTGCTGCAGTGTCAGGCGCAGGGCGTTCCGATTGAGGCGCATATCTACACCCAGGGCGGCCACGGGTTCGGCCTGCGGCCTGCGGATGTCCCCTGCCCCACCGACTGGCCCAAACGGATGGCCGAATGGCTCGCCGTGCGAAAGCTCATCCCCTAAACGGCGGGCGTCGCGCCTCACACCGGCGCGTCCCGACTGCGCGTCTGCCGGGCCCCCTCGCCCGGCAAGAAACTCCCCCAAAACCCTGCGCCGGCCTCGTGCACAACGCCCCTGTGACCCATGTGGAAGTTCATCGGTTCAGTCCTTCGGGGACCGTGCGCGAGGCCGACTTTGTGGCGACCGAGGAACCGCTGGGGATCCAACTTGGCTACGCAACCGCCCACGGCCGGGTTCAGCGCGAACTGGCGGTCACCATGCGCACCCCGGGCAACGACCTGGAACTGGTGGGAGGCTTTCTGTTCTGCGAAAGCGTCATCCGCAGCCTCACCGAGGTAGCCTCCATCCGCCACTGCCTGAGCCCGGAGAATGAGGCGGACCGCGGCAACCTGGTCAAAGTCGAACTCGCGTCCGGGGTGGTCCCTGCGCCCGGGATCTTCGAACGGCATTCCTTCATCAGCTCCAGCTGTGGGGTCTGCGGCAAAACCAGCATCGAACAAGTCCGCCTTCGATCGGCTTCACCCGCGGCGGAGGCGCCTTTGGTCCCCTTGGTTCCGGGGGATCTTCTCCTGAACCTGCCCGAGCGCCTCGGCTCTTCCCAGCGGGTCTTCGTTGCCACAGGCGGCATCCACGCCGCAGCGCTCTTCGATGTTGAGGGTGGACTGCTGGGAGCGAGGGAGGACGTAGGCCGCCACAACGCCATGGACAAGCTTGTCGGCCTCGCGCTCGCGGAGGGCTGGCTCCCTTTGGAAAGGTGCATCCTGTTGCTCAGCGGCCGGGCCAGCTTCGAGCTGATCCAAAAGGCCGCCATCGCGGGGGTACGCATCGTGTGTGCCGTGGGCGCGCCTTCGAGCCTCGCAGTGGAATGTGCGCGCGCATGCGGCATCACTTTGGTAGGTTTCCTCCGTTTGTCCCGTTTCAACGTCTACTCCCACCCCGAACGCATTCGAACACAGCAAAGCTAGATACCGTCTGGCGGGTCTCCTCTTCCGCAGCCCCCCTTTTCCGCCGTTCCCCAATGAACAAAGCCGCCGAGCCCTCCCTCCCCGTCCCACCCGTCGACTCCTTGGTTCCCGTGCCGAACGCGGAGAACCCGGAACAGTTCACGGGCATCCGGCTGGAGAAACCCAAGACCGTTGCGGCCGGGATGCCAGCTGTCTTGAGTAGCGTGCGCCATGTGTTTGGGGAAATGGACCCGGCGCGCGGTGTCAAAGCCCTGCTGCAACTCAATCAGATGGAGGGCTACGACTGCCCCGGTTGCGCGTGGCCCGATCCCGACGACGAACGCTCCATGGGAGCCGAGTACTGCGAAAACGGGGCCAAGGCCGTCGCCGAGGAGGCCACCACCAAGGTGTTGGACACCGCCTTTTTCGCGCGCCACTCCGTGGCTGAACTCGCAGAGGAGGACGACTACCGGATCGGCAAAAAGGGGAGGCTCGGCCAGCCCATGCACCTTCCTGCGGGTGCCACACACTACCAGCCCATCAGCTGGGACGATGCCTTCGCGCTCATTGGCAGGCACCTCAACGCGCTCGCCTCCCCGGATGAGGCGGTGTTCTACACTTCCGGCCGCACCAGCAATGAGGCGGCGTTTCTCTACCAGCTTTTCGTGCGGGAGTTCGGCACCAACAACCTGCCCGACTGCTCCAACATGTGCCATGAGTCCAGCGGCGTCGCCCTCGGTGATTCGCTCGGGCTCGGCAAGGGCTCCGTGACGCTGGACGATTTTTCAAAGGCGGAGGTGATTCTCATTCTCGGCCAAAATCCGGGCACCAACCATCCGCGGATGCTGACCGCCCTTGAGAAGGCAAAGGCCAAAGGCTGCACGATCGTGTCCATCAACCCCATGCCGGAGGCCGGCCTTCTCGGGTTCTTGAACCCCCAGCGGGTAAGGGGCATGCTTGGAATCAAAACCCCGCTCACCGACCTCTTCCTGCAGGTGCGCATTAACGGGGACATGGCCCTGCTCAAGGGCGTGATGAAGCTCCTGCTCGAGGAGGAACGCAAAAGCCCGGGAACGGTGTTCGACCGGGACTTCATCCGCGACCACACCGAGGGTTACGCGGCGCTGGAAGCCTCGCTGGACGCAACGCCGTTTGAGGACATCCTCGAGGGGTGCGGCCTTCCGATGGAACAACTGCACGCCCTGGCCGACCTGTTGCGCCACAAGCGGCGCATCATCGCGTGCTGGGCGATGGGACTGACCCAACAACGCAACGCCGTCGCCACCATTCAGGAGGTGGTCAACCTGCTCCTGCTCAAGGGCAGCATCGGCAGGCCCGGGGCCGGAACCTGTCCTGTACGCGGCCACAGCAACGTGCAGGGCGACAGGACGATGGGCATTTACGAAAAGCCCCCCGAACGCTTCCTCGACAGGTTGCGCGATTCCTTCGGCTTCGAACCGCCGCGCAGGCACGGCCTCGACGTGGTCGACTGCATCAAGGCAATGCACGCGGGCCTCGCCAAGGTGTTCATCGCGATGGGGGGCAACTTTTTGTCGGCGACGCCGGACACCCGTTTCACGGCGGAGGCCCTGCGCCGTTGCGCTCTGACCGTGCAGGTCTCCACCAAGCTCAACCGCAGCCATCTGGTACACGGCAAGGAGGCGCTCATCCTGCCCACGTTGGGCCGGAGCGATCTGGACATTCTCCACGGGGAGCGGCAGTTCGTGAGCTGCGAAAACTCCATGGGGGTCGTGCAGTCCTCTCGCGGAGGCCTCCCTCCGGTTTCGGATGCGCTGCGAAGTGAGGTGACCATCGTGGCGCACATGGCCGTGGCCACGCTCGGGGCGCGCAGCATGGTGCCTTGGGGACACCTCTCCTCCCACTACGACCACATCCGCGACGCCATCGAAAAAACCATTCCCGGCTTTTCCAAGTACAACGCACGGGTCCGTATCCCGGGGGGCTTTTATCTGCCCAACCCCAACCGGGAAGGGCGTTTTGAGACGCCAAGCCAAAAAGCGCATTTCCAAGGCGCGCCCCTCACCTATCCGAAAATCGCCGCGGGTGAATACCTGATGATGACCATCCGTAGTCACGACCAGTTCAACACCACGATCTACGGCCTCGACGACCGCTACCGGGGCGTTCTCAACGAGAGACGCGTGCTGTTCATCCATGCGGAGGACGCCGCGGCCGAGGGACTCAAATCAGGCGACGTCGTGGACCTGCACAACCGGCAGGGAGGTGTTTCGCGGGTGGCCCGCCGCTTTCTCGTGGTTCCGTATTCCATTCCACGCGGGTGCACTGCAACGTACTTTCCCGAAA
>JBILKV010000363.1:0-2608 GCA_044376515.1 Chthoniobacteraceae bacterium | reverse complement strand
CAGGAAAGTCAGCCGGCCCCGGCTACTATTCGGGCTTCGGTAGATCGGCTGGCAAGTTCTGGAGCCGCTCAATGCTGCGTAGTTCTGTCCGCATGCGCTCCTTGCCATCCTTGCCTAGCAAAACACACTTCGAGGGAACTCTGGTTCCATCCACTTCGACGGGGTCGGAAAACGTGAAAATCTGCCCGCGCCAGTCAATGCGTACCAAATCTTGAGTGCTAGCATCAAAGAAAGCGGTGATTGAGGGTTCTATCGTGCCACTCACCTTGAGGCCGTGTGCCGGCTTTCCCTCGACTGCGATATCCGGGACAATTTGAAGTTTAGTGTTCGGGTCGGTAAGTGGAGCCAGCGTCCACATCCATATATCCTGACAGACTGAACCTTTTCCGCTTTTGGAAACCCTCTCAGTCTTGCCGACATACCAAAGGTTCGGCGGTTGAATAATTGAGGTTCTGTCCGTGCCCTTCTTTGTCAGGTCGCCGCCCAGATGATACGTCTCGGAGAACTTTACAATACGCAGGAGCTTGTCGGCTCCGCCATGATTGGAGACGATTTGCCGCGCAAAAGTTGTTGCATCGAGCGGTTGCTCTGCAAAAGCCGGGAGCAGAAACGCGAAAGAAGCGAATGCGGCAATGATGGGGAGGGATTTCATAGTGAGTGACGCGGGGACGCCTAACATATCGCCGTACCCTGCTGCGGAACTCTGCAGCCGCCATGATCGGCTGACAGTCAACTTGGACAACCACTCGCACAGCTGCAATTCGAAATATGCGGCACGCCTCTCTGCCACCTCCAACCTTGGCTCGCTTTCTCTGCCACCAGCCCCATCCAGAAGCAGCTCCCAAGCTTCCTCAAAGCCGCCGGTTTCGCGAACGAACCGCAAGGGACAGGCAATTTTCCAGAACGGCGAAAATGGTGAATACTGCGGGCTGAAGCACCAACTTCGGAAGCGGGCCGCTGCGGACCTGGCGAGGCACCCTCCGTTTTCCTCAGCGCTTATCGAGCCCACAGATCCCGATCTGCAACCGGATGCTGATGCATCGTACTCTCACTGTATTTCCCGTATCGTTGATCGTCGTTTTGTTCTCGATGCCCCTCAAAAGGAGACGTTTGTCAGACTGATGCGCGGTTACGAAACCTACTGCGGGGTCCAAATCACCTTTTGCGTGAGGTCCAATCACTTCCATATCCTCCTGCGCGTGCCCCGAAGGCCCACCTCCGATCTACTGCCCTCCGACGCGGAATTGGTTGAACGCCTTCGCAAAGAAACGGGGACTGGCAATTTTTCAGGCTCCTCCGGCTTTCTTGACAAGATCCAACTCGCCTCGACACTACCCACATGACACTCACAGCTGTTCTGACTCCTGCTGAAGAAGGCGGCTTCGTCGCCTTTAATCCTGAAACAGGCACTACAACCCAAGGCGAGTCTGTACCCGAGGCAATTGCAAATCTCCAACAAGCCACTGAGCTCTATCTGGAAGAATTTCCGCTAACCCATCGTGGGCAACCGCTCTTGACCACTTTTGAGGTTTGCACTCATGCCTAAACTTCCGCACGTCTCTGGAACTGAAGCTGTGCGAGCCCTTCAGGAACTTGGATTCGAAGTGATCCGCCAGAAAGGGAGCCACATCGTGATGCGTCGGGGATCACAGGGGTGCATCGTCCCCAATCATCGTGAAATCAAAATTGGCACTCTAGCCGGAATCATCAGACAAGCTGGCGTTTCGGCAGAAGAATTTATCGCGGTGCTCTAGGACCATCTCTCCCGCACCGATGCGCGGAGTGGGAACGGGGACAAGCAGTTTTTCAAAGGCCACGCAACTTTTTTCTGTAAATTCAACAGGGGTGGAGGAGCCCCCCTTGACGTCAGCGGATTTTCTTTCGCCGTCTACGCCTGCCACGGCAATCGGCCGCACCTGCGCTGCAGCCCAAGCTCCCGGCGTCAGGGAACGGGGACAGGCAATGCTTGCGGCACTGTTCTACGAACAAAGAGACTCTGGAACGACGCGAACCCTGGGTGTGACAGGTCGCCCCCGCTTCAGTGGGGAGGGAGCCCGCCCTAGTCCAACAGACAAAGCGTTGCAGCGTGCTCAAAGCCCGGTAGCGAACTCTTCGAGGCTGGCGCAGCGGATTGCGTGCCGGTGGAGCGCTTCGAGCCTATCCATTTCCCTGACGAGGCCCAACTCCTCAATCAAACCCGCGGGCACAATCTGGAACCTGACTTCCAAAAGACTCCGGATCGCCTGCCGCATTCCCTCTTCACGACCCTCTTCACGACCTTCCTCACGGCCTTCTTGTCTAATTCTTTGTGCGAGTGTCATAGTCTCTGGGCTTAAGTCCGTTCTCGGCAGCTCCCTCAATCTCAACGAGAACGCCTCCTTGTCAACGTCTTGGTTCCACACATAGCGGATCAGGTAGTCCAGCACCCCGGCAGACGCCACCCGCAAAAGCGACGGTTCCCAGACAGGGTCCCCAAGCAGTTCCCCCACCGACTGCGCCTTGAGCGCACGCAGTGCCAGCCTTCCGTCCGCCGTGCCCGCGATTTCCTCGAACGGCAACTCCACCAACTGCAACAGCCGGAAACTAAAATCGGGCAGGAACCGCCGCA
>JBILKV010000362.1:0-2610 GCA_044376515.1 Chthoniobacteraceae bacterium | reverse complement strand
GGTTCTGCGTGCTTTTTGATCAGGAGCTGTTGCGCGTTGCCGCCATCTGGCGGACACCCGAGGGCGGCGCGCCGCTCAAACTGGCCTCCATGTCGCAGGTGTCCTACGCGGAGCCCCATCGCAAGGCGGGAAACGATCTTCCCGCACCCGCCCAAACCCCGCTTCACATGGCTCCGCCGGGGCCCGGAGCCTCCACCCGTGAAACAGAACTCCATGCCGATCCTCGGCCCGGTAGCTCCCCTCGGGAGTACGGCCGCGGAGCCCTCCCCGGAACACTCGGCCGCTTTGAGGGCGTCGAGTTGCAGGAGGGCAGAGCGGTGCTCCGGTACAGCATCGGCAGCACGACGATCAGGGAATGGTTTGATTCCGACAAAGACAGCCTGCTCCGGCATATTGAAGTCAGCCAACACACCGACCCTGTCTACCTCTCGCTGGCGAAGGAGGAAACCACCCCCTGGCAGATTGAGCCAGGCATCCCCCTCGCGCGCTCAGGCTTGTTGAGCGTGTTAATCCGCTCACCCGGGGCTGATTTCCAGACCACCAAATCCACGCTGCAGGTCAGGATCGCGCCGTCGGCCAAGCCCGCGGACATTGTCTTCTCCTACCACACTGGTGCGCAGGCAGCCGAGGCGGGTGCCACCGCGCCGCTCCCCTCCCCCCAGCCCCGGCGGCCTGCCCGGCGCCGATGGCCTGACATCCTCCAAACCACCGCCCAACTCGCGACAGCCGAACGCAGCGGACTGGTTTCCGACACGATTCCCCTCCCCGTGGCAAATCCGTGGAAGCGCAGGGTCCGGCCGGCGGACATCGCCTTCCTGAATGCCGACCAAGCGGCCGTCGCCACCTACGACGGAGATGTCTGGATCGTCAAGGGACTCGGCACCGCTGAACTCCAAGCCGTGTCGTGGGAACGGTTCGCATCCGGTCTCAGCGAACCCCTCTCGATCGCAGCCGTCGACGGCAGCCTCCAACTCCATACGCGCAACGGCCTCGTGCGCCTCCATGACACGGATGGAAACGGCGAGGCGGATTGGTACGAAAACTTTTCGGACGCGTGGGTCCAGAGCTCCAGCAGCCGCGCTTTCCCTCTGGACATGGCGGTGGCGCCCGATGGCACCACCTTTGTGTCACAGGGCGGCATTGGGATGGGCACCCCGTTTGCGGGAGCGATCACCCAAATCAGCGCCGACGGAAGACAGTCACAAATCATCTCCCGGCGCGCGCGCGAACCCTACCTGACGCTCAATCCGGATTCAGGTCTGCTCACCTCCACGGACCAGCAGGGTAACTTCATCCCCTCCTCGGTCTGTTATCTGGTCAAACCCGGAGCCGACTTTGGTTTTGGCGACCCGCACCCCGCGCAGCTCACGCCCCCCCTGGTCTGGATTCCCCATCACGAGGACAACTCCAGCGCGTCCCAACTCTGGGTGCGCGGCCGCGAAATGGGGCCCTTCTCCGGCAAACTGCTCCACCTCTCCTACGGAAACGGGACGCCGCTGCTCGTTTGCCCAGACCTCGACGCGCCCGTTCCCCAAGGTGCCGTCATTCCCCTGGGGCTTAAAACCGAGATCCCTCTGCTTCACGCCAGGATGCACCCCTCCGACCGGTCCCTCTTCGCCTGCGGATTCCAGATCTACGACTCGCGGACCTCAAAAAACTGGGGCCTCGCCAGGATCCGTCTCAGCGGCAAGCCGGTCACCGCCCCCGTCGACGCCAGATCGTGCAGCGACGGCGTGCTGATTTCCTTCGCCGCCCCCCTCGATCCGGACTCCGTGGGACAGGAGAGCATTCTGGCCGCGACATGGAAGTACCGACGCTCCAAAGAATACGGGAGCGGCCGTTTCAACAGCGCCGGGGCCCCCGGCCTCGATCCGGCGCCCATCGGCCAGGTGCTGCTTTCCAACGACCGCAAAACAGTCTTCGTCCACCTGCCCGGACTTGCACCGGTGATGCAGTTAGAGGTTGCCCATTCCTTCCGGTTTGAAGGTGGAGAAAAGGCCGGGGGCAAGGTGTATTTTACCATCCACCAACCACACCACGCCGATCTGGAGGCCGCGGGGTTCGCCGAGGTTGATCTTTCCAAAAGCGTCCCCGTGATGCGGGTTTCAAAGGCGGAACCCCCGACCAAACAGCGAGGTCAGGAACTGAGCCTCAGCATGGGCTGCATCGCCTGCCACTCAACAGACGGGAGTACCGAGGGAAAAACCGGTCCCACCTGGAAGGGGCTTTTCGGCAAGGACCGCATTTTTACCGACGGCTCGGTCGAGTCCGCCAATGAGTTCTACATCCGGACCTCGATCCTTGAGCCGGAGAAGAAGATCGTCACCGGCTACCAACCCGGCATGGCCAGTTACAAGGGAGTCCTGACCGAGGACCAGATCGATTCCATCATCCTCTACATGCGCTCCCTGCGCGAATAAGCGGGCCGCGTGTCTCCCGCAGCACGCTGCCTTGCTTCGTCTCTCCCGAGCCACGGTTCTCTCTGACCAGCCAACAGAACGAAGCCCCCGTCCGGGTTTGATACCAACTCTCAATGACAACCGGAGTTTTTCCGCCCCGGGCGCCCCATGAGGAAGCCACGCTTTCGGATTGGACCGGGCAGCTGAGTGT
>JBILKV010000054.1:0-24250 GCA_044376515.1 Chthoniobacteraceae bacterium | reverse complement strand
GGCGATGTTGGTTTTGCTTTCGCCCTGATCCCAGAGCACTCCCCGGATGGCGAAGCCCACATAAGGGCGGATAAATGTCTCAAAAAGCGAACCGATTTTTCCGCTGTTGGCCTCACCGGCCTTGCCGATGCTGCGCGGGGCGGCGGGCGGTCTGGGCGGAGTGTTTCCGGCGGCCTTCGCCTCCGCCTCCGCGCGCTTCCATTCCGTCATCGCCACGTCCCACTTCGCCTTTTCCTCATCGTATTTCCGCTTGAGTCCGTCGTAGTCGTAAGTGGGTGCGACCTTTCGCACCATCTCTTGGCAGGCGGCATCTGTCCGATACATATCCTCGGAAAGCCAGAAGCCGGAGGGTGTCCCGCCCACGGCGCCGACGATGAGCCCTACGGGAACCCCAAGCCGCGCCTGCAGGTTTTGGCCGAATGCAAAAAGCAGGGCCGAAAACTGCGCGTTGTTTCCGGGGTTGGCCTCCTGCCAGACGGCGCCGCCTCCACTGGGCAGCAGACGCAGCTGCGGGTAGGTCGCGGCGGCCCGCTCCGCCAGAGGTGCGTCCCCGGCGACGTACTGACTGGTATACATCGCCATGTTGGACTGGCCCGATCCCACCCACACCTCTCCCACCAGAACGTCTTCCAAAACTTTCCCCCCGACTTTAAGTACATCGGGCCCGCCCGCAGCCAACGGGTCGAGCACCACCCGCCACTTTCCTTCCGGATCTGCTTGAACCGGCTTGGACTGGTTGCGGAAGTTCACCGTGAAGGTTTCCCCGGGCGCCGCCGTGCCCCAGACGGGTACCGGAATTTCTCGCTGCAGCACCATGTGGGATGCAAAAACCTTGGGCAGAACAACCTCCGCTTTCGATTCAAAGGCGGTGAGGCTGAGCAAAAATAAGGCGACGGGGGCGGATTTGGGGCTCATGGGGGTGGTTGATGGTTTCGGGGCAGTGACGCGACGAGCACAGCAGCTTTCGGTATGTGATCCAACCCCTGTGTTTCGGGTGCCGATTTTGCGGTGAGGGCTCTTTTTTTTGCGCCCATAAGACGATGACACAGGTTGCACCCGGGGGCAGCGGACGCGGCGACGTTGTTTGGCGGCTCGCCTCCGGCGGGAGCGCAAACGCATCAATTGAGGGAAAGCGAGTGAGGTAGCGGCGGTCAACAGTGTTGCGGTGACAGCGGTGCGTGTTGTTTTTGGATGGTCTTCTCGGTGCGGACCGCAGCTAGTATGGATCGCCGCGTGGCGTCGTCAGAATGGGCCACGCTTTTGGCTTCCATCACTAAAATTCCCCACCCCCCTCCTACTCTCCCATCCCCGTGAAACTCCCCGCTCTCACTTTGGTCGGCTCTGCACTGATGCTTGGCGTTATGGTGCTTCCCGCGTCGGCTGCCCCGAAGAAACTGCTCGTGGTCACCATCACCACCGGCTTCCGGCACGGTCCCGCAATCGACGAGGCCGAAAAGGTGCTTCCGCAACTGGCTGATAAAAGCGCGGGCGAATTCAGCTTTGACTTCTTGAGTCAGCCCGGACCGCGCCCGGGAGTGGGGAAGGCGCCCGAGCGAGGCCCAAAAATGACCGATGCCGAATGGGCCGCCGCCCAGCAGGCGCACAAGGAAGCGCAAGACAAGGCCCGGACCGAAGAGGCCACGTGGTCCGCCAAGGTGAAGGGCCTGTTCGCCGAAAAATTCAGCGAGGCCGGGCTCAAGCCCTACGACGGAGTGGTCTTCTGCAACACCACCGGCGAACTGCCCCTCCCGGATGGCGAAGCCTTTCGCAATTGGGTGAAGGGGGGGAAGGCCTTCGTGGGCATGCACGCCGCCACTGACACACTCAAGGCGATGCCCGCCTATTCCGAATTGGTGAACGGCGCCTTCGCCGGCCATCCTTGGGGCGGGGGAGGTACGCATTTTTTCGTGAACCACGAGACTGCACATCCGACGGTGACGATGTTTCCCGCCAGCTTCCAGTGGAAGGACGAGATTTATCAGTACAACAACTTTAACCCCGAGGCGGTGCGCGTGCTGCTGAGCCTCGACACGGTGCAGTCCTCGCCCAAGGCTCCCTATCATGTGCCGGTGGCATGGGTGCGCGAGGTGGGAACGGGCCGGCTGTTTTACACTAACCTCGGGCACAACGCCTCCACCTGGACCGAAGACGCCTATCAGAAACACGTGGTGGCGGGAATCCGTTGGGCGTTGCGCTTGATCGACGGGCCGGCTGCGCCCAATCCCGAGGTTTCCAGCGTCGCCGCCCTAAAGGGCATCGTTGGAACCGCCTCCGCCAGCCTCGAAAAGGAACCCGCCCCGCTCGAGGCCAAGGCTCTCGCAAAGGCCAAGGCTGATCCGCAGTGGGCGCTGCGCACCCGCGGTGAGGCTGACGACTATCGGAGGCTGCCGAATCCAGATCCCAAAAAGCCGACTGAGGCGGAGGAGCTTGCGCGGAAGAAACGCGAGTTTTTGATGAAGCTTCTAGCAGAAATCGAACAGTAGGCCGGCTTCCGGAGCCCCTCTTTACGGGCCCGCGAGCGGGGTTTCCCCCCAACCCTTATCCCCCCAACCGGCAGTGCCCCGGGTGTGGGACCGGATCGTGCCATCTTCAATGAGGCTGCGGACATGCGACATGTCCCGGGTTCTTTGGCGGTCCCCCCGGATCTCCTCGATTTTGGACTGCAGTTCATTCAGTTCACCCGTGGGCGCGAACACTGTGTCACGAGCAGACACAGCCAGCGGCGTGAAGGCAGGAAATGACGCATACAAAGACCGCTGTTAGCAGCTGTGGAAAACGTTTCTTTGCAGGTGCTGACCGCTGATAAAGCGCACTTCGCTAAAATGCCGGGTGCCATCCGGGGGTGGAGCAAGCGTCCTGCGGAAGTTGTCCGAGATCTGGCACACACGTTTTTCGGACGCATGCGGCGATCACTTTCTTTTGCTCCCCGCAGGAAGGAGCGGGCCGCGGGGAAAGGCGGTTTCGGTGCACGAGGGGGCGAAGGGGGCGAAGGGGGCGAAGGGGGCGAAGGGGGCGAAGGGGGCGAAGGGGGCGAAGGGCCGAAGGGCCGAAGGGGGCTTCCCGCCTTTATTGTTCAGCCCCAGCAACTTTTTCCGGTCCGGTGCTTTCTTAAAGTATGCTCGGAACGTTTGTGTGTGCGTTCCATGGGCGCGCCGAACTAGCCTGACTTACGATGATCCCTGACCTGTTTACTCCCCTTCAACTCGGCGCCGTTCAGACTCCCAACCGGGTTTATCTTGCCCCCCTGACGCGGTGCCGTGCGTTGCCGGGTAATGTACCCGGAGAACTCAATGCCGAATACTACAGGCAGCGGTCCTCCGGCGGGCTTCTGATCGCCGAGGCGACCTCCGTTTCCCCACGCGGGTTCGGTTATCCGAACACGCCGGGGATTTTCAACGATGCCCACGTGGCGGGTTGGCGCAAGGTGACGGAGGCGGTACACGCGGTTGGCGGCCTGATTTTTCTCCAACTCTGGCACGTGGGCCGAATTTCCCACCCCGCGTTTCAGCCCGAGGGCGCCGTGCCGGTGGCCCCGTCGGCGATCAAACCGAGAGGTCAGGTTTTCACCGGGACCGAGATGGCGGATTACGTGACGCCACGGGCGCTGGAGTTAGGCGAGCTCCCCGCGATCATCGAGGAATACGCCCATGGAGCGAGTGCCGCCAAGGCAGCGGGCTTTGATGGCGTGGAAATACACAACGCCAACGGCTACCTGCTCGACCAGTTTTTGCGCGATGGCACCAATCATCGAACGGACTCCTATGGCGGAAGCGTCGAAAACCGGACGCGCCTGACACTTGAGGTGACCAAAGCTGTCGCTGACGTCTGGGGAGCCGACCGGGTGGGGATCCGCCTTTCACCGGGAGGCGTTTTCAACGACATGCGGGATTCCAACCCCTTGCACACCTTCGGATATCTTCTCGAGAAACTCAGCCCATTGAACCTCGCCTATGCCCACATCACGCGGGTCACGGCGCAGGACATCGCGCACGGCGCAACCGAGGGGGTCGGCCCCCGCGAGCTGAGATCACATTACGCGGGGCGAGTGATCGCGAACGGCGGGTTCACTCTGGAAACGGGTAACCTGGCCCTGAGCGAGGGTTGGGCCGATGCCGTGGCCTTCGGCGTGCCTTTTTTGGCCAATCCCGATCTGCCGCGGCGTTTGCAAACCGGCGCGCCGTTCAATGAGGCGGACCCAGCGACTTTCTACACGCCGGGGCCAGAGGGATACACGGATTATCCCTCGCTTCAGGCTTAAACTCGTTCGGTGAGACGACTCGCCGTTTCCACGGCGCGCTCACAAGCGCTGTAGATTTGGCAGCGCGGGAAGTTTCCAAGAGGACAAAAATAACGAACGCGTCACTGCCCGTTCCCGACAGGTTTCTTTTTGCGGACAGCGCAAAAAACTATTCAGTCTCATTTCGATGAAGGCCGATGCTTGAACCACCGCTTTTAAGCGTACGACGGAGCTCCAACATGCTGTCTTGGAAACACGTGCTACTCCCGTTGCTGGCAGCGATACCCAGTTCCTGGTTCAGCTTGATGATGCTGACTTTCTCCGTGGATAGCGCGGATGGAGACCCGGTGACTGAACTGTTTTTCGGGCTCTCGTTCGTGGTGGTTCCCGTGAGCATTATTTTAGCGTTCGTCTTCAAATGGACAAACAAGGCAAAACACGCACTCTTTTGTGCTTGGCTTCCCTTTTGTTGGCCGACTCTTGTCGTGACCGTCCGCTTCTTTTGTATGGGCCAGACAGAGGACCGCGTAACAGTCCCTGCGGAGGAGAAAGGTGGACCACCCGCGAAGGTGTATCCGGCGTTACCGCGAATACTGTCCGAGCTAAGGCAGCAGGCCGTCCCATAGACAGTGGAGGGGATGCCAGCGATCAACCGCAGGTCGCCGTAGTTGTTTCCCACACCTGGGTTTTGCTTCCCGCTCCCGCCTCCTACCTGTCATCCCTCTGGAATCCAGTGCCACATAGTGCGGTGGGTGTTGCTTTGGATGCTGTGGCTGTCGGCGTAACTTAAGAAAACAAGCCATCGAACGGCCGTCGCCTCGAAGGAGTGCGGCGGGGCACGCAGGCGGTCGACGCCCCTTGAGCAGCGCCCGGGCAGCGGGTCGTTGAGGAAAGTGAGTTGCCTACACAATCGTCCCGTGCTGGCGCAGTGCGCCGGCGGAGCGTAGGTGGAAGAGCATCGCTGCCCGGGCCGTCTCGGCGTCCCGCCTCTCAAGCGCTCCCAACAGCGAAAGATGCTCCCCGTAGCCGCGTTCCAGACTCTCGGGTTTTTGCGGCTCGGCCAGATAGGAGATCCGCTTGAAGGTCCAGATTTTTCGGATGGTTTCCCGGAGGGCGAAGTTTCCGGCGCGGTCCGCGATGGTCAGGTGCAAGGCGAAGTCGAACCGTTGCGCCGCAGCCTGCCAGTTCGCGTTCGAGTGAGGCTGTGCCAAAGCAGCGTGCTCCCGGAGTGCGGTCAGGTCCCCGTCGGTGACGCGCAGTGCCGCGCGCGCCGCCGCGGGGGGTTCCAGCCACTCGCGCATTTCGTGCAGTTCCACCAGCCAGTTTTCCGCCCCCGGTCGCACGACCGCCCGCTTGTTGAGCTCGAGCGACACGAGTCCGTCCGCAGCGAGCCGCTGCAGCGCCTGAACCACCGGCGTCCGGCTCAGGCCAAACGCTCTGGCGAGCTGGGTGCTCTTGATCTCCCCTCCGGCGGCGAGCGCGCCGTTGACGATTTGCAGCAGGATGTGTTCGTACACCGTCTCGACCCGGGTCGATTCAGCGCGGGCCTGGTCGGAAGACTGCTTGACTGTCGCCGGCTGAAAGCGTGAAAGTGAATTCACTTGGCTCGGATTACCGTTCATTCTATCCGACCATTACACCGGATTGATTGCTCCGGAAGCTTTAAAGAAGGAAAGTGAATTCACATGCCAGCCCATCCAACTTCGCCACGCCAACTTCGAGCCGGAATGGTTGGCCTCGGGATGATTTTCGAGGAAACCTATCGCCCCTTCTTTGAGCACACCCACGCAAACGGCCTTTATGATCCCCAGTGCGGCCTTCTGGAGGTGCCCCTTTGCGCCGTGGCTTCACGCACTGGCAGGCGGGCGGAGGCCTACCGGCAGAGCGCTGCCTCCCGGATTTTTCCCTTCGTGAGCTGCAGGGAACCCGATGCGGTCGGGGGACTCTTGGACGCTGGAGTCGACTTTGTGTGTGTCGCCTCGCCCGATGACCGGCATTTCGAGGCGGCGATCCGCGCGTTGAAAGCCGGCAAGCATGTGCTGATTGAAAAGCCTTCGGTGCTCAGCCTTGCCGAGTTGGACGCGATCGAGGAGGCGGCGCTGCAGAACGGCGTGCTGGCGAAGGTGGTCTACCACAAGCTGCTGGACCCGGACCACAAGAAGCTCCGGACCCTCGTGGCCGACGGCGAACTCCGGCATGTCAACACGGGTTACTGCACGCTGCTTGAGCCCAAAAGCATCAGCTGCGGGCAGTTTGCCGAATGGATCATGGGCCGCAACCCCGGGACCTACGTGGCGGTGCATTATATCAAGCTGATAGACTTCACCTTCGGCGGCCGCCTCAAATGCGTCAGCTGCACCGGCCAGCGCGGACTGGTGGGGCCAGCCGACGGACCCACCTGGGATTCGACCCAACTGCGGTTGGTCTATGGCTATCCGGACGGGCGCGAAGCGGCCTTCGACATCCACACCAGTTGGGTCACCCCGGACAATTTCCCGGGCTACGTCGACCAGGAGGTCCAGTTCCGTTTTGACAACGGCGTGTGGAACGCACACAGCCGCAAGCGCGGAATCGAGTGCACTGTGGAGGAGCGGACCCCGTTCGCCCGCAAGATTAACATCAACAACCATTACAACGGCTCGTTTTTGGAGCCCTGGGGCGAGCGCTCCCAGCGCGGCTACGGGATCGAGGTACTCGAACGGTTCGTGCGCGAGGTGGGGCGGGTGGAGTACGGCGGTCCATCGGAGGAGCGTCCGCTTCGGTTGCTCGACGCCCGGGGGCTTGCCTACAACGATGTTTCAGCCGACAGGCAGACAGTCGCCGCCGTTCAGGCCATGGAGGCGATCCTCGCGAGGCATGCCGCCGGCACGCCCAACTGTGTGGTCGCAGTCGACCATGCAAAGGGGGGGCTTGTCCTGCTCACCCCGGGCAGCAGCGAGGCCGAGGTCCTCTACGCCGGCAGGGTCAACCGATAGGCCCGCACGGGCGGAACAATCGCCTTCGAACCCTTCCAGTCCAGCTCCCACCGTAACTTGAAATCCCATGACCACGCATCACCCCGCCCAACCCCTGAAGCAGCCCGTCCAAGTGACGCAGCATCCCGTGCAACCCCTGCAGCATCCCGGCGAACCCGTTTCCAACGAGATCCGCCGGCGCTTGCTGGAGGTTGAGCCGCATTCCATCCGCACCTTCACCCCAAGCGGTGCCGTGCTTGCCCGCAGCGCCGGGTCCTACCACTGGACGCCGGAGGGCCGCAAGCTGGCCGATTTCACCAGCGGCGTGCTGGTGATGAACCTCGGGCACAACCCGACCCGTTGGTGGCGGCGGGTGCACGCGTACATGGGCCTGGACAAGATGGAGCAGGGGGGGGAGTTCTTCGAATCGGTCACCCTCAACGCTTACAACGCGATCACTGACCTCGAGACGGTGTGCTGTGAACGGTTGGTGGCGCTGTTGCAGTCCCAACCGGGCGGCGCCCGCTGCGAGCAGGTGCTGTGGGCTGCCAGCGGGAGTGAGGCGGTGCAGAAGGCGATGTGGGCTGCCCACGACCGGCGGGAAGGCGAGGACATCATCCTCAGCACCCGGCACGGGTTTCACGGGAAAAAGGGGCTCTCCAACGCGATCACCGGCAGCGAGGCCGACAAGGAGCGGGACCCGCGCGTCCGCTTTATTTCGTTTCCACGGGAGGAGTGCATGAGTTTGGAACGTCGGCGGCAACCGTTGGATCTGGCGCCCTACGAGGCCGAACTCCGCGGGCTTTGGGAGGAGTACGGCAGCCGGATTTGTTGTGTAGTGACCGAACCCTATCTGGGAGGAGGCGGTTCGTTTCACCCGCAGAAGGAGTACATCCAGCTGCTGGAACGCTTTTGCCGCGAGCACGATGTTCTTTTTGTTCTGGACGAGGTGCAGGCAAACTTTGGTCGAACCGGTTCCCTCTTTGCGTTTTCTGAGTACGGGGTGGAGCCTGATTTGGTGGTGCTGGGCAAGGGACTCGGCAACGGGGTGGCGGTCAGCGCCGTCGTCGGGCGGAGGGATGTATTTTCGCGGATGCACTACGGGGAGGCCTCGGACACCTGGAGCGCCAACCCGCTTGCAAGTGCCGCGGTGCTGGCTACGCTCGACGAGTTTGCTGAGGGCGACGTGCTTGGTCATGCGGCTTTGCTTTCGCGCGTGATCGAGGAGGGACTCCTGCGGTTGCGGGAATCCGGCGCCGTCGCGCATGTGCGCGGGGAAGGGGTGGTGTGGGGCGTGGAGTGCGCACCCGTGGGGACGACTCCCGCGGACGCCGTGGCCCGCATGTGCGTGGAGGCCTGTTACCGCGGGGATGCAGAAGGCCGTGGAGTGCACCTGCTCGGCCCCCTTTCGGGCAAGGTGATCCGTGTCAGCCCTCCGCTGGTGATGCCGCTGGAGGAGGCCCGTGAATACCTGGGCGTCATGCTGGAGCGTTTCAGTTCGGTGGCCCAAAGGCTCTCCGGCAACCCCGGGCACTGAGGGCCCAAGCCGCGGGGCGGTGATGCCGATGCCTTGTCCGGCGGCGGCCCGCCCCGTCCTGCCCGGGCCAAGCCGGAATTCCAGCGTCCCCAGAGACTTGGTATTACTGCTTGAAAGCGTAGAGGTGCTTCTCGGTTCGGAGGTAGACCACGCCGTCGAGAACGGCCGGGGTCGCGAACACCGGATCCCCCATCTCGCTGCGCGAAAGCACCTTGAGGCTTTCGCTCGTGGCGTCCAGCACCACCAGCGTGCCCCGCTGGGAGGTGATGTAAATCCGTCCCCCGGCTGCGACGGCCGAGCTGTAGTATTCGCCCGCGGCGTCCACTCGCTGCCCTTGGTAAATCACCCGACCGCTCTTTGCTTCGTAGCAGGAGACCAGCCCACCGTTTTTCATCGTGAACACCCGTCCGTTGACTGCAACCGGCGACGAGACGTAAGGCAGTTGGCGGCTCACCTGCCAGAGCACGTGGCTTTCGGTGATGTCGCCCTTTCCTCCCGGCTTGATGGCGAACAATTGGTTGACCGCCTTGGCGAACATGGAGCGCATGTGTTCGTACTCGGCCGGGGTAACCCGCCCGTCCTTGTCCGCGTCCATCTGGGAGAAGCGGTCGCGGACCTTGCCCTTTGGGAACTCGTCCAGGCTGAGCAGTCCGTCCTTGTTGGCGTCATGTTCGCGTGCAAACGGTTCGAAGGGTTCCATTTCAACGCGATCGTCCTCGTCGCCTCCGACGTTCCAGCTCGACACCAGCAGCGACTCGCCGTCCGCCGTTGGTGTCGCGTTTGAAACGCGGGCCAGCCCGCGCGAGGACCAGCGTTCCTTGCCGGATTGGATGTCGTAGCCGCGCACCCAGAGTGCTCCGGCGACCACGAGTTCCTCTCCGCCGGAATGCTTCCAGACAAAAGGGGTGGAAAAGCTGCGCCGAAACTCGCTTCGGTCTGTGCGCCAAACCTCCTTCCCCGTCGCCGCGTCAAAGGCCAACATCTGGCCGCCAATGTCGCCGTCGGCGACGAGGATCACCTTTCCATCGGCAAGGATTGGAGAGGCCCCCGTTCCAAACTCCACCACGGGCGGGGGCAGCGGTTTACGCCAGATTTCCTTGCCGTTCCAGTCGTAGGCGAGCAGCCCGTACGAGCCGAAGTACGAGAACAAACGGGTGCCGTCTGTACAAGGGGTGGGGGAGGCAGGACTGCCGATCTTGTGGGTTCCCTCCACCTTTTCGGCGGGGGCGACCGCACGCCACAATTCACGGCCGTCGGCGCGACTGAGGCAGATGGTCACGAGGCTTTCGTTGTCGAGGGCCGTCAGAGCGATCTTGTCGCCCCAGATGCACGGGGAGGAGTGGCCGGGGGCCAACTCTTTACGCCAGAGCACGTTTTTTTCGGGACCCATTTCCACCGGCGGGTTGCCGGTACCGATGCCCAGACCGCCGGGACCGCGGAACTGGGGCCAGTTTGCAGCCACTGCGTTTCCAAGCAGGAGGGCGAGCGACGAGGCTGCGAGCAGGGTGGTACAGGGATTCATGAGGGGGGGATGTGTGGTATGGGTCGGAGCGTTTTGCACCCTGCGTGAAACGCTGGTGCGGGAGGAACCCTCCTCCAATACGAATCCGAATCGGTGGGGGCAATCAATCGCGGTTTTGGGTTGTCCGCCCCCGCCATTGTGCGGACCATCGCACCACAGCCCAACCGGAATCCCCCCATGACCAAGTGTTCCGCACTCTTCCTGTCCGTCTGCGTGCCTGCGTTGATTGCGCAGGAGCCTGCCCTCATGAATTTTGACGGGGTGCGTGAGACGGCGG
Organism: Chthoniobacteraceae bacterium; assembly: GCA_044376515.1. GTDB lineage: Bacteria > Verrucomicrobiota > Verrucomicrobiia > Chthoniobacterales > Chthoniobacteraceae > Chth-196. Next base: position 13,723 of record JBILKV010000054.1, on the reverse strand, counting down.
CACGCATCCCGATGCGGGATGGCACGCACCTCTCCGCGTACCTTTACACGCCCGAGGAACAGGGCCCTTGGCCCGTCCTCTTCGAGCAGCGCTACGCCTCTTTGACAGGCGTCTCCACGCGCAGGAATGCCGCCGACCTTGCGCGCCGCGGGTACGTCGTGGCGATGGTCAATTTTCGCGGATCCCAGCAGAGCGAGGGGCGCTACGTCGGCTACCGTGCGCTTGCGTGGGGAGAACACAAGGACGGCTATGACGCCTGCGAATGGTTGGCAACCCAATCGTGGAGCACGGGAAGGGTGGGCAGCTTTGGCAGTTCGCAAGGCGGTTTCGCCCAGAACTTTCTCGCGGTGACCCAACCGCCGCACCTCGCGGCGCAGTACATGGTGGACACGGGGTTGAGCCTTTTTCAGGAGGGGTACCGGATCGGGGGGGTGACGCGCCCGCTGCGATTTGCGGATTTCGGGGCGAACTGTCGCAACCCGGCTGACAACGAAGCCCTGCTAGCCGAGTGGGATGCGCATCCCGACTACGACAGCTACTGGAAGGAAGAGGATTGCTCGTTGCACTTTTCCAAAATGAACGTGCCCTGCTTCACGATCGGCAGCTGGTACGACTTTATGGTGCAGGGAAGTGTACAGAGCTTCATCGGGCGCAAACATCGCGGCGGCCCGGGATCGGTGGGCACCCAGCAACTGCTGCTCGGTCCCTGGCTGCACGGCCGCCTAAACAAAGGATTCAAGGTGGGCGACCTCGTCTATCCCGAAAGTGCCGCGTGGCCGGAACTCGACCACATGGTGCGATGGTTCGACCACTGGCTTAAGGGCGCGCCCAACGGCGTGGAGAAGGAGCCCGCGGTGCGGTACTACGTGATGGGAGCGGTGGGCGAACCGGGGGCGCCGGGCAACCAGTGGCGTGAATCGCGCGACTGGCCGCCCGCCTCGACGATCAGCTCGTTCTACCTCTGCGAGAAGGGTATGCTGAGTCGGGAGCAGCCGGCATCCGCCTCCAGTGGTACGTCGTACGTGTGCGATCCGCTCAAACCGATGAGCATTCCCGGGCGGGGGTTCCCGGGGGCGAAGGACGCGCGCCCGCTGGAAGAGCAACCAGAGGTGCGGGTATGGAACACCGAACCACTCGAGGCGCCCATGGAGATCACCGGGAACATCGAGGCAGAGGTGTGGGTGCGTTCCACGGTGCCGGACACGGACTTCATCCTGCGCGTCTCCGACGTGTATCCGGACGGGCGCAGCATCCTGCTCATGGACTACCCGATTCGCGCCCGCTACCGGGAAGGCTTTGAGGAACAGGTGCCTCTCCAACCGGGCGTGCCCGCTCGCCTGCGCTGGCACATCGGTTGGACGAGCATTGTGCTCAACAAGGGCCACCGCCTCAGGGTGGCTGTCACCAGCACTGGGGCTCCTCTTTACGAGCCCAACTCTCAGACCGGCGGTGGCCAGACGCGGGATTGGCTCAAGGAGACCAGGATCGGAACACACACCATCCTCCACGAGAGGGAGCACCCCTCCCGGTTGCTGCTCCCGTTCCCTGCACCCAAAACCGCGAGCCGCCCGTGAAACCCTCCACACTCCCCTTCGCACTCCTATTGCTGTCCCTTTCCGCGGCCGCCGCCTGTGCCCAAACCAATGTCCGGTCCCTCGGGGCCCTGGGCGACGGGATTGCGGATGACACCGCCGTCCTGCAACAAGCTGTCTCCTCCGGAAAAGCGGATCTTTATTTTCCCAAGGGTACCTACCGCATCACCCGGACACTCGAGTTCGACCTGACGCAAACCGGGTTCGCCAGCGTGACGGGCGATGGCACCGCGAGTCTCCGGATGGAGGGGCCCGGACCGGCGCTGCGTTTCACCGGCAGCCACGGTGGCACGGCCGCGCCGGAAACCGTCAAGCCACAGGTCTGGGCGCGCGAACGTTCTCCGATGGTGGCGGGGGTCGAGATCGTCGGTCGCCACGCCGAGGCGGATGGAATAGAGGCCGTTGGGACGATGCAGATGACCCTGAGCCGGGTGGTGATCCGCGAGGCGCGACACGGGATTCACCTCGTACAACGCAACCGGAATGTCGCCATCGCCGACTGCCATCTCTACAACAATTCGGGCGTCGGCGTTTTTTACGACGACGTCAACCTGCACCAGTCCAACATCACCAATTGCCACATCAGCTATAATCGGGGCGGTGGCGTGGTCAGTCACGGCGGCAACGTGCGCAACCTCCAGATCGGCACGTGCGACATCGAGGGCAACCATGCAGCGGACGGCCCGCCCTCGGCAAATGTCTGCCTGGATTCCACCAGCGGGTCTATCGGAGAGGTCACCATTACCGGGTGCACGATCCAGCACACCCACAAGGCACCCGACTCGGCCAACATCCGTATCACGGGCGCCGGGACCGACACAGGTTTGGCAAAACGGACCGGACAGGCCGCGACGCGAGAGGGACACGTCACCATCGCCGGCAACGTCTTTAGCGATGTGCAGGTCAACGTTGAGATCCGCAACGCACGCGGCGTGACGCTCACCGGCAACACCTTCTGGGAGGGGTTTACACACGACCTATACGTGCAACGCTGCTCCAACGTCGTCGTTTCGGGGAACAATTTTGACCGCAACCCGCGCTACGCGGTGAACGGTACTCTGGGTGTCGAAAACAACGGTATACTCATCGAGGACAGCTCCGATGTCAGCCTCACGGGCAACGTGGTCTCCGGGGTGCTCCGCAAACCCGCCGCGGTGCAGGTGCTCGACTCAAGACGCATCCTCATTAATAGCAACAGCATCCTGGACAGCGACGGCAGTGGCCTGCTCCTTCGCGCTGTTTCCGATTCGATGATCAGTGGGAACCTCGTGCGAGACGACCGCACCCCCGACTTGCGCAGCCGTTCCGCTGCGATCGAGGTCACCGGCGGATCCGGTAACCTTGTCGGGGGAAACTTGACTCGTGAAAAATGAGTTCGAAACACAGGGGCCTATCTTTTTCTGCGGTGATCGCCGCACTGTGCTTTCCGGCGGCAGCGCCGGGGCAAGCTCCACGCACCGTGAAGCCGGACGCCGCGCACCTGCTGCTGCTCGACCGCAGGGTGGTGGAGCGCGGCGAAAATGTGCTGTTGCAGGTGGCGGTTCCGGAGAAGCACGCCGAAAACCCGCTGTTCCTGGCCGACAAGCCTTGGGAGAACGCCACCAATAACTTCTACCCCAACGTGGTGTGGGACGAACAGGCCGCCATCTGGCGCCTTTGGTACAAGGACGTGCTCGCCGACGCGGACTGTATCGCAAAAATGGACGGGCCCTCCACCGTTCACGGGGTGGGTTGGTATCTTTTGTATGCGGAGTCGCGGGACGGATTGGTCTGGAAACGGCCCGCCCTGGGGCTTCATTCCTTCGGCGGAAACACCGCAAACAATATCGTTGCCCGGGACTGCCCGAATGTCGGTGTAAGCATGGATCCGCTCGGGGCCGATCCCGCACGCCGGTTCAGGATGGTTTTTGATGTGGGGTTGGGAAAGCCGAGGGTTTCTTTCAGCGGCGATGGTTTGCACTGGGGCGACGCGCAGGAACCGAGTGGCTTTGCGGCGGCACAAGGTGACACCCATAACAACGCCTTCTTCGACACGCGCACTGGGAAGTGGGTCTGGTTCACAAAGATGTACCTCGGGGAGCGGTTTGTGAGCCGGTTGGAGAGCGAGGATTTTGTGAACTGGCGTAGCAGTGGCGTTGTGTTGCGCAGTGGGATCGGAGAGGGGCGCTCGACGCAGACCTATGCGCTCACAGTGTTCCCCTACGCCAACGGCTATCTCGGCTACTTGATGCTCTACCACATTGGATCCGGACGGCGGGTGGATGTGGAGTTGGCGTGGAGTCCTGATTCGGTGCACTGGGAGCGCGTGGCGCCCGGGCAGCCCTTTCTGGCGAACGGTCCTGAAGGCTCCTACGACTCGGGCTGCATCTATGCGCAGGCCGGCCCGGCCGTCGTTCAAAACGGCCGGATCCCCGTGTATTACGGAGGGAGCGCAACCCCGCACCTTGGCTGGAAACGTTCCGGCCACATGTGCCTCGCCTCGGTGCCCGAGGACGGCTTCGCGTTTCTCAAGCCCGCCGACCCAGACAAGCCAGCATCGGTGTCTACCGCAGTGCTGCGCTCGGCGGGCGGTGCGCCGGTCGTGCGCGCCGAGGGACAGGTCCAGTTCGAGAGGGAGGAGCTCGGGCAGGGAATGTTTCGCCTTAAGTTCACTCTGGGTGCGGATGCGAAGCTCTATTCGATCCGTGGCGCCACGCTGGTCGACGAGGGGTGGAAGCCGGTGCCGGAGCCTCCATGGAAGCCTGTTCCTATCCGGCGGGAGGCGTTGGTCCTGAACTTTGGCGCGGGTGACCACGGGTGGAAGGGGGTCGATGTGCTCGAGCAACTGGCAGGGGAGGGTTGCGTGCGCGTCTCACGCGCGAAGGGATTGCGTCCCATCGCAGGAGGCCAGCCAATCCCCGGCGATTGGACCGCGGAGTTCGGAGGAACCGGGCTGTCACTGCGGGCTCGGCTGCGCGCGCTCGAGGGGCGGGGTGGTGCGCGCTTCGAGGTGTTTGCGAAGGAGGTGGCCCAGTGGTCCTTTGAAACAAAGGCGCAGGTTGGGCAGGAATGGGCATGGTTTGAAGCGCCCATCCAGTATGGATGGTCCGATGCCGAGGCCACCGCCGCCGGTTGGGTGAAATCTCCGTTGGGTTTCGGATGGCGGGAGACTTTACAGAATGCGGGAAGGGTGGTCGTCATGCAGGCCGTCTCAGGCAGCGGCCCAAGTTTCGATCTAGCCGAACTAGCACTCACGCCGCATTGACGAAAAGGCGCGTCCCGTTGCTTGCGGTTTTCAGGCGAGGATCTCTTTGACGACCTCGCCGTAGACGTCGGTGAGGCGGAAGTCCCGGCCGAGGTGGCGCGAAGTCAGTTTGAGGTGGTCGATGCCAAGTTGGTGGAGGACGGTCGCGTGCAGGTCGTGGATGTGCACTCTGCCCGAAATGACCCGGTAACCCATGTCGTCGGTCGAGCCGAAGGTGAGGCCGCCCTTGATGCCGCCGCCGGCCATCCACGCGCAGAAGCTTTCGGGCTGGTGTTCGCGCCCGTGTTTTTCGATCGGGGCGGTGCCGCTGAGATCCTGACTCCACGGGGTGCGGCCAAACTCGCCACTCCACAGGACGAGGGTGTCTTCGAGCAGACCGCGCGACTTGAGGTCCTTGAGCAGGCCGGCAACCGGTTGGTCGGTCTGCGCGCAGAGCTTGGGAAGGTTCCCCCGGATGTCGCCGTGATGGTCCCACCCGCCCATGCTTACTTGGACGAAGCGAACCCCTGCCTCGCTCAGTTTGCGCGCCAGCAGACAGGCCCTCGCGTTCTTGTCGGTGTCGGTTCCGTCGACTCCGTAGAGTTTCCGGGTGGCCTCGCTTTCGTTGGAAATGTCCACGATCTGGGGTGTCGTGGTCTGCATGCGGAAGGCGAGTTCCAGATTTTGGATCATTCCCTCCATGTTTGCATCGCCGTTGAGTTCGCCCACAAGGCGGCGGTTGAGCTTGTGCATGAGGGTGATGCGCTCCCGCTGGGCCTCTTCGGCAGGAGAGGTGTTGCGCAGGTTTTCAATCGGCGAGACCTTGTCGTTGAGCGGCACGCTGAGGGCCGTGCCTTGGTGGACTGCGGGAAGGAAGGCGGAACCGTACTCGCGCACACCGCCAGGTTGGATGGTGACGAAACTGGGCAGATCCCGGTTTTCCGTGCCGAGACCGTAACTGATCCACGCCCCCATGGAGGGACGGACCTCGGCAAAGGTGCCGGTATGAAACTGGAGCGTCGCCCCGGCGTGCTGCGGATTGTCGGCGGTCATGCCGCGCAGGAGGCAGATGTCATCCGCCACGCTTGCCAAGTGGGGCATCAGGTCCGAAATCACCATCCCTGACTGGCCGCGCGGGCGCACGGGAGCGATGGGTCCGAGGGCGAGATATTTCTCGGTCCCGACCTGCGTGACTTCCTTCCGCAGAGGCGAGTCGATGGTTTGTCCATGTTTGCCGGTGATGAAGGGTTTTGGGTCAAACAGGTCCTGTTGGGAAGGGCCGCCTCCCATGAACAGGAAAATGACGCGCTTGGCTTTTGGTACCATGCCGGGGATTTGGGCTGCGAGTGGATTGGCCGCAGCGCGGGCGATGTCCTGAAGTGCGAGTGCGCCAAAGCCGCAGGCCGAACGCTGCAACCACTGGCGGCGTGAAATGGGAAGTGGAGGGTTCATGGTGCGTTGCTGGGTTTGTTCAGAGTCGGAAAAGGAAGTGGTTGGAGGCAAGCAGGGTATGGCAGAGCTCGTGCCAGGCCAATGCGTCGGACGCCGGGCGGCCGTTCACCACGGGGGTGAGCTTGTTGAGGAACGCCACTGCATCGGAATATTCTTCCGGGGCGGCGGGGCGGTTCATCACGCGCAGCCACAGTTCGGCGAGACGCGCGTCCCTTTCGAGGAAGTCTTGCGAAAGGGATTTGGCGAGCATGGCGGAACTTTTCCGGAGCAGGCCGTTGTTGAGCAGGAACAGGGCTTGGGTGGGGACGACGGTCTGCGGACGCTGGCCGGAGATCTGTGCGGGATTCACAAAGTCAAAGAAATTGCGGACGCGGTCCGGGCCGGCGAAGCCGTTCCGGAACACCGGAAGGTAGATGGTCCGTTCGAATTCCTGCGAAGGCCGGGGCACTTTGTGGGTGTAGTTTGGCGGGTTGACGCCTTTGAGGGCAAGGGCGCCACAGTTCTCCGGGTTTTCGAGGACCAGAGCGGGCCCGCCGCCGTCGCGGGTCAGTTCGCCGCTGATGGCCAGGATGGAATCGCGGATGGCCTCCGCATCCAGCCGTTGCCGGTTCATCCGCCATAACAGCTTGTTCTCCGGATCGATTTTGAAAGCGACCGTGTCGTTGGCGCTGCTCAGTCGGTAGGTCCGGCTGAGCACGATTGAGCGGATGAATTTCTTTTGCGACCAACCGCCGCTCATCAAACGCGTGGCGAGGTGATCAAGGAGCTCTGGATGGGTTGGCTTTTCCCCGCGCTCCCCGAAGTAATCCACGCTGCGGACGATGCCGTCCAAGAACAACTTCTGCCAGATCCGGTTGACCGTGACGCGTGCGGTCAGTGGATTGCGTTTGTCTGCGAGCCATTCGGCCAGTTGGAGGCGCCCGCTCTGGCCGCTGGGAATCTCGGGTAACCGGTCCCAGGCGGCGACCCGCAGCGTGCCGCGTGGGACGAGCGCTCCCGGAGCGTAGGGGTTGCCCCGGATGTAGACAGGCATGTCGGAGGGTTCCTTTCCGTCGCCCATGGCGAACGCCTTCGGTGTTTTGTCGTGAAAAAACTCGGCGTGTCTGATGTCGCCAGGGAGCTTTTTGAGCTGCGCGTCGATTTCATCGCGGCGTTTGGTGAGCGCCTCTTTGTCCGGGACCGGTTTTCCGACCGTGGCGGGGTCGGCGGCAGGCTTGGCTGGCTGGGGTTGGGCCGGAGACGCGGCAACCGCGGAAGGGGAGGTGGTCGCTGCCGGTTCCCGTTGAGCGTTATCGGTCGGCGGTTGGGTGGCCGCGGCTGCGACCTGAGCTTTCGCCGTTGGAGTGTCGAGCGTCGCCAACTGTTTTACGAGCGCGGCTTTTTCCGCGGTGAGCTTCGTTTGCTGCGCCTTCAGGTCGGCGATGCGTTTTCGGTTCTCCTCCTCCAGTTTTTTTCTAGCCTCGAACTGCGCCGGGGTTTCGGGGAGCGTCGTGGTGTTGAGTGTGCTCCATACACCCATGTCCGGCATCTTGTGGGCGGAGGGGGAACTGCGCAGCATTCCGGCGATTCCGTAGTAATCCTCCAGCCCAACCGGATCGAACTTGTGGTCGTGGCAGCGGACGCAGCCGAGGGTCATGCCGAGAAAAGTCTGGCCGATTTTGGTCACCTGCGAATCGACGTGATCGGCATCCATTTTAGCCTTGTCCGGGTTGACGATTTCAATGTCCCCCACCGTGAGAAAGCCGGTCGCAACGAGGTTCTCGGCCCGGTCCTCAATGGATTTCGCGGGCATGAGATCGCCCGCGATTTGTTCGCGAACAAACTCGTCGAAGGGTTTGTCTGCGTTGAAGGCGGCGATCACGTAATCGCGGTAGCGCCAGGCGTGTTCCGCAAAGACATTGTTGGAGGTCCCCATCATGTCGGCGTAACCCGTGAGGTCGAGCCAGTGCCGCGCCCAGCGCTCTCCGTAAGTCTTGGAGGCAAGCAAACGGTCGACGACTTTTTCGCAGGCGTTGGGTGCGTTGTCATTCACAAACTCCTGAATCTCGGCGGGAGTCGGAGGGAGTCCGGTCAGGTCGATTGAAACCCTGCGCAGCCAGGTGTAACGGTCCGCGTCGACCGTTGGATGGATGGATGCCTGCTCCTGTTTGGCGAGAACGAACCGGTCGAGGGGATCCAGAGCCCAGGCGGCATCCTTCACGACTGGCGGCTTTGGGTTGGAAACGGGTTGGAACGCCCAGAACTTCCTGCCCTCGGCGAGATCTATACTCTTGCGGGTTTTCGCAGTTTTGGAAACCCGCGGATCCGCGGCGCCCTGCTTCACCCATGCCTCTAAAAGCGCGATTTCCTCTGCCGGAAGCTTCCCCTTGGGCGGCATCTCGAAGTTTTCATCGCTATACCGGACGGCTTTAATCAGGAGGCTTTTGTCCAGGCTGCCGGGAACAACAGCGGGCCCGTTGTCGCCCCCGTGTTCCCAACCATTGCGCGAATCCAAAGCGAGACCCCCCTTGATCTTGTTTTCGTGCGAGTGGCACTCGAAACAGCGCTTCTGCAGCACGGGCAGGATTTTTGCCTCGAAAAAGGCTGTGTCGTCGTCGGCACCGTGCAGCGTGGCGGCACAACCGAGCGCAGCGATGAGAAAGGGGCGTTTCATGGGTGCATTCCCTGGGAGTCGAAAGGCGTCAGGGGCGACGGCAGGGAAGCACGATTCGCGAAAGCGTGCCGGGCCCGTGGTGGACCCGTTCGGTTGCGACGGCGGTTTTGCTTCCAAAGGGGCCTTCGCCGGTGTTCGGGTTGCGGTCGTACAGCGGAAAGAGGGAACCGCAGATGTCTACGCGGAGTTTGTGCCCCTTTGCGACGGTGGCGGCACAGGGCCCGAGGTCGACCGTGATCTCCACCACTTCACCCGGCTTGAGCGGGATGGGCTTCAGGAGCGAATTCCGGTAGCGCGCGCGGAGGATGCCGGTGGCAAGGTTTTGCGCGAAGCCATCCGGATGGACATCTACGAGCTTGACCGCCCAGTCCGCGTCGGACGTGTCGGCGGAGACGTGGAGTTTGGCCTCGATGTTTCCCGCGAAAGAGACGGGTTCGGCGAGTGTTTCGCCGGTGTACACGAGGACGTCCTCGCGGTCCTCGTTGGCGGACTGGTCCACCGGTCCCCAGACGGCGGCCTTCACTGGACGGGCTTCTGTGACGGGACAGGCCGGGACCGGGTTGGCGGGATCAGCGCGGAAGGTGTCCGCTGGTTCGGCCTGGTTGGGAGCTTCCCGGGTGAGGCGCCCGCCGCCCTTGCGGGTGTTCGCCTTTCCGTCGGAGCGGAGGTGAAAAGAGGTGGGGGTATGGCCCTCGGGTGGCCAGGTTTGCGCTTCGTGCCACACGTTGTCCCCCATGGAGAAAAAGCGTACCGGTGGGAAGGGCTTGGCCTGTGCGGCGGCGTCTTGTTTGAGGTGGCGGTCGAACCAGTCGATTTGCAAAGCCGCCGGGTCCACGGCCGCTTCCGGACCAAACTCCACTTCGGCCACCTTGGTTTTTCCGACGCTTCCGTGGTCCCAAGGACCGAGGATCAGTCGCTGTTGGCGCCGCGTGGTTTCGTCACGCGCCTGCTTCTGCATGACCACGAAGTTGTCTACGGATTCCCGCGAGAAAAAGTCGTAGTACCCCACGAGGTGCAGGACTGGAAGGGAAAGCTCTGGCAGTCTGGGGGTGAGGTCGAGACGGGTCCAGAAGCCGTTGGGTTCGGGATGAGTTAAGTAGGCGTCAAGCCACGGCATGGGCCAGCCGATGGCCTCGTCTACATCGCTGAGGGGCAGTTTCATCAGGGCCGTGTTCATGTCCGCGGGCTTGGCCCCCTCGGGTTTCGGCGTGTTGCCGGCGATCCAGCCCGCGATCAGCGAAAGCCGGACGGCACCGCCGAGGTAAAGGTTGCGGTAAAAACTACTCCAGGTTGCCTGCGGCGTGATCGCGGAAAGGCCCGGGGGATTTTCGACGGCAGCCTGCCACTGGACGGCGCCGACGTAGGAACCGCCAGTCATGCCGACTCGGCCGCTGCACCAGGACTGGCGCGTGATCCACTCGATCGTATCGTACCCGTCCTGTCCTTCGTTGTTGTAGGGGGCGGTGACACCCTCGGAGGCGCGGGTGCCCCTGCAATCCTGCATGACCGCCACGTAGCCGGCCTTGGCAAACTTCTCTGCGGCTCCCTTTGCACGCGACCGGTCGTAGGGCGTCCGCATGAGCACCACCGGGGCGGAGTGGACTTTGTCGTCCCGGTAGACGTCGGTGGCGAGCTTGATGCCGTCGCGCATCACCACGGAGACGGTTTCTTTTTGGATCTCAGCCGCGGCGGGCAGTGCCAGTGCAACGAAAAAAAAGAGGGTGGGGGAGGTTCTCATAAACTATTTGGTGCTTCTCGCTTTCATCGAGGGAAGGTCCATGTCTTCACCGGCGGCGCGGATGTGGACGCGCATGGCTTCAAACGCTCCCGCGGGATCGCGGCGTTCTATCGACTCGAGAATCCGCGCGTGGTGCTCGATGGCGGTATGTTTGCCGATCCGACCGATGGTGCGGAGGCGGCTCGCTACGCTCAGTTCCGCGAGGGAATCGAGGATGAGCCTGTAGATCAGGTTGCCGCTGGCATCGGCGATGGCATGGTGGGCGGCGATGTCGGCCTCGATTGCGGCGGCATTGTCGGGCGCGTTTTCCAGCTGGGTTTGAATGCGGCGCAGGGTGCGGATTTGTGGCTTGGTCGCGCGCCGGGCGGCGAAGGCCGCCGCATCGGGTTCGATGGAGTAGCGCGTTTCATTGAGTTGCTGGAGGCGCTCGGCGACATCCGGAATCAAGAGAGAGAGCGAGTCGTTGAGGGGCCGGTGCAGTCTGTCGACGACCTTGATGCCGTTGCCGTGCTGGATTTCGAGGAGGCCTTGTTGTTCGAGGCGCTTCGTGGCCTCGCGGACAACGGTCCGGCTCACTCCGAGCTTCTCGGCGAGGGAACGTTCGGCGGGCAGCCACCGTTCTTCGGTGGTGCTGCCGCCCCGGATAAGTTCGGCTAGCTGCTGGCAAACGCCCTCGACGAGGGATGCGGGCCGCTGGAGTGTGGTGATGTTCATGGAGACTTTTCCGGTGACGGGGAATGCGGCGTGCGCGTTAGGGCGGAACTGGGGTGGCTGGCGCGAACTGGAGGTGAGAGGTCATACCTTTTGACCTCGTGGGATTTAAATTCTTAGCGCCGGATTTAGACGTGCGCTCCGCCCTCAAGCGGGGCGTCGGGCTCGGGGTCCAGGAGCTGGATGATGTGCCGGGTTTCATAGGGACGGGTCACCAGACCGGTGGCACCTGCGGAGTGCCACTGCATCATGCAGACGTGGTTGGAGGTGCCCAGGATCACGGGCTCGCCCTCGGCTTCGTTGAGGAAGCTGGATTTGCCGCTGAGAATGGCCTGGGCATTCGCGGGTTTCTGGATGTTGTAGACGCCGCCGGAACCGCAGCAGTCCGGGGCATTGGGTGCCAACTCCCAGCGGTAACCCGTGGCGTCGAGGACGTTCTTTGGAATGCCCGGAAGCTTTTGTCCGTGCACGAGGTGGCAGGGAAGATCCACATAGAGGCGTGCCTTGGAGTCGCCGCGTTCCCGCTTGAGCGGTCCCACCTCCCCGAGGAAAGCGAGCACATCGCGGACGGGCCGGTCCGGTGCGAGCGCGCGTCCAAGCGCATAACCACAACCCGAAGAATTGCTCACGACCGCGTCAAAATCGGGGGAGAGAAAGGCGCGGCGGTTCTGCTCGTGCAGTTGTGCAGGGCCGTCGAGGCCGGTGTGTTCCTGAAACGCCCCGCAACAGGTCTGCTCTTCCGGGATGAAGACCTGGATGTTGTGCTCCACCAAGACGCGGACGGTGGCGAAGTTGATTTCGCGAAAAGCCGCTTCCATGAGGCAGCCGGTGAGGAAGGCGACGCGGGGACCGGTGGGTTGGTGGCGCGCCATGAGTTCCTTCGCGTAGGAGGCGGTGCTCTGGAGGAGCGCTGGGCGGCCCTTGAACAGAAAGCGGTGCACGGGAATGCCCAGATTACGGATCAGGCGCGCAGGGAGCATGGCGAGGTTGAACAAGTCCGGCTTGGTGACGGCCGCCGCGGCCAGCCGCAGCGACAGGCCGGGTTCGGCGCGTCCGGCGGCGACATGCTGGTGACGTGTGCGCTCAAAGAGGTTGCCGTAGGGTACGTGCGCCGGACAGGCGGTCTCGCAGGCCAGACAGCCGACGCACTCGGCGGTGTAGAAGTCGGTCCATTCGTCCTGTGGAAGGCGTCCAGCGGCTTCCTCGCTCCAAAGGCGCAGACGTCCACGGGGCGAATTGTTTTCATCGCCCTCGAGTTTGTAGGTCGGGCAGACGGCGAGGCAGAAGCCACAGTGGGTGCAGTTTGAGAAGTAGTCCGGCAACGGGGCTTTAGGATGCATGAATGGTTTGCTCCAGGGTTTCGATCCACTGCGACTCGGTGAGGGTGGGCGGCGTGGCGGGCAACCACCGCGAATGCCAGTCCCCGCCGAGGGCGTGCAGCTCAGCCAGATGTGGCTGCATGAGTGAGTGGGCGCGTTCCGCGAGGTTTGACTCTCCGCCCAGATGGAGATGCACCACGCCGCTGTAGCACAGGGCGATGCAGCGGCTGACCTGCGGGGCTATTGTTTGGGCGAAGGCAAGTGCCCGGTCCGGCGTGGTTTTGACGACCACATCTGGCAGGCCGTCCATGCTTGGCTGTGCGCCGTGGTCGAGCGCCAACACTGCGCCTGCCTCAGAGGCGATCCGGGCGAGTTCGCTTTCAAAAATGGGTGCCTCCGCGGCGGGACAGTGGATAGCGACCCGCACCGAAAGGGCCGCCCCCTCGGCGAGGAAGTCGACGGCGTCCCACCAGTGCATCCAGCCACTGTGCAGCAGGTGCTTGACGCAGAGGCGCAGGGCGGGAGCTTCGCCGGAAAAACGGGCGTTGAGGTGGACGCCGCAGTCGGGGCGCAGGCGGATCACGTAGTCTACGGGTTCACCGTAGCGGCGGCCGCTGTGGAGCAGGAAGCGCAGCCAGTCGTAGCCGGTGGTGGTTTTGACGACGCGTTCGCCGATGCGCGCGATCCGGCCGTTGGGGAGGCGCCAGTTCATGCCAAGGATATTGTCACAGTAGGGGCCGAAGCGACAGGAGGCCGGAGTGTGCGTGGTGGCGTTGATTTGCTCGTGCAGCGTCGCCGCGGCATCGAGAAGAAGCGGGAAACGCAGTCGGCTTTCTCCGACCTGCAAGCGGATCCCGGCGGCGTTGGCCGTTGCGGGGAGGCAAAGGGTGCCGTCTACAGCGTCCAGAAAGGGGGTGAACAGGCGTTCGGCCTGCATGGGGGCGATGGACTTCATGCGGAGTAGCGCCGGTTTTCGAAAACCTTGAGTGGGTTGAGTTGGTGGGAGGGGTTGAACGCGGCGGGGACCGCCCATTG
>JBILKV010000361.1:0-2618 GCA_044376515.1 Chthoniobacteraceae bacterium | reverse complement strand
TAGGGAAGCCGTTGTCGCAGGGGCCAGACGGAAGAGTTGGGTGAGCTCTGCGCTCTGGGAGGAGGCAAGGCAGGTGGCGTCGTTGAGGTCGGTGACAGACTCACCGCTTGCTTGAGTCAGGGCCGAAAGGTCGAACCCATCGACGGTACAGTTGAGGTGTCGGAGCATTTTCGCCCATTGGCACGCGGCGTTTTTTCCTGCGACGTCGAGGTGGGGAACAATTCTGACATGACGACCACTGAAGAGCACCGCGGCGTCGGGATGCAGGTTCTTGACGCTGGCGCCGAGGATGGCAACTGGAACCCACGGTGCGTTTGTGCGGTGCGAGAAGGAGCAGAAGTAATGCGCGGCAATGAAGTCGCCTGACCCCTCTACAAGCAAGATGGGCGCGACGCCTTCGGACAGTCCGAGGGGCCAGTTTTTGTGACTGCCTTTGAGGGTGTGTGTTTTGCGTTCGGCCAGCGATCCTCTGGCTGGGTATGGGGCGCCTGTGATGCGCCTGGCTTCGGCGAGGAGATGCGTGGAATCCAAAACGATGAAGGACTCGCAGTCGTGGATCGTCGCGAAAGCGATGTGGCCCGCCTTGGACATGGCTACGATGGTTTCAACGGGGACTTTTCGCAACTGGGCGACAGCGGCGCATTCTTCGTAGCAGCCCTTGTGGAGGTCATGGGGTGGTTCTATTGGCATATGTTTTTCAGGGTTAACTTGCGGCGGAGTGCCCCGTGTTGTGCGGGCGATGTTTGCAAGGGAGGCGTGCGGCGCGAACTCGCACAGCTCCTCGTAGCGGCGGATGGCGTCGACCAGTGAGAGGTTGAAGTAGGTCTGAAGGAGTGTGATTTCGTCCCCGCCGGCGGCGCACTTGCCATGGCATTTCCAAACCCAGGAGTCGCGTTTGAAGGTGAGGGCAAAGGCTGCACCGTGCTGTTCGCCGTGCAGTGGACAAGGATGACTGCCTGACTTGGGTGGACGATCAAAGAGGCGGAGTCGGACGAGGAGCTCCGGGAGTGGCAATCGTTGTTTGCAGCTTGTGATCATGGCGTTGCATGTGGGCATGGGTAGCCACGCCTCTGGAAAGCGGGGTCTTCAAAGGGGCACGAAAGTGCCCGGGCAGAGACGCACCGGTTGTGGCGGTTACGTCACCGACAGGTATCTGCGGAGGGGATAGCCCGCTTAGAACGGAATGCGGTCGTCTCCCTGAGTGTGCTGTGCGCGCACGTAGGCGGGGCTCTTGAAAGCAGGGCGGGTTCCGCTGCCCGCCAAAGCGTCGTGGGTGATATTGCGGGGCGCGGGGCGCGGGTTTCTCGCGGACTGCCAGTAGAGCACGTCCTTGTAGCCACGCTTGTTGAGGCCTACGCGCACAGTGCAGTCGCGGCCGTCAAAATGAGCAGGGGTCGGGTCTGGGAGTTCGCCCTTGGCGTTTGGGATGTGACCGCAGCTGAGCATGGCGTCGAACAACCTGTTGGAGTTGCCCTGTCCGTCCGAGAGCCAGAGTTTTGTGTAGATGTGCCTGGCGCTTTCATGTCTGGAAATCTCGAGCCTGAGGGAGATGTACTCGATGCCGGTCAGCGTTTGGTCGAGGTAGGCTTCAGAAATGCGGGCGGTATGGATGCCGTCGGGGATATCTGCCCGTTCGGTTTTTGCAGTGTTGTGGGTGGAAACGGACCGAGTGATCATTATTGTAAGGCGCTGATGGCCGCCATGAAGCGGGCCGGTTGGGCGAGGATGAGGGCGGCGTATTGGTCGTCGAGGTCGCGGAAGGTTTGCCCCTCGCCGATGCGGCCTCTGAGTGTCAGGAATCTGTTAATCGCGGCGTGGTCGATTTCTTTGAAGAGTTCCACCAACTCACCCTGCAAGCACGTGCCCGGGGGCGGCAGGGTTTGCGCTTCGGGTAACGGTTCCGTTGCGAGGGCCGGCTGCGCTGCAGGTAGCGGGGTGGCGGTCGCGGTGATTTCGATAGCCTCCTCAGTGGTGAGTGCGCCGGTGAGACAGGCGGGATAGAGGGCGCGAACGGCTTCGGTGACGGCACGGGCTTTAAGCATGGCGCGCGGGTGTTTGGCCCAGACTTGGTTGCTGAGGAGTCCCGCACGCTTTGCCTGGGCGACGTCCCATGTCACGGAGAGCGTTCCACCCTTGGGATGGGTGGCTTCGACGGTGACGGCTTCATCGGTGTATTTGGTGTAGCGGATGATGCCACCGGAGTTTTGGAAGCGGGAAAGCATGGCCTCAGATTTGAGGACCAGCTTGCCGTTGATCACGTGGTAGTCGTGGACGGCCCGTCCAATGTGTTCGCCCTGTGAAAGGGCGAGGAGCATGACGAGCTTGGCCTGTTCAGGGTTTCGGAAGCCGCCGAAGCCTGCGGTGACAGTCCAGGCGGCGGTTTTGTCGAGAACCTCGCAGTCTTGATTGCTGAGAATGAGTTGCATCAGGCGTGGGGTGTGGGTGGGTCCGGCCTCGGTCTGCCAGGCAGTTTTTGGCCAGGGGGTTTGAGCAGGAGTAAAACGAGAGTGGGAATCCGACCGGTCGTGTGGACGGGTTGTTTTTTGGGATTTTTGGACGCTGCAGAGAATCCGTGTGGTTGAACCGGTGGAGCCTCTTCACTGCGAAACAGTGGAAGT
>JBILKV010000360.1:0-2634 GCA_044376515.1 Chthoniobacteraceae bacterium | reverse complement strand
AGGCTGGGCCATTCGTTCGGATAACTCCAACGCACCTTGCCCTCGCGATAGCCTGTGAAGGGACCACCGCTCACCACCCGGGTGCCGTCGGCGGCGACGAGCGGTTGGCCGCTGAGGCGTCCTTCAAAGTGCCGCTTCATTTCGGTGAGATTGTAGCGTGGCGCGCCGTCTTTGCCGAAGTGCGGTGCCGCGATTTCCCAGCCCGCGGAGCTGACGATGCGGAAGTCGGGCAGCATGGTCAGCAGGCCGTCGGCACCGGCGCGTTCGAGCACCTGCACCTCGTCGGCATCCACCGCGCCATTGTTATTTTGATCGCTCCACGAAAGCAGATATCCCGAGGGATCCTTACCGTTGAACTGTGCTTTTAAATCCAGCGTTTTGAGCGGTGCCCAGTCCCGCATCAGCGCCTTGGCGTGCCCCACTACGGCCATCGGCACCAGGCGATCCTCGCGAATCAGCCCCACGCTGACGACGGGTTTCCCCCCGATGGGATTGGAATTAAAACAGTCTACGAGATACGTGCGACCATCCCGATGCAGCGGCAGTTCGGGAGCGCCGGGAAGCGACAGGCCGGCGTGTGCGTCCGGGCGCGACAGCACGTTTTTCAACTGCCAACCTCCCGTCTTCCAATCGAGCGTGAACTCCATCACGCAGCGCGCATCGAGATGTCCGCTGAAAGCATAAAAGAAGCGTGACGGGTCGTTCGCATCAATCGTCCCGCCTCCGCCATAGCCGGAGGGACCGTAAAAGGTGCGCAGAAGAGCCCCGTCGGGACTCCAGGTACTGAGCCGCTTCGGTGCCATGTCCGCTTCCGCTATCCATAGACTGCCGTCGGGCGCGACACAGCATCCGTTTGGATGGTGCAGGTGGAGCGGATCGTAGCGTCCGGTTTGGGGTTTTCCGGCCTTGCCGATGGCGGATTGCAAATCGCCCGCTTCGGAGAACATTTTCACCTGATGACTGCCGCCCCAGTCGCTCACCAGCAGTCTTCCATCCGGATGTACCGTGATGCGCTGCGGGTCCTCGAGCCGGTCCGCCGCGATGACCGACTCCGGTGGTTCGCCTGCCCTTGCGGTTGCCACGCTCGGGTAGCGCAGCAGCGCGCGGCCCGAGAGGACAAGCAGTCGCCCTCGCGCATCCACGGCCATGCCGCGGGGCGCGGGAAGGGGCATTTCTCCGAGCGTTTCGCCCTTCGCACACGAGACAAACAGCAGACGGTTCGTCTTTGGAAGGGCGAGCACGGCGACGCCTTCGTGCACGGCCAGTCCGCCGATGCGCGCGTCGTCCTTGTCTTCATACTCCAGTCGCCACACCCGACGCGCACCGGCCCCATGCTCCCAGAGTTCACATTGCTTCTGAAACGCTACCGCGCTGTACGCCCACACGCCCGCTTTCGCCTTGCTATCATGCGCCAGAAACTGGGCCCCGCACCAACCGCCGGCTGCACCGAAGCCACGCGTGCCCGATACTTTGCGTCCGGTTTCATCCAACCACACCGCGCCGTGGCCGATCTCGCCAACAAAGCTCACGACGAAGAACTGCTTTTTTTCCGGATTCCAGAGGATGTCCGACGGCGGGGAATGGTCGTGAAACCAGCCCCCGGAACCATCCTTGGTTTTCCAGGGCGGACTGCCCGCGGTGTACGGCGTGAACTCGAACTTCAGATCCAGCGGCCCGCGCGACAATCCGCGGACGCGGTACGATCCCGGTTCCGCGACGGCATAGCGCTGCCGGTTGAACCGAGCGACGCCCGAGACATGGAGTTCCTCCACGCCGTCCTCGCGCATCCCATCCCACCACACCGTTTGATCACCCGCTGGAAACGACTGCGCACTGATGAGATTCCGAATCCGTTGCCCCTCCGCGTCCTCAATCACCAAGGTGACCGTGCGAGGCTCATCCAGATGAAACCGGATAGGCACCGGCGGATGCGCCGCCGGTTCGGCGGCGTGGGTTCCTCTTGCGAAGGTGAATAGGAGAAGCGCGAGGGGGACTCTCATCGGTCGTAATTCAATGTTCACCGAGGGGTGACCGGGTAGAGGTTCGCAGTCGAGACGCTCTGGCGGGGCTGGAGCGGGGTTGACCACTCGAGCGTGATGCCCCCTCCCTCGCGGCACCGGGTGGAGGTCAGTTCGATGGGCATGCGCTGCCGTAGCAGCTTGACCGGTGTGCCGGTGGTTTGCTCCCGCGAAGGCTTTGCGTCTTTTTGTTCTAGCACCATTGCGCGGTTGACGAGCAGCGTTACCGCGCCGTCGGTCCTCGCGGTGAATGTGTGCTCAATTCCGCCGTCGTCGTAGTCCCTGCCGTCCACAACGAACTTGTCCACATGCACCCAAGAGTCGCTCGACGCCTTGTTCCGCGGCTTCCCCATCCAGCCCACCACGGTGACGGTCACCTCGTGCTCACTCGGGGCAAGCCCATCTTTATCAAAGAGAACCGTATCGCGTTTTACCTCCGGGCTGTAGCAATCGACCTGCGGCTGCAACTCGCCATCGAGCGTGATCTCGGCCAAGCCGCAATTCGGGCCGGTCTTGCCCACGACCCGAATCGCGCTGCCGTGAAAACGGAAGGTGACGCTGGCTTGATTGTCGCGCGAGCCCCGGGTGGCGCCGTCGAAGGCATCCTTGTCCTTTT
>JBILKV010000053.1:0-24493 GCA_044376515.1 Chthoniobacteraceae bacterium | reverse complement strand
CACGCAGGGGCGTACGGTGTGCAAATTCAAACGGGCACCTGCCGGGAGTCCGATGCCGGTTATGTTAGAACGCTTTCCCGGACTTTGGGAAGCGGCTGGCGTCACGTGTTAGGGTGGAGATCCCGGATGCGAGGCGAGGCGCGACCAAACAGTGCCAGCCAAAAATCAGCCGGAGAGCAGGCATCAGCAATCAAGAGTGTCCTCACACCGAGAGGACCTTGTTGCTGTCGCCGAACCTATCCGTTTCGACGCCCATGCGCTGGGCCATGAGAAGGAGGAGGTTGCTCATGTGCGCGTCGGTGTTCACCGGGCGACCGCAGATCTGGTAGTGGGCGCTGGTCAGGGCACCGTCGGGGCCGAGGGAGTATCCGGCGAATTCCTTGGCCTCCTTGTTGAAGTCGAGGTGGCTGCCATGTCTCAGTCCCAGGTTGTTGCCACCGGCAAGGACGAGCGGGAGGTTCGCGTTGCCGTGACTGTGGCCGTAGCACATGCCGCTTCCGAAGAGCGCCATCGTGGAGCCAAGCAGCGGTTGGCCGTTGAGGTCTTTGGTCTCGCCCAGACGTGTCAGAAAGTAGCTGAACTGCTCGATGGCAAAGGTGTCGTAATTGGTGAGTTTTTCCATGTAGCCGGTGTCTCCGCCGTGATGACTGAGTTGGTGGCGCGACTCGGTGATTCCGATTTCCGGAATCGAGAAGGCGTCGCCCTCGCCGCCTAGGCTGAAGGTGGCCACGCGGGTCACGTCCGTTTGGAAGGACAGAACCATCAGGTCGTAGACGGTCCGGAAATAGTCCCCTGCCATGGTCGCGGGGATGTCGCGGTTGGTGCGTTTGCGATCTTCTTCGGACACCTTGGGAAGGGGAGTGTCCAGCCATGCGTCGGCCCGGCGTGTGCGGATCTCGGCTTCGCGTACGGACGTCAGGTATTGATCGAGGCGGCCCTTGTCTTCGCTGCCCATTTTTTTCTCAAGACGCCTTACCTCTGCGAGGTTGTCGTCGAGAACGCTCGCCTTGCGGCGAAGCGCCTTGCGTTGTGCGGAAGTCCCGCCCTTGGGTTCTTCAAAGAGGGACGCGAAGATTTCGCTGCACCGGCGCAGCGCCGGCAACTGAACGCCATCCGCCGTCCACGCGAGCGAACCCTGAGTGAGGGCAATCTCCATCGAAGCGTAGCGCGTGTGCGGCGCCGTAAGCTCCGCCATCTTCTGGTCGACCGAGATCGTGTTGCGGTCGGAAGGCCCCATTTTCCCGCCGGTCAGCCACACGTTGATACAGCCGTGGTGATGACTGAGCGCCCCGGGATGGTGGAGTCCGCTGATCGGCGTGATAACCTCCCTGTGTTTCTCCAGCGGCTTGAGCGAGCGCGAAAACTGGTAGTCCTTGCCAGCGGTCGTGATCTGGTAGTTGAGCGAATGAACTCCGTTGGCTAAATAGATGAATGCGCTGCGGCGCGGCGTGTCAGACGCAGCCTTTTCCGCAGCCCTGAGGGGCACCATGCAATCAAGTAGGGGGAGCGAAATAAAGGTTCCCATCGCGCGCAGAGCGTGGCGACGGTCGACGAGCCAGGATTGGGAGAGGAAGTTCATAAAGAGGTCTTGGTTCCGGGTTCTTGGTTTTCTGTGGAGGAGGCTCGAGGGAGCTGGGGGCGATCGAAAGGGAGTGGGTAGGGTATCGAACCTGGGGACGGGTGGGGGAGGCGGCTTGCCGGGGGATGGCGTCAAACTCCGTGCTGCAGGCACCGGGATTCTACCGGAAAAAGCGCACCCGGTGGAGGGTTTTTCAGCACGACTGCGGGTAAGCTTGATTTTCTCATCAACGGACAGCAGGAGTCATCGTTCAAGGCTCTGGCGGCGGTAACCCGGTTGACGATCGGTCACCCTCGCTCGTTACAAGGAATCAAAGACAGAGAACCAAGAACCATTTTCTACCTTTTCCTAATCAGGTTGGAGACAGCCACCGCATGCACGGTGTCTTTTACTCGGTATCCGGTTTTTTGGGCCTCTGTCTGGATGGCGGTGATCTCGGCCTGGTCGTCGAAGGTCAGGACGCGACGCAGGGCGTAGGTGCAGAGGTGCTCGATGAAGGCGCGGGCGACCTTGTCACGGTCCTCGAGGAGGAGGCGTTTGAATTCATTGGAGTCGGTGAAGGCGCGCCCGTCGGGCATCTGGCCGGCGGGGTTCACGAGGGGGTCTTCGCCGGTGCCTGCGGGGACTCTTTCCCGTGTGCGCCACTGGCCGATGGCGTCATAGTTGTCCCAGGCTATACCGAGTGGATCAATCTTGGCGTGGCATGCGGCACAGTTGGCGTTGTCGCGATGGGCCTCGAGTTTCTGGCGGAGCGTCGCTTTCGGGGTTTGGGGTGGGTTGGGTTCGATCGCGGGAACGTTGGCGGGTGGGGGAGGGGGCGTACGGCCGAGGATGGTTTCGCTCACCCAGACCCCGCGGTGGACAGGGCGGTGACGCGTGCCGTCGGAGGTGAGGCCGAGAACTCCTCCCATCGCAAGCAGGCCGCCGCGGTGATGATCGGGGGTGAAGGAGACGCGTTGGAAACCGCCGGTCTGCGGCTCAGGCAGGCCATAGAAGTCGCACAACCGGGCATTGGCCATCGTCCAGTTCGAATCAATCAGACTCTCGAGGGGGAGGTTTTTGTGAAACAGTTCCCGGAAAAACTCCACGGGTTCGGCGCGCATGCTGGTTTGGAGCCAGTTGTCGTATTTCGGGTAGAGCTTCTTGTCGGGGGGAAACATGCCGATCCGGTGCAGCTGCAACCACTGCCTCGAGAAGTCGTCGATGAAACGGTTTCCCCGCGGGTCGGCTAGGATCCGGTCGACCTGTCTGCCTAGCTCAGCGCCTTGAAGTGCGCCGTTTTTGGCCGCGTCAAAGAGCGGTTGGTCAGGCATCGAACTCCAAAGGAAATAGGAGAGGCGCGAGGCCAGTTCCGCGTCAGTCAAGCGTTCGCGCACCGCTGGGTCGCCCTCGACCAGATAGATGAAGTTGCGCGACGTGAGGACGCTCCGCATCGCGGCAAGGAACGCCTCGCGAAGCTTTTCGCCGGCGTCCCGCTCGGACTGTAGGGTTCGCAGATAGCCCTCGATCTCCTCGCGTTTGACGGCGCGCCGCCACGCTCTTTCGGTAAAGCGCTGCAGGTGCGCGGCAATGGTCTCTGCATCGGCGTCGTTTGGGGGCAGTACGTCGGTGCGTCGTGCCTTTTCCGTCTCTGACAAAAGGGGACCCTCCCACTCGATCCAGTCGAGCAGCACTGTCGAAAAGATGCCGTTGCCCTGATTGTCGAACATCTGGGGGGCGCTCGGATTGAGGAGTGTCGTCTCGCTGCTGTGGGTAAAAATGTAGCCGTTGCGGCTGCCCAGTGCGCCCCGGAATGCCGCCCCCGCCCGCCGGTCAATGACATCCGTGGCGACCACGCAAAAGTCCAGGGAAGTCGGCATTTCAAGGAACACCTCGAATTCCAGGACCTGCGGATGGTCTTCGCCCCCAGTGAGATCAAACTCGACGAGACCGTCCACCGTTTCCTCGCTGGTGCGCTTTCCGATGCTCAGGTGCGCTGGTTGGCCACCGGGAGGGCGGATGCCGCTTGCCTGAAGACGTATCCTGTACAGGCCGCTGTGTTCCGGACCCGTCCGGCCGAACCAGTGCGGCGCAAGCGCGTTTTGGGTGGTGCCCGGAAACAGAAGATAGCGCAACGGGCGATTGATGCCAAACCGGTCTAGGATGGCCTGCTGGTTCTTGCCGCCGTCGTAGCGGAGGTCCGCGGCGGTTTTGCGCACCTTGCGTGGCTCGGCGGACCCGTCGGAGAAGGCGCGTTCCAAGACGTTGCCCGCGGCTCGGTAGTAGCGGTCCACATGGGAGGGAGAGAGGGAAAGTTGCGAGCCGATGCGTTCGAAGCCGTGCCAGAGCGTGTCCTCGTTGAGTTCGCCGGGTTTCGCCGGGTCGTAACGCACCCCCAGCAAGTCGTGGACGGTGTTCTGGTATTCTTTCCTGCTGAGTCGGTAGTGGGTTACGGCGGGACGCGCCGCCATCCGGGAGGCCCGGCCCTCCTTGATCAGGGCATCGAGGCTCGAAACAAAGGCCGCAATCTCTTCCTGTGTCGGCCGCTTCTCCTCTTTCGGCGGCATCTCGCCAGAGTTGACCTGCTCAAGCAATTCGGCCCAGTGGTGGGTGTCTCCCCCCTTTTTGAAGTCGCGTGAAAGCTTGTCGATCCGCAGGTCGCCTTTTTCTTTCTCTGGTCCGTGACAACGGACACAGTGCTTTTCCAAGAAGCCCTCCACCGGCGGCGCCGCGACAGCGGAAAATGGAAGGACCGCCGGCGCGGCGAAAAAAAACAGGCGGGACAGGATTGATCGTCGGAGAATTTTCATTGCGGAGGTCATCGCGGGATTCAACCCGTCTCACTGAACCCTCTGCCAGACGCGTTGAGGTAGGGAAGCCGATTCTGCGGGCGCCATCCCCCTGCATCTCGAAAAACCTTCCGGAGCGCCGGGGCTTGTCCCAGCGGGTCGGGGTGCACTCCGATGCGAGGGGGCGCAGGATGGACAAAAAATCGGGATGTCGCAGGAACGGTACATCGGGGTGGTGGCGCCCGGAAAGGCAACCGCAATGTACACCGTTATCGGGGGGCCGATGTTAGCGAGATTCGCGACGCCTCCAACCCGTACCCGGCCTGGAGCAGCAGAGTTGAGCAGCAGGGAATTGTCTCGCTTGGGGGCTCCCCACTCGGAGAGTTGCCGTGGCAACCGTCCTTCCTCAGCCCAACACCTGCTCAACAACGTTGCCGGCCACGTCGGTCAGGCGGTAATCCCGTCCGCCGTGGCGGAAGGTGAGGCGTTCATGGTTGAGTCCAAGGAGGTGCAGAATGGTCGCGTGAAAATCGTGGACGTGCACCTCGTCTTTCGCCACCGCGCAGCCGTGCGGGTCGCTTTGCCCGAACTTGATCCCAGATTTGATCCCGCCACCCGCCATCCATGAGGAAAACACTTCGGCGTGGTGCTCGCGGCCCTTGCTGTCTTTTTGGGAATTGAACGGCGTGCGCCCGAATTCCGTGGTCCATACAACGAGCGTGTCTTCGAGCATTCCGCGGGCTTTGAGGTCACGCAGCAGGCCGGCAATGGGTTTGTCCACGTTGAGGGCGAGTCGGCCGTGATCAGCCATGTTGGAGTGGGAGTCCCAGTTGCCGGAAGCGCCCGTGTCGATGAGTTCCACGAAGCGGACGCCGCGCTCAATCAGGCGCCTTGCGGCGAGACACTGCCAGGCAAAGCCCTTGGTGCTGCCTCGTTCCAGACCGTAAAGGGCGAGCGTGGCGTCGCTTTCGCGGGACAGGTCCAAGGCCTCGGGCGCTTCCATTTGCATGCCGAAAGCCGTCTCGAAGGAACGGATCCGCGTGGTGAGGTTTGCGTCGACTCCGCGCGCTTGGAGGTGTTCCGCATTGAGGCTTTGGGTTAGCGCCAACTCCAACTCCTGAAGACGCACCGCCGGTTGCCTTCGGCGGATGTTGGCAATGGGTTCGGTTCCGGGAGACACGAGCGTGCCCTGATGGGAGCCGGGAAGAAAATCAGAGGCCCAGACCTGACTCCCTGCGTAGGGCAGATTCGGCGCGATGACCACGAAGGAGGGCAGGTTGCGGTTTTCCGTCCCCAGCCCGTAGCTGACCCAGGCGCCGATGCTCGGACGCGCGAAGGTCACCGAGCCGGTGTGCATCCCCAGTGTCGCCTGAAAGTGGTCGGCGTGGCTGCTGCGCATCGAGTTGATCACGCACAGGTCGTCGGCGCACTGGGCGACATGCGGGAACATGTCGCTGATCCAAAGCCCGGATTTTCCATGTTGTCGGAACTGCCAATCCGGCCGCTTGAGGAACTTGTCTACAGCCCGGTTGTTGAGCGCGAAGGCTTGCAGCATGATTTCGGGGACCCTGTAGGTCTTGCCGTGGTCCGCGAAAAGGCTGGGCTTGTAGTCGAAGGAATCCACGTGGGAAACCCCGCCGCTCATGTTGAGGAAGATCACCCGTTTGGCACGTGCTGCGAAGTGAGTCGGCTTGGGGGAGAGGGGATCCGGGCCGGCGGCCCCGGCTTCCCCTCGGTTCACTGAGGCGACCGAACCGAAGGTCTGGGCGCCGCTGAGTTCAGACAAGATTCCAGCCACAAGCGGAGATCCTGCTATGCAGGAACCCAAAAGGGCGCGGCGGGAGAAGGCGGGCTTAGTGGATTGCATGAGCCGGAGACGCAGGGTCGTGATCAGTCCAGATACAGAAACTCGTTGGCAGCGAAAAGGGAGCGGATGAGCGATGCCCAAACGAGTGACTCGTCGTCGGGGTGTGCTTCCGAAGAGGGCCGGGCATTGGCAAGTGCTTCGCGGTAGTGACTCAGAAAGCTGGCAGCGTTCGCCATCTCGTCGACGGAGGGCGCGCGGGCGAAGGCACGCGTGTAGGCGGCGCGGATGCGTGCCGGGTCACCATTGGCGGGGAGCACTTCCCGCAGGGTGAGTTTCTGTGCGCACTCATGGATCAGCGGATCGTTCATGCTAAAGAGTGCCTGGAGCGGAGTGATCGTGTTGGAGCGCACGCCCGTGCTTGAACTTGGGTCGGCCCCGTCAAACAAGGTCAGGTAAGCGTTTTTACGCAGACGGGATTGCATCAGATAAACGCTGCGGCTCCGCGAGGGGTAGTTGTCCGCGAAGGGTTTGTGCTGGGTCCAAGACCATGTGGGACGTGGTGGAAAAGGGTGCTCGCTCTCCGGCCGTGGCGCCAGTTCCCCCGAAACAAAGAGAAGCGAATCGCGGATGGATTCCGCGTCCAGCCGGCGTCGGGACGCGTGGGAAAGGAGCGTGTTGGCGGGGTCTTTGTGAGTGGCTTCGGCGGAGGCTCGGGCGGAGAGTTGCCACGTGCGTGAAAGCAGGATGAGCCTGTGCATGGCTTTGACCGACCATCCCGAGCGCACGAACTCCGAGGCGAGGTAGTCGAGCAGTTCGGGGTGGGAAGGCGCCTTGCCCTGGCGTCCGAAATCGTTGGGGGTTTCCACAAGCCCGCGGCCAAAGTGATGCAGCCAGATGCGGTTGACCAGCACGCGGGCCGTCAGTGGATTGGAGGCGCTGGAGAGCCACTGCGCCAACTCGAGTCGGCCGCTGCCCTTCGCGTCGGCGGCCAGCCGCATGCCGCCGAGGATGTCGGGGAATTTTCTGGGCACCTCGGCTCCCAGATTCTTGGGTTCGCCTCGGATTTGAATCCGTGTGTTTGCCTGGGAATCGGCCTCCGTCACGGCGTAAGCGTCACGCACGGTCGGCGCCCGTAGGTTGGTGTCGGTGACCTTTTTCTTGGCGGCGGCAACCTGCGGGGTGAGTTCGGCAAGGGCGGAAATTCTGGCGGGATCGTTTTCAGGAAGTTTGCGCAACTCAGCTTGGCGGGCCTCCAGGGGTTTGAGCTCGGCTTCAGCTTGGGCAAGTTCCTGCTTGTGGGGTGCAAGGAGGGCGGCGACTTCCGCATCGCCCATCAGCGGGACGAAGAGGCTTTGTTTGGTGTCCCCCTCGGCTCCCGGATAGGGATAGCGGGTGCTCTCGAAGATGCCGTACAAGCCGTAGTAGTCCTCCACGGTGAAAGGATCGAATTTGTGATTGTGGCAGCGCGCGCAGGCGAGGCTGACCCCTAGAACGGCTCTGGAGAGGTTGTCGATCGTGTCTTCGATGGTGAGATGGCGTGCTCCCGTCTTTCCTGCAAACCGCTTCGCCATCGCCAGATAACCTGTGGCAATGAAGTGTCTGTAGCGCTCTTCAGGGTTTTCGGAGGGAAGCAGGTCGCCGGCGATTTGCTCTTTGAGAAACTGGTCGAAGGGCATGTCCGCCGCCACCGCATCCAGAACCCAGTCCCGGTAGAGCCGGGCTTGGGGCACCGGGTAGTCGGAGGCGTTGCCACAAGTATCCGCGTAGCGCACCACGTCGAGCCAGTGTCGGCCCCAGCGTTCTCCATAGGCAGGGGATTGCAGGAGGCGTTCGACCACTTTGGCAAAACCGTCCGGGGAGGAATCCGCTTCAAAGTTTTCAACCTCCTCAATGCTGGGTGGTAGGCCTGTGAGGTCGAAGGTGACCCGTCGCAGCAGGGTGCGTTTGTTGGCCTTGCCGGCGGGGGTGAGATTTTCCTGCTCAAGACGGGCAAGGATGAAAGCGTCAACCGGGGTCTGTACCCATTCTTTGTTCCGCACCCCCGGTGGAGTCACCCTGGCGACGGGTTTGAAGGACCAAAAAGTCCGTCCCTCCTCGAGGGTCATGCCGGCGGCCTTGGCGGGGCGGGCTTCCTGGGATGTGTTTGAGACGCGGGGATCGGGCAGGCCACGGCGCACCCATTCGGCGAGCGCGTCTACCTCTGCGCCGGCCAGCGGGTTTTTCGGCGGCATCTGTAGGTCCGTGTCGTGCCGGCGCACGGCGATCACGAGGCGACTCTTTTCAGGATCTCCCGGCACTGCGGCCGTACCCGATTCGCCCCCCTTGAGTACGCTCTCCCGTGACCCGAGATCGAGGGAGCCCTTCATTTTATTCGCTTTCTGGGAATGACATTCCAGACACCTTTCCTCAAGGAGCGGACGGATTTTGCTCTCGAAAAAATCCGCATCCTCCCGGGAAAGGGGCACGGCATCCGCGGCTTGGGAGCCGGTTGTGCCGAGCAAAAACAGCAGCAGCAGAACGAGAAGCGTCGCCTGCGGTGGGCGGAGCTTGGATGGGGGGGGGCGAAGGGCTCTGGACGGGGTGGAATCCATGGGCACGTGGTTGCAGCCTACCTTACGGAAACGGCCAACGAAGACCGTATGTGCAGTTGGGAGATGCGGCAAACAAACTCGGCGCGCTGGAACTCGGGTGCTGGTGTCCAAGCACCGAAAGCCATGCTTCCAACGGAAAAACCGAAGGGTCAACGCAGGCGTAGAACCCAGTCTGCTCCAAGCACCAGCACAAGCGCGCCGAGCAACAGGAAGCGGCTCCACAAGTCGATCGTCGTCTGGCGGGTGACGGCCACCTTTTCGACCTGTGAAAAATGCTTCCATGTTTCCGGTTGGCCCCACCGCAGCAGGTGTCCGCCGCTGTCGCGGGCGATACGGCTTAAATTTGCCTCGTCGACGCTCCGGGCCGCGCTCTCTCCGGTGTGCTGCTCGACGTCGAAGGCAACGAGCGCTTCGCCCGCTGCCTTGGCATCTAAGGTCGCCGTCGCAGAGAGCTTGTGCAGTCCCGGGATTTCCGCGGCAAAGCGTGCCGTAAACACACCGGGCTCGGCGCTGTCGGCTGAAAAGTCGAGGGCTACCTGTTTGCCATCGGGCAGAGCCACGTGTCCCTGCACCCTCTGCGCAGCGGATTGCGTGCTTCCCCTGAGTTCCGCCCGCAACACCACGCTTTCTCCTGCGGCGTAACGGCTGCGCTCGGGAGTGACAAAGAAGCTGACGTTCCCGGAGCCCTGCCGGACCGGAGCGAGAGCCCGCAGGGCCTGCTGCCAGAAAATCTGGTACGGGGTGGGGCCATCGGCTTGGGGGGCGTGCATCTGCCATTTCCACAGTGTGTCCGTGCCGATGAAAAGCACCCTGCCTCGACCGGCGGGGTGCTCCGCAACCAGGATCAGCCCGCCGTAGGCATTTGCGTGTGTTTGAGCCTCCGCGAGCACGGTGGCACCGGGCTTTTTGCGCAACGCCGGGTACGCGTGATCGAGCGGGGGCAGGGACGACCAGAGTGCCGCGTTGCTGGCGTCCTGCGTCGCAAAGAAACTCGAGGCGAGTCCCTCTGCGGTCACTCGCACCGCGACAGGTCCGGCGATGGGCTTGGCGGATTCCGCCGTGAGCTCAACGGGAAGCAGCGCGGCCAGCTCGGGCTGGCGTGCCAACTCGCCCAGATTGGGGCCGGCCACGACCACAAGCGATTTGCCCTCCTCCTCCACTTGGGACCGGAGGACTGCGGCGAAATCGCGCGGCCAACGGCGGGGGTCAACACTCCCAAGCACCAGCGTGTCGAAACCTGCGAGCTCGGGGCGTGTCTGCGGAAATCCGGCGACCTGGGTGCGTCTTTCCGGCTCCCCCAATTGGACAAAGGCGTTTTGACCACGCGAAAGAAACGCGGTGAGTGTGAAGGAGGGATCATCCTCAAAAATACGGCGGAGGAATTTGAATTCCCACCGCCATGAATCCTCCAAAAACAGCACCTCGTTGCGCGTGCCGCTCACCTGAACACTGAAATGATAGGCCGATGCACCGCCGTTTCCCGAGCCATGGCTGTTCCCTGTCGGCTGCGAAGCGGAAGTGTCCGCTAGCTCGGGGACCGAAACGGTGTACTCACGCAGGCCGGCTTCCTCCGGGCGAAAAGCCGCGGTCACCGTTTTCCCCTCCTCCCCGTCCCTGAAGTAAAACGACTGCCGTGCGATGACTTTTTCGCCGTCGCTGACTTCGAGCGTGAGCGGCTTTCCTGCGAGGCCGGCCTGTTGGAACGCGACACTCAGCCGAGCCTCCGCCCCGAGCAGGACGCGTCGAGGCGCCTGCACTCCGGCGATCCGCAGGGTTTCGGTATCCGTTCCCCCCGGGTTGTCCTCGGGCGCGGCGGTGTCGATGGTCAGCCCTAATTCACCCGCGATTTCTACTATGTCCCGCAGATCCGCGTCCCTGCCGTCGCTTACGAGCAACACCCGTCCGCCGGCAACGAATGGCGCGTCTGCCGGTTGGTCCTGAAGGGACAGCTGCCAGGCATGCGTGAGGCTTTCCGCATAGCGCGTGGTGGCGCCCGAAGTGGTCAGCGAGGCAAGCTCTCCCGGAGACATCCTGCGCGCCTTTGAGTCGAACGCGAACCAGTGGACGTTTTCCCGTGCAGACAGGGTGGCGAGCAGTCCGCTCTGTTCGATGTTGCGGACGGCCCCGTTGAGTCTCGTGCCGGCTCCCGACCGGTCTACGCGGTCCATACTCTTGGAGGTGTCCAGCAACACAAGTACCGGAGGTGTCTCCGCAACGGAGCGTTGCAGCGTCAGCACCGGTTGCAGCAGGCACAGTGCGAAGATGCCGATCGCCGCCAAACGCAGTCCCGCAAGAATGGACACAAGGCGGGCGGGTATCCGTTTTTTGAAGAGTCCCAACGAGCCGTGCAGCAGCACGCACAGGAGCGCGAGCACGATGGCTCCCGCCTGCCACACCGGCAGCACCGGCATCCAGTGCAGATTCATCGGCCCACCTCCCGTCGTGGTGCGTTGCCCACGATTCCGTGCCGCGCCACGGTTGAGGCCACCGTCGCGGGGTTCATTGCCGGGGTCAACCGGTGGACGAGAACCATCTCCGCAAGAAACAACAGGGCAGCAGTCAGAAGGAGGGGGGGCCAGAGCGGCAGATGTCCTTCCGGGTTCCCCCTGCCGGACACCGTATTCGGGTCCGGGTGTGTGATCTCGAAAGCCGCTCCGTTCCACCATGACCGCAGGATCTCGCCGTCCACTTTTTGGGTGGTTGACTCGCCGAGACCTGCGTTGATGAAAAACTGCGTGTCAGCAGTGCCGCCATCGCCGGTTGTGCGCAGTCCGTAGACTCCCGTTTCGTCTGGTGGATCGATCCGGACAATGAATTGAGCGCCCGCACCTTCAAGCGTCACGGGGAGGGGATGCCCTAATGGCGAAGTGAGCGTTACGCGGGCGTTGGCACCGACTGCCGGAACGGGGAGCGTGACGGGCTCGCCAGTTCGGAATGAACGCCCGAGTCGGGCATGCAAAACCCTCGGGATAGCGCGGTCGATAAGAGGCAAAAAGCCGCCGCGGCGTGGCAAATCGCTCCACGCATCGTTGGCTGTGGTGTTGAACATCAACACGCGTCCCGCACCGACCAGTCGTTCCATCATTGCGGGGGCACCGTCGTCAAAGCAGGCCAGCACCGAGGTGGAGCCGTCGGTTGGGATTCCCTCAAAGCGGTGGTGCGTCTTCGCGCGCATCCGGGACAGGTCGCCGAAGGCCGGGTCCGAGAACGCGGCGAGCAAAGGATGTTTCCAATCGATCCGAGTGAGGGACGAAAGCCCACCCGCAACGGCCACTCCGGGCGGAACCGGCAGCAGGCTTAAATTTCCGGCCTTTGGATTGTACAGCCCGTTGTCGTAGAAGGCGGGTACGGTGTCCGGCCCTAGAAACACGAGGAGGCCTGCGCCGTTTTTAACGCGGTTTTCCAGAGACAGAAGCTGGTCGTCGCCGAGTTGTGGCACGTTGGCGAGCACCACGATGTCGGCGTTTGCAAAGTCGGACGCCACAACGGTCTCCGGAGTACGGCGCGTGACCACCGCGGAAACGGCACCAGTGTGGCCGAGCACCTCGAGGGCGGCGCGGAGATGGTATCCCGGTTGGAGGGATTCTATCTGGGTGGTCAGCGGCTCGAGCATCAGGATGCGAGGCCCGGGTGCACTCAGGGGGGCATGGAAAACATCATCCTCGGGAAGAGCGTCCGGCGGCTCGAGTGCCAACTCGGCCACGATTTGAGATGCATCCAGATCCGTGGGAAGTGGCAGATGGATTTCCGCGATGGCTCCCGGCACAAGGGTGACCGTCTGCGCCGCGG
The DNA here is from genome assembly GCA_044376515.1 of Chthoniobacteraceae bacterium. GTDB lineage: Bacteria > Verrucomicrobiota > Verrucomicrobiia > Chthoniobacterales > Chthoniobacteraceae > Chth-196. Next base: position 11,959 of record JBILKV010000053.1, on the reverse strand, counting down.
AGTTCAGCGCTGCGGGCTTTCGTAGGCGCAGGGTCCGCTCCACTGGGTCTACGCCCGAGGCACCCATGCGGACCCTGAGGGATTTGCGCCCGCTGGTTTCGACGGGTCGGGCCTCGGCAATCCAGGCGTTGCCCGGAGTGGTGGGGCCGACGTCGAGCACGTGCACGGAGATCGGCACGGCGCACCCCATCATGAATTGGGTGATGGATTCCTGGGACCACGCGCCCCGGTGATTGTCCGTCAGGAAAAAGAGCTCGGCTTTGGCTTCGGCTCGGGGCGTTTGGAGTTGATCCGCGACCAGAGCCAGCGCGGGCCCGAGGCTGGAGTCCGCGCCCTGAATGCGGGCTGCCTCGAGACGCGGGCGGTACGCTCCCGGGTCCCCGGAAAGTGGTCCGAGCGTGGACGTTTTGTGGCCCGCTAGGAGGACCGTTGTGCGGTCTCCAGGAAGCCCGCCGCCGAGCAGCGAGACCGCTAGTTTTTTAGCGCGTTCCAGCGGGGTTTCCTCCCCGGGTACTGCGTAGCCCATGCTCCTGCTGACATCGACCACGACAAAACGTTCCCGGCTGGAACGGTCTCGGCCGGGCGAAAAAACTGGCTTCGCGAGCGCGAGTACCAGCGCGCACAAAAAGAGGGCGCGAAGAAAAAACAACAGCAGTTGGTGCCACTGGATTCTGCGGGAAAGCTTGTGCTGGGAGGAGCGCAGCCAACGGAGACTGCTGAAGGGCATCGTGCGCACCCGTTTGGGTTTGAGCAGATGAACGACCACCGGGACAGCGAGCACGGCAGAGGCGGCGAGTGCGAGGGGCGCAAGCAGGAGAAACATACGTCAGCCGCGCAGTTTGGCGCGCCGGTTCAGGTAAGCGGACAAGGCAGTGTCGTACGGTTGCCGCGTGTTGAGCGGGACATAATCAATCCCTGCCTCCAAAAGGCCCCGGCGGAATCTTTCGGACTCCTCGGCGAGTTGCTGCATGTAGCTCTCTCTCACGGACACCGGATCCACTTCGAGTTCCTCGCCGGTCTCCACATCCCGGAAGAGCGTGGCGCCTTCGAAGGGGAACTCCAATTCACTGGCATCGCGGATTTGGAACACAATCACGTCGTGCCCGTGGCTTCCGAGCAGGCGGATGGCGTTGAGCGTTTGCTCTGGTTCGTCGATCAGGTCGCTGATGAGCACCACAAGGCCGCGTCGTTTCAAGCTGCGCACCAGAGTCCGCAGACTCGCCGCGACGTGTGTCCCGCCCTCCGGCGGATGCGTGGTCATGACCTGAATCATCTGACGGAGGTGCGAAACCCGTGAGCGCGGCGGCAGAATCACTCCCGGCTTGGAACCGAAGAGGGAAAGTCCCACTGCATCCTGTTGTTTGATCATCAGGTAGGCGAGGCACGTTGCCAGAAAGCAGCCGTAGTCCCATTTGGTGAGGGTGCCCGTGCCGAACGCCATGGACGCGGAGCGGTCGAGGAGGATGTGGCAGCGCAGGTTGGTCTCCTCTTCGAAGCGCTTCACGTAGTAGCGGTCCGTGCGCGCAAAGACCTGCCAGTCCAGATACTTCAGGTCGTCGCCCGGAACGTACTCCCTGTGGTCGGCGAACTCTACCGAGAAGCCGTGGAACGGGCTCTTGTGCAGACCGTTGACGAAGCCCTCGACCACCAGTCTTGCAATGAGCGGAGAGAGCGTAAACCGTTCGAGCATCGCCGGATCCAGAAAACGCCGCGGTTCCGGGTCCCGGATGACATCGGTCGTCACGCGCGGCATCCCCGGGCCATGCACGGCACCGCGGAAATTTCGCGCGATATCCCGCACGCGCGTGCGGAACGCATCGAAAAGGGAGGCGGTTGATGCGGGCGTGTCAGCCATCGTCAGGGCATGCGGGTTACGAGGCGGTCCGCTCACGCACCTCCAGCAGGAGACGCTGCACGACACTGTCGGTGGTGATGCCCTCGGCCTCGGCGGTGAAACTGGCTTGAATCCGGTGCCGGAGTACGGGAAGCGCGACCGTGCGCACGTCATCGCAAGAGACGTTCAAGCGCCCCTGGAGCGCCGCATGGCATTTCGCGGCGAGGATGAGCGCCTGGCTGGCCCTCGGGCCGGCCCCCCAGCCAACCTGTTCGCTCACAAAGGAGGGCACGCCGGGTTCATTCGGGCGCGTCGCGCGCGCAATGTCGACCGCGTAACCGGTGACGTGTCTCGAGACGGGAAGGCTGCGCACCAACTGCTGGTGTGCGATGAGCGCCGCCCCGTCGAGCACCGGTCGGACGTCGGTGTCGGAATTCGTGGTGGTTTGCAGCACGATATTTTCTTCCTCCTCGAGCGCTGGATACTTGATGAGCGTGTTCATCAAGAAACGATCTTTCTGCGCTTCGGGCAGCGGGTAGGTGCCCTCCTGGTCGATGGGGTTCTGGGTCGCGAGCACGAAGAAGGGATGGGCAAGTTTGTGGGTCTGCCCTCCGGCGGTGACCTCCCGTTCCTGCATGGCTTGCAGCAGCGCCGCCTGTGTTTTCGGAGGCGTGCGGTTGATTTCGTCGGCGAGCACGATGTTGCTGAAAATCGGGCCGGGCACAAAGACGGTCGACCTCCTGCCCGTCTCCGGATTTTCCTCGATGATGTTGGTGCCAACGATGTCCGAGGGCATGAGATCCGGCGTGAATTGAATCCGTTTGAACTGCAGGGCGAGTACCCGGGAAAGGGTGCTGATCATGAGCGTTTTGGCCAGTCCTGGAACGCCCTCCAGCAGGTTGTGTCCGCCGGCGAAAATGGTGACAAGGAGCTGATCCAGGACCTCGCGTTGGCCGACCACCACCTTGGCCAGTTCCGAGAGCATGTGGTCACGACATGCGTGAAGGGCCTCGAGTTTGTTTTCGATGTTTTCGGTCATGGATTTCAGGGTGGAGGGTGGCGGCGCTCAGTGGCTGAGCGCGTAGGTGATCACATTGAGGGCGACACGCAACGCGTCGGTGGAATCCAGTCCCTTGGCATAGGCGTTGGATTCACGGTTGAGACCGCTCAAAAAGTCGAAGGGTGAGTAAAGGATGGCGGGCCGCTGGTCGATGAGCAGGCAGTGAAAATCCGGGTGCTCCAGCGAGGGATCCTCGCGCAGCGCTGCAGACGTGTAGCTGACCCGGTCCACGCTGTTCCATCCCGCTGCAAAAAGCGGATGGGTTGGAGGAAGCTTGATGAATTCCCCTCCGGGGAGGACTTTTTTGATCTCGCGCCGGAAAGCCGCGTCAAACGGTTTAAGTCCGGCTCCGGCGCTGGCCACGAGCAGGCCTCCGCGCTCGATGTAGCGGCGCAGGCCTTCGACCTCCTTGGGCGAGAATTCGAAGTCGTAATGACCGGTCATGAAAAGCAGCGGGTAATCGAAAAGCTGTGGCTCATCGAGAGCCACCCGGTGTGCAGTGTAGTCCACGTCGATCTTCGTGTTGTCGTTGAGTCCCAAGGCCACGCTGTTGTGCAGGCCGGGATGCAGGTCCCAGCTTCCACGGTACACAACAGTGGCATAACGAAACACGTCGCCGGCACGGGACTGTCCCGCGTAATCCGGAAACTTTTGAGCGAGAAACCGACCGTACTCCGAACTGCCCAGCACATAGGCCACCAGATTCACCCCGAGCCGCAACGCGGTCTCCCCGAGAATGTGCTTCCCTGACGGGTGATACTTTTCCCCGCTCCACGCCGCCCCCAACCCGAGGGGGACCAAGATCGCTGCAGCACGCGTGCCGATATCCATCGAGTAAATCTCGGGGGCCTGCTGAAACTGCACCCCGTTGACAAGGGTCTGCAACTGGTGGACCCGGTAGCGGGCGTTGAAGGCAGGATGATCCGGCGGTAGCCGCATGAACTGTTTTTGCGGAAAGACCTTCCGCATCTCCCGTGCGACGGCGGCGGAAAACTCCTCCATGCCGCGGGCCGCGTTGAAGAGAATGGTGCCGCCGGCGTTGAGATACTTGCGGAGGTTCTCCACCTCGTCGGGGGTGAGTATGAAATCGTAATCTCCCGTCATGTAGAGGATGGGGATGTCCACCGGATCAAAGCCCCGGCTTGAAAGCGGCTTGGTGGCGTACTGGTAGTTGTTTCCATCGGCGAGCCGCTCGTTGGTGCCAATGATCAAGCGCGAGGCATCCCCGGGAAAACTTTGCCACTGGTCGAAAACCTGAACGGTGCCGTCGGGATGCGTGTAACGAAGTTTCTCTCCGTACTCGACCTTGTACATTACCGTAAGGGTAGTGGGTGGAGGCGGGGTGCGCTCCTGAGTCTTGCGCATCGTCGGTCCCGGATCGGGAATGACATCGGTTTCCTCTCCGCCGGTTTGGGTTTTTGGAGGGGCCTTTGCCGCGGGCGGCGGTTTGCCCTCCGCCGGAGGAAAGGCAACCTCCCGCTGGGCGCCCGCGGGCCGCGTCGCCAAGCACGACAGGAGGACGCAGAGAAACGCGGACAGTTTCATGGCAGCGAGACCTCCAAGGTGGGTTCCGGCGCATTGGGCGAGGACCGAAACCAACTCGGATCCGGCTTGACTGTGATCGACTTGAGCACGACCGGAGGCGCACCGGGATAGCCCGGGGACCCAAGCACTTCAAGGGTGTAAGCCGGGCTTTCAGCCGCGGTGCCGGATGCGTTGAGCGACCAGGATTTGACGATGAGCGGCACGAGCGTGGAGGGCAGGGGAGTGGTGCCTTCGGGGCGCACGGGCGCCGGGGAGTTGCGGACGTTAAGATCCAGCGCGCCGGCGGCGAGAGGCGCCCCGGGACGAGCCGTCTGGAGCCTTACCCTCGCGTTGCGTGGCGCAGTCCCCGTGAGTTTAACCACGAGGAACGCCATCGATTGGACGGCTGGATCCGCCGCCTCGGAGCTACTTTGAGTGGGCCGGGTGTTCACCACGCTGATGTCGGCGGGTTTGAGATCGCAGTTGAGTAACTGGAGGTTGCCGTCGGCCAGCCTGATGGTGGAATCCGCTTTGTCGGGTGGTTTCAGCAGGCGCACCCCGCTCAGTTGGAGCGTGGAAGCCTCAATCAGAGCGGGCAGGGGACATTGTTCCAGGGTGAGTTCCTCGCTGATTCCAGTCACGAGAGTCGTGCGGATCCCAAGATCGCACTGATGGATCCAGTTGGACTTCAGGAGAATTGGGCTGCGTGTGCAGTGGATTCCGTGCGTGCAGTTTTGCACCCGATTGCCGCTGACTACGCACTCGCTGCTCAGCAACTCGATGCCGAACCAGTACCGTCCGGTGACTTGATTTTCGCGAATTTCGGCGAGAGGACACGATGTCACTCGGATCGCTGCGGCTTTGGGACGCGCACCTTCGCGAGCCTCGAAAGTGTTCCGTGCGACCACCGCGCTGTCGCATCCGACCAAGGTCACTGTCGACTGTGCGGTGAACAGGTTTCCCAAAAGATTGCAGCGCTCGTTTGGCTTGGCGCCCGTGTTATCGATGCCGTTGACCGTGACGAGGGTCTGGTGAAGCCAAGTGTTTTGAACGTCAATCGCGCCCTTGTTGGCGACGGTGACCTCCGCGCTCGCGGCCACCTTGCCCTCGGCGGGCGCAGTGACCGTGATCCGGGCGTTCGGCTGGGTGCCCGGCGCAAACGGACGCCCTGAAACCAGGAGTGCGCCGCCGCGCTCCACTTTGATGGTCCGCTCGGCTGCGGTGGAGGCAGAGAGTTGCAGGGCCAGTTCGTCGCCCGCGGCTTGCGCGGCCATTTTAAAGGCGCCGTAGATTTCAACGGGGCCGTCCACTGTGAGGGTGCGTTTTCCCAAGCCGCTCTGAAAGGTTAAGGTCGATTTGGGGTCTAGGATCAGTTGTTTGCACGTAGGCTTTGCGGAATCATCGCGGTCAAAGACTACGGTGTCTCGCGCGGCGATCACCGCGTCGTCTTCGGCGGTCGGCAGCATTCCTCCGCGCCATGTGGTCGGTTCGCTCCAGCGTCCTCCCCCGAAACCATTGGAATGAATCTCCCCGGCAATCGCTTGTCCGTGGAGCCATCCAAGAGCCAGACTCCAAAGGAGGGGAGTCGCCGCGAGTAGAGTGCGTGCCCAAAGCGCCGCGGGATGCTGCAGTCGGGGGTGTGAGATGGGGCGGTTCATGGCCGGGAAGGGGGGCTAGGGTTCTGCGTCCCCCGATTCAATGAAGTTGCGCAGCAGATCGTTCTGACGGTCGCTCACGGGCAGAATCTTTAAACCGTCAATGTGGACCGGGGTCTGGTTCCAGACCAATCCCAGCGACAACAACGCGTCGCTTGCGTTGGGCACCTGCAGCAGCGCTGCAGCCTTACGCCACTGGCCGTAAGCCGACCGGTCCAGGTTGATGAGGATGTCCGCCGTCTTTTTTGAAGGCACAACCTCGGACCCCTCGTAAAGCTGTGCGCTGACCGCAAAGGAGACGATCGAGCTCAGCGGCTTGCGGTACCAAAATTCGACCCAGCAGGAATTTCCCGCAGGAAAGTGATGCAGGTCCCGTTGGAAGGCCAACCGGTTGCTCACGGCGCGCGGCCCGTCGATACCCAGCACCGGAGTGGTCACAAGCTTGCTGTTTTTCGGATCCGTCGCCATTTGCTCCGGCTCAAACCCCGTGGCGAATCCGGCGAAGGTCTCCTTCCGCAGGGTGCCGTCCATGCGTTCCCTAGCTTGGGTGTACACTGCTTGGAGCTTCTGCGTTTCGTAGTATTCGGGGAATGAGTCCCGGAGTTTCTCCAGCCACTCGATGGCCGTCTTGAAGTCCTGCTGACGGAAGGCGCAGTCGGCAAGTCCGTGGATTGCCCGGTCACGGAAGCCCGCCCACTGGCGCAGGCGCAGGAGCACTTCGTAGTGGCCGACCGCCTCCTCGTAGCGTCCGGCGATGCGTTCGGTTTCGGCTCGGAGCAGGCGGAATAAGCCTTCGAGCTTTTGCTCCGGGAAGTTGAGTTCGATTTTTTGCAGCAGCAGGCGGGTGCCTCGCACGTCGCCGCTCTTGAGCTTTTGTTCGGCAATCCGCAACTGGGCGCCGCGCTGAATGGCCTCGGTTTGGCCGGTTGCGGCGAAGCCATCACCTCCAAGGGTCTTGGCAAGCTTGTAGCGTTCAGCGGCCTGTCCCAGGTCGCCCGTCTCGGCGTAGAGGTCCCCCCAATGGATTGCGGCTTCGCGGACAGCCGGCACCTCGAGGCCGCGATACTCCGTGGTGATTTTCTCGTAAAGGCGGGCGGCCTCCCCGGCATCCCTGAGAGACTGCCAGTGGGTGTCTGCGCACTTGAGGAGTACGACCGCCCGCAACGAAGGAATTTTGCCCGCCGCAGCCAAGGCACCCTCCATGCGCTTGATGGCTTCGCCGCTCCTGCCCTGCCGCGCGACCGCCTCAATCAAGTGCGTGTGCAGCAGTACCCTCCGCTTCGGGTCGATGTCAGGCTGTTCGAGCAGATGCAGGCCGGTTTGCTCCACCAGCGGCCAGCGGTTGGGCTGCTCGCACACCGTGAGAAAATCGAACAACTGGTTGATCCGTGGCAGTTCCCACTTCTGCCAAGCGTCGGTGGTCAGCAGTTCAACGGCCCTTGCGAGGGAGAAGGGACTGGTTGGGGAGGGCGCGGCCCATAGGTATACCCGTTTGGGAACCGGAGGACATCCGGGGGCCTTCAGCGTGACAGTGAATTCGCCACTCGAAAAATAGACGTGAGACGGGGAGCGGCCCGATCCCGAGGTGCCGTCACCGAAGTCCCAGAGCAGTTGGTTCGGATCCTCGAACGTTCCGTGGGCTTCGAAGCGGGCGAGGTGGAGGTTGATGCCGGGGGCGGTGAGCGTGTCGTCGATTCCCCAGACAAAGGCCGCAGCGCCGCTGTTTGCTGCGGCCTCAATCCCGAGCACGTCAGCCACTGTGGCGTGTGCAAACATTTCCGTCGGCACCCATGAGGCTTGGAGCTTTTTGGTTGCGCCGTCTGCTTTGACGTATAGGGCGCAACTGCCGCGGGTGACATCTCCACCGGTGACGTGGTGCATCTCCACGGAGTGCAACCCTTTCCTCAGCGGGACCTCCACCCACGCACTGGCCGGGATCCGCACTGCATAGCGGAAGCCGCCCGCCTGTTCAAATACGCGCTCCCCATCAATGAAGAGAAAGGCGGCATCGTCGGCTCCCACGTAGAATTTGTAGGTTTGCTCCTCCTCGATGCGCAGCCAACCGCGGTAGGACGAGACGACTTTCTTCGGATTGTCCGGACGGCCGCCGTTGCCGTTTTGGGCTACCTTGTCCACCCAGGAGTTGGCGGTCACCTGGTGGCTTTTTTGCAGTCCGGCCACTACCTCCGCCCACGACGCGAGCGACTCTCCCTCCCACTCGCGAAACTCGACGGAAAGTCCCTCCTCGATGAGCGGGGCGTCCGACGGTGTTGCCGCCGGATTGCCGGCGTACACCCAGTATTCCGAATCGCTCCCCTCCTGCCGTTTGAACTGGAGCAGCGTGTCGCCGCGGGGGTTGTGCGAGATCACGCGCACGGGAATCAGTTCTCCATCGGCAGCCTGCACAAGGAGGTCGCTCCCGTCGGCACGCAGGTAGCCTGCCGCCGGAATCTGCGCGACCGCGGAGCGCGTGCGTGTTTTCGGATTGGCTTGGTCGCCGGTGAGCCTGACGGGGAAACGCACTCGGTACCCCGGGACCCAGGGCGGTCCCTTCGGCGCAGTGTCCGCTGCCGCCGCGCTGTGTGCGAGCAGGGCGCACAGTATTCGGAGCGCGAGCAGAAGGGGCCAAACATTCCCGGCGTATGAACAGAAAGCAGTCCCACAGAACGCGGTCGCTGCCGATGTAGGCGCGAAGCAGGCACGATGCGTTCGCAGAAGAAGCCGTCGGGGTGTACGGAACATGGCGGGGTGGAGCGGGAGGATTTTTATTCGGGCTCGTAGGTGACGCGCACCTGCCATTTGAATCGGTGCCCGTCGTGCGTGGGCGAGTGCAATAACGCGAAGGACTCGAAGGTCAGGAGCCAGCCCCGGTTCGGTGCTGCACCGGTATACCATAGTTCCACATCGGGTGTGACATTGACCGTGAGCAACTGCCCGTCCACGAACTTCCCCGAGGAGGTTGGGTTGGTCGCTCGATCCGTGGATTTTCCGCGCGCACCGGCGACGGTCCATTCCCGTTTCTCAGGGTGGGTCATGCGGAACTGGTGGCAGACGCCCAAGCCCCATTCGGCGAGCACGCGCCAGACGTTGACCTTCGCGCCGCTCACGTTGTGGGCGATGGTGAATTCCGCGTGGGTGATGCGCATTCCCTTCGGGATTTGATCGAGGGAATAGCGCAGGAGCATGCTGCTGGTGGGGCCCATGCCGGGAACCGAAGAGACGTAGCGTGTGCCGTCGTAATTAAAGGAGGCCCAACCGTTCATCGGATGCGCTTCGGAGAGGGAGGCATAGGCGTCGAGGGCCTCGGGTTTCAGCGTGACAGTGCGGCAGAAAGCGGGTGCCAAGAGCGCTAACCACACGCAGGCCGCCACGAGGCGAGTCAGGGGAACACTGTGGTGCGGAGGGCGGTTCATGCTTCAGTTCTGCGAGTCGACGGCCACATAAAGGCGCCCGTATTTGTCAGAGTAGGCCATCCCATGGATGACTCCAGCGGGAAGGGGGATTTGAATGCAGGTGCCGTCGAACCTGCCGTCTGCCGCCAGTCCAAACAGGTGGATGGATTTCGTGTCGCCAAACGCAACCTTGCCCTGCCTTTGGAGCACCACCGGGGGGCCCTGCAGATGCACGTTGCCCGCGAGAGTGGCCTTTTGGGGCAGCAGCGAAATCCATCCGTTGACCTGTCCGATCGAGTAGGCAAAGCGGGAGCCACCGAGACACATGTACAGCACCGGTTTTTCGGGATGCCCCGCGATGGAGGCCCAACCGAGGGTGGCAAGTTCGTTGGTGTCGAACCACGCGCGCCGCAGAGTTCCATCGTGAAAGTCGGCCATCAGGCAGCCCATGTGTCCGCCCATGATCATGGCCTCCCGCCCGGCATGCCACCCAAGCCCCGTCGGAACATTGCGGCAGGAAACGTCTTTCTTCGGTGTGATCCGACGTGCCTTTTTATCCGTGGGGTTTGTTTCAACAGGCGCCTTTCCGCCGCCGGGAGTCCTCTTTCCTGTTGCCTGCTCCAGATCGTTCTCCGGCAGTCCGTTTGCATCGAGAGCGAAGCAGGCGAGGCCGCCCTCCTCCGGAGTTTCCCCGCGCGTGTTGGGGACAAAGAGGTGCTTGGTTTCGAAATCCAAACCGACGGTGCCGCCATTCTGAGCCACGTGAAATCCCGCACCCCGCGCTCCGGAATGCACGAGCTCGAGGGCCTGTCCGTTCACTGCGTAAATGAGCAGGTGGTCAAATTCCAGCCACGGCTCAAAGGCCGGATTTTTCGCGTTCTGCTGATCCTTTGGCAACGAGTCGATGTCCTGCCAGACGTAGAGCAGGGGCAGTCGCGGATGAAAGAGCAGGCCAAGCGGATAGTTGGCGTGGGCGGAGAGTGCCTCTGGCTTTGGAAGCGAGAGCCGGAGCGGGTCAGAGCCCGGTTTTCCGGCTGCGTCGAGTGGGAAGATCGACAGTTGGCTTCCGTCCCTCGATTGGTGACCGACGGCCACAAGGGCGAGCCGGTCACACACCGCGGCACAGGTCGCGTTCGGCACAGGGAGTTGCGTGAGGTAGTCGGGCGCAACCTCCAACCGCTCCGGAGTGAGAGGAAATTCCCTTGGCAGGGGTTGCCCCAAAACGGAGGTCGAAGCGAGGCTGAGGACAGCCAGAAATCTTGGGAGTCTCATGGCCGTGCGAGCTTGCGGTGGTACTCTTTCACGGCGCTTTCGTACCCGGGCAGCGGGGGAGTCGCCGGCTCGTCGAGGATGCGTCCCCGCACCCGCTGTTCGCGTGGGAGGCTGGAAACGAAGCCGGTTTGAGCACGGTTGAAAACACGGGCCTCGTTACGGAGCCGGTCGAGCAGTTCACGCTGTGTAAGAAAATTCTCTGCGGTGGGGTTTTCGCGGAGGCGGTCGGTGGTGTGGGCCATCTGAGCGGTGAGCTCGTCCAGGTGGTCGGTGGGCAGGTAGAGATTTTTGAGTGCCTTGCGCAGGGCGTTGGCCCGCTCGATGAGTTGCTTTTGTTCGCCCTCCATTTCGCGGAGCATCGCGGCAACCTTGGGATCGAGGGGTTTGCCCTGCCGTTCGACGATGGTGTTGACCTCCTGAGGCTTCTGCATGCGGTCGGCGAACTTGTCGTTCCACTCACCCTTGTCGGAGGTGCTGAACTTGGTCTTCTCTGCGTCGACCCGTTTGCCGCCGATGCCCGTGGAAGTGTCGGCCTGCATGTCGTCGGTCTTCCTCTCCTTGAGTACCCCGGCTTGATCCGGCGCCTCAAACTGCCCCTCCTGCACCTTGTCCCGCCCCCGCATGTTCGGGGATTCGCTGCCCGCTACCTTGCCGTAGGAGCGGGCCCCCTGACGGCCGGTGGCGGACATCCCCCCGACATTGGTGGTGGGCGGCTTCTTGTTGCCTGTGGTGGAGGTCGCGCCGCTTGAATTCATGCGGCCACCGAGCTTTCCCACTTCTCCCGGGTCCGCGGAAATAAGCCCGGAATTGGCGGTGATGTTGTCAAAGCGCTCCTCCATTTCATCGGCCTCCTCGAGCAGTTTGCCCACCAGATCCTCAATCTTGTCGGGCACCAAAGGCGCCACCATTTCGTTCGGGCGCAATGCGTCGTTCTGGTCAAAACGGCCGGTCGCCTCAATCCGGTTGCCGAGCTTGAGGGTGCTCAGATCGGGCCGCAGGTTGCTTTCCACCGTCTTCATTGCGGCGGCGAGTTCTTCGGAAATCGCGGGCAACGGGTTGTTGCCCGGTTCGCCGAGTGCACCCTTGTTTTTCACCGCCTCCGCCTCGCGCATTTCCACCACCTGACTGATGCTGGAAAGATCCTGGCGGAAGGTTTCAGTTTCGGCCCCCGAACCGGCGATCATCTTTCCCAACTCCTTTTGGGCTGCGAGGTCCGAGGGCG
>JBILKV010000359.1:0-2652 GCA_044376515.1 Chthoniobacteraceae bacterium | reverse complement strand
CGCCCTGCGGGCCTCCCACCCCCTCCCCGCGGAAAGAACCGCCTCGTGGCCCCCGCCCGCCCCGGCCATTACGCCGTCCCATCGCGTGCAGCCCCAGCTTGCAGCGCCACGTCCAGCGCGCTCGGGTGCTCGCAAGCTCGCAGGCCGCAGCGGCCCCGGCTCAGGCCCCCCGGGACCAGGGCAAAGGCCGCCCGGCCTCACCCCCTGCATGCTAGCCAGCCCAAGGCTCGCTGCCGCTCGCGGGCCGCTAACGCGGCCCCCGTGCCGCAGCCCTAGTCCATCACCGCCAGCTCCGGTCTTGGACCGCTCTGGGTGCGCTTCACCAAGAGCCTTGCTTCGCCACCGCCCACCAACAGGTACTGTAATGATTCCGCAACGTGCGAGTAGTCGTTCTTATCCGGCATGTCCCGGTACTTAGCTGCGCCTCCAACCTGCACACGCTTGAGTGCGTAACCGCCCGCCATCGCCTTCCTCAGTATAGCACACTGTGGATGCACGATCAGTCCGGGTGCGCCGTCAATGAGTCTGGACAACGCGCCTGCCACGGATTCACGCCGCTTGATGAAGTCATTGGTCGCCGCTGGTTGTGCCGGGATACCGGCCTTTCGCAGAATCTGAAACGGTGTCACCTCGTCGGTCTGTGCTCTGACATCGCCCGCCGGATCGCCTGTGATCTTCGCGAACGTGAAGCCCTTGTAGCGCTCGTTTATCACACGCCTGAGCACCTCGCTGAACCGGACGGCCCCCATGTCCTCTGTGACCAGTTCGCTGTGAACGCGCCACTGGCCCATTGGAGTCCGCTGGGCGATGGTCGCCGCCGGTGTCAGCCCGAAGTCGATGCCAATGTATAAGTGCAACTTGTCTGTCACCTCAAACTCCTGCACATGAATCGAGTCCTTGAACTCCGGATACACCGGTTTCCCATCGCGAACGTAACCGTACTCGCCGTGAACGTAGACCTTCACCCAATCGGGGTCTTTCCCCGCCACCTGCCGCTCGTAGTACTGGTCAGGTAAATGCTCACGATTCTCTGCGTGTTCGCTTAGACCGCCCGGTTGTTTGAAGAACCGCCAGCCCTGTGGCTGGTCTTCCTCTGCCAGCTTGTACCACCAATGATCGCTGTCGGGCGGGTTCGTATCGGCAATGATGCCGCTCCAACCTGTCCCACCCATCGCCATGCTCGGGTATCGGCCCACGCGGCCGGTCAGCCCGTCAATCACAGGCTTGGGCACTTCACGGGCCTCGTTCACCCAGGCGCCCGTCAACTCCATCGAAAGGAGCTTCGAGATGTCCTGGGGCCGGTCGAGTGCCACGAACAAGACTTCCAAGTCCATGTCGCCCATCTTGATGTGGTGAAACGGTGGCCCTTCATCCACCCAGCGCCCCAATTCCGGGCTCACCCACTGGTGCCACGACTTGATCGTGGTGGTGCGTAACTCGGGGTAAGTGTTCCGGATCACCGCCCACCGGCTCCGGCGAATCTTATCCTTCCCCGGCTCCTGCAACGACGCGCGCCGGAGAATCTCCATGATACAGACGGTCGATTTGCCGCTGCCGAACGGCCCCATGATTCCGCGAAAGAACGAGTCGTCCATCATGAAGGCCTTTGCCACTGCACCCGCTGGTTTGTAGGTCGTCATTAAGACAGGTCGATTCTGATATTGAGACCGCCGCCAGCCGTGTCGCCTTTGAGTGCCACATGCTCTCCGTACTCCTTTGGAAGGATGCGGCTTGCAGTCCATTTACGGGTGTCGATCCGCATCTTCTGCCACGTCACCCAGCCCTGATCGACCCTGCCGTCCTCCAGAAGGGGGGGCTTTTCATCGCATAACGCCACCAGTTCCTCCGCGAAGCGGTGCGCCTGCACCTCCCTGGCTGCTTCAAAGCCCGCCTTGCAACCTTCGTGATCCTGGCTGACCCAGTAGCGCACCGCTGCTTCACTCGGCATCTCGGGGTTCGCACAGATCGCCCTCAGGGATTCCCCGTGGCTAATCCGTTCACAGATGACCGCCATCAATTCCGGGCTGTACCGCACCACCTGTCTCTGGCCGGACCCTCGTTTCTTACTGGGGACAATCTCATTCATCCCTAGGGAATCGTACTACCCGACCTGTGCGGTTTTCTTTTGTCGCGTACCACCCCGCTCTACGTTTCAGCCCACCATTCCGCGGCCCTAACCCGTTCTGCCCGCCAGCCCTTCCCGCCGCCACCTCCAAGGCCTTCAGTGTAAAACACGCCACCACACCGCACGCTGGGGGAGTCTTCGCCCCCGCTGACGTCACTCTTGGCGTGCAGACGCGTCACTAGGTCGTCCCGCTTCGCGGCCCGGGGAAGGCGGCTCCGCTCCGTTGGCTGCGCCCGCGCGCCCTGGGCGCCCTCTGCGGGCTCGTCGCCCTCGCTACGCCGCCCTTCCCGCTGCCACCTCCATGACGTTTGCCTGCAAAACACCGTGTGCCACTGCGCGCCGTTCACCCGCACACTGCCGAGGACGTCCACCGCGGCGCGCCGACGCTCCTCTCAGAAATGCATGCGCAGTTCCTGCGTGAGGAGTCGTGGCTCCGCTTCGCCGCTCAGGCGGGGCGCGGCAGCGCGCCAGTTCCCGCCTTCGCTCTGTCGCTGCGCCGGCCACCCGCTTCGCGGCCCCAACCGGCG
>JBILKV010000180.1:0-8717 GCA_044376515.1 Chthoniobacteraceae bacterium | reverse complement strand
CGTCCACGCGGACCTGCTGGACTGGCTCGCGACCGAGGTGCTCCGGACGGGCTGGGACACCAAGGGCTTTTTGAAGCTGTTGGTGACCTCGGCCGCCTACCGCCAGTCGTCCGCGGTGACGCCCGATGTTCAGGAAAAGGATCCCGAAAACCGGTTCCTCGCCCGGGGCCCGCGCTTTCGGAGCTCCGCTGAGGTGCTGCGGGATCAGGCGCTTTTCGCCGGCGGCCTGTTGAGTCCGAAGCTTTTCGGCAAGCCGGTGCGCCCGCCCAAGCCTGACATGGGGCTCTCGACCGCCTTCGGCCGGGGGAACGACTGGATGACAAGCTCCGGCGAGGACCGTTATCGAAGAGCGATCTACACGGAAGTCCGTCGCAACAGTCCCTATCCGAGTTTTTCGACATTTGACGCTCCAAACCGCGAAGTATGCACCTTGCGGCGCGGGCGGACCAACACGCCCTTACAGGCGCTGGTGACCCTGAATGATCCCGCCTTCATCGAGGCAGCCCAAGGACTGGCCAGACGGGTGATCGCGGAGGCGGGGCCCGCGCGCGAGCAGCGGATCCGCCACGCGTTCCGGATCGTCCTTTCGAGAACGCCCTCGGAAACCGAACTGCGCCGGCTTGGCAGCCTGCTGGAGGAGTCGTGGAACAACTTTTCCGCAGACAAGGAGCGTGCCCTCAAGATGGCGGTCGACCCGATTGGTCCGCTTCCTTCGGGTTTCGACCCAGTCGAACTGGCCACGTGGACGGCCTTTTCCAACGTGCTACTCAATCTCGACGAAACACTGATGCGTCGCTAATTCCCATCGCCTTATGAAACTCGATCCCTCCCTTCGATTCCAACAGCTGGAGCGGCAGACCCGCAGGAACTTTCTGCTCAACACGAGCCAGTTCAGTCTCGGGGCCATCGCTTTGCAGTCCCTTGGCCGGCGGGAAGCCGGGGCGGCCCTCGTTGCCGACAACCCGCTCTCCCCGCGTGCCGGGCACTTCAAGTCCAAGGCAAAGCGGGTAATCTACCTCCATATGTCCGGCGGCCCGCCGCATCTGGACATTTTCGACTACAAGCCTGAGCTGGTGAAGCGGAGCGGTCAGGATTGTCCGGATGACTTTCTAAAGGGGCGTCGCTTTGCCTTCACCACCGGGGTTCCGAAGCTCATGGGGACGCCCCGAACCTTCGCGCAGTACGGGCCCGGCGGAATTTGGATGTCGGACGCGGTGCCCAACTTCCAGAGGGTCGCGGGCGAGGTGACCGTGGTGCGGTCGATGAAGACCGACGAGTTCAACCACGCCCCTGCCGAGTTGCTGTTGTACACTGGGTCTCCGCGTCAGGGCCGGCCTTCCATGGGCTCGTGGGTGACCTACGGACTGGGGACGGAGAACGAAAATTTGCCGGGCTTTGTGGTGTTGATTTCCTCGGGAACCCAGCCCAGCGGCGGGCAGGGGTGTTGGGGAAGCGGTTTTATTCCCTCGGTTTACCAGGGGGTGCAGTGCCGGTCCAAGGGGGATCCGGTTCTGTATGTGTCCGACCCGGCCGGGATGAACCGGGAGGCGCGGCGGCAGACTTTGGATGCGCTCAAGGAGCTCAACCAGTTGCAGGCCTCTGAATTGGGGCATCCCGAGACGGCGACCCGGATCGCACAGTACGAACTGGCCTACCGGATGCAGACTGCGGTGCCCGAAGTGATGGACATTTCCCGCGAACCGGCTGCCGTGCTGGAGGCCTACGGCGCGCAACCCGGAGAGGCGAGTTTCGCCAACAACTGCCTGCTCGCGAGGCGCCTGCTCGAGCAGGGCGTCCGGTATGTGCAGCTCTTTGACTGGGGCTGGGATTTTCACGGAACCGGCCCGGGCGAGGACATTCGGGATGGACTCACCAAAAAGATGAGCCGGACCGACAAGCCGGTGGCCGCCCTATTGGAGGATCTCAAGCAGCGGGGCTTGCTGGATGACACCATCCTGGTTTGGGGAGGGGAATTCGGGCGGACGCCTTTCCGCGAGGGACGCACCTCGGGCGGGGCCGTCCTTGGCCGCGATCACTATCCGGACTGCTTTTCGCTCATGGTGGCCGGTGGCGGCTTCAAGCGCGGTTTCTCCTACGGCGCAACCGACGATCTCGGCTTCGGCGTCGCGCAAGACCAGGTGCACGTGCACGATTTGCAAGCGACGATCCTCCACCAACTCGGATTCGACCACGAAAAGCTTACCTACCGCTTCCAAGGGAGGGACTTCCGTCTGACGGACGTCCACGGACGCGTTGTGAAGGAGTTGCTCGCCTAGGGCCGGTCGTTATGGGCGGGGCCTCAGCGCTATCTCCGGAACTCTTGCTCACGGCCTACCGGCAGGGGATTTTTCCAATGGCCGATCCGGACGGGACGCTCTCGTGGTATTCGCCCGATCCGCGCGGGGTGATTCCGCTGGAGGAGTTCCACCTGCCGCACGGGTTGAAGCGGACTTTGGCAAAGGGACGTTTCGAGGTGCGCGTCAACACCGCCTTCAGCGCGGTTCTGGATGGGTGCGCGAACCGGAGGGAGACGTGGATCGACGCGCGCATCAAGCGCAGCTATCTTGAACTGTACCGCCTTGGCTTCGCCCACTCCGTGGAAGCCTGGGACGGGGATGCGCTGGGTGGGGGACTCTACGGTGTGGCTCTCGGAGGGGCCTTTTTCGGGGAATCCATGTTCCATACAATCACCGACGCGTCCAAGGTGGCGCTCCATGGCTTGGTGCAGCGGCTTCGCCTGCAGGGATTTGGATTGCTCGATCTGCAGTGGGTGACCCAGCATTTGGCCGGGTTCGGCGCCCGTGAAATCCCCCGGGCGGAATATTTGCGGCAGTTGGAGCTCCAAATCGGAAGACGCTGTTCGTTCGTCGGCAGGTGATGCGGTTTTCGCCCCGCCTGATGGCTGGCGCACTCGACTCAATCGCACTTGCGGGCGTGGGGTTGCGTACCGGCCTTCTCGCTTGAAAAGTTTCTGAGCGAGTCGCGCGCAAATCACTTCGTTGTGCGAGCCGTCGTTTTTCTTTTCAAGACTGTGGATGCTGCTATTCTGGCCGGTTTCCGATGAGTGCCGCCCTCTCTACGATTGAACTTTCCGACCGCTATGTGATGCCGACCTACGGGCGTTTTCAGGTCAGCCTGGCGCGCGGAAGCGGTTGTCGGGTCTGGGATGAAGCGGGGCGGGAGTATTTGGATTTTGGTGCCGGCATTGCCGTCACCTCGGTCGGGCATTGCCATCCCCGCGTGGTCGCCAGAATGCGGGAGCAACTTGGCGTGCTCGTGCATACGTCCAACCTCTACTACACGCGCCCGCAGGCGGAACTTGCGCAGCGCCTTGTTGAAATCGTGGGCGCCCCGGGCAAAATTTTCTTCTGCAACTCCGGGGCCGAGGCCAATGAGGCGCTGTATAAGTTGACCCGCAAATTCGGCAACGAGTGCAACGGGTTCGCTCAACCCGCCGGGGGGACTTCCAACCCTGAGGCGCCTGTACGGCGGGGCATTGTTTCCATGCTCGGCTCGTTTCACGGCCGGACTCTTGGAGGCATCGCCGCCACCGGGCAGGATAAGGTAAAAAAGGGGTTTGAGCCCCTGATTGAGGAATTCTCCCACATCGCTTTCAACGATGTGGAAGCCCTTCGGGACGCAGTGGAGGCCCCCGGATTGGCCGCCGTACTGTTGGAGCCCGTTCAGGGCGAGGGTGGAATCCATGTAGCAAGGCCCGAGTTTTTGCGCGAGGCGCGGGCGCTTTGCGACCGCCGTTCACTCCTGTTGCTCTTTGATGAGGTCCAGTGTGGCTTGGGGCGCTCCGGGGATTGGAACGGCTGGGATTCTATCGCCCCGGACGTCAAGCCCGACGCGGTGTCCTGGGCCAAGGGGATCGCCGGCGGTTTTCCGCTCGGGGCGGTCTGGGTCAGCGCGCGCCCGGTGCAAATGCGCTCGGGCGAGGTTCGTCCGCTTTGCGATCTGCTTGGGCCTGGTTCGCATGGCACCACTTTTGGCGGCACTCCGCTGATTTGTTCCGGTGCCCTGGAGGTGCTGTCCGTTGTCGAGGAGGAGCGCCTTCTTGAAAATGCGCGGGTTCAGGGCAGGCGCGCAACGGTCGCCGTGGAAAGCCTGGCTTCGCCCTTGGTCCGCGAGGTGCGGGGCGTGGGACTGTTGCTGGGAATTGAACTGGCGGCGGATTTTGCGACCCGCTGTGGCCTGCCGCCGGGCAAGGCGCCCTCCCTGTTTTTGGTGGAACGTCTGCAGGAAGCCGGTTTGCTCAGCATTCCCTCGGGAACGCACACAATCCGGTGGCTGCCGCCCCTTAACGTGAGTCCCGCGGAAGTGGACGAGGCGGTGCGGGTTCTATCCGCCGTGCTTTCCGCGCTTCCCGCTTCCTGACTGCTCAGTCTCACCGATCGTTCCGGGCTCGCGCACCTTTTGGATTTTGCCGTTCGCACGTCATGAAACATCTTCTTTCCATCGAGTCCCTGCACCGGCAGGAGATTTACGAGATCCTTGAGTTGGCGGATTCCATGAAGGGAAGCCGCGGCCATCACGAATGGCTCCCTCTGGCCGGACAGTGCTGGGCGCTGATGTTCAGCAAGTCTTCCACCAGAACCCGGGTCTCCTTCGAGGTTGGCATCCGCGAGTTGGGCGGAAGCGTCATGTTCCTCTCGGCAAGCGATATCCAACTCGGCCGCGGCGAACCCATCGAGGACACCGCCCGGGTGATGGGAAGGATGCTCGACGGGGCCGTGATCCGGACTTTCAGGCAGTCGGATGTCGAGGTTTTTGCCGAATACTCCAAAATACCGACGATTAACGCGCTGACCGATGACGAGCACCCATGTCAGATTCTGGCGGATCTCCAGACGATCCGGGAGAAACTAGGGGGCGTCGAGGGGCGCTCGGTGTGTTTTCTCGGGGACGGGGCCTGCAACGTGGCCGCTTCGTGGTTGTGGGCGGCTGCAAAACTGGATTTTGAACTGCGCATCGCCGCTCCCTCGGCTTTCCAACCGTCGCCTGACGTCATGGAACGCCTCGGCCCCAACGCCCGTATCCTTCTTCTAGAGGATCCGGTGGAGGCCGTCAAAGGGGCGGACGTCCTCTACACTGACGTGTGGGTGAGCATGGGACGGGAGGAAGAGGCCGCGCAGCGCCTTGCCGCCCTTGCCCCTTACCAGATCAACGAGACCCTGGTTGCGGGCGCCGCCCCGAAGGCGCTCGTCATGCACTGCCTACCCGCTTACCGTGGCAAAGAGATTTCAGCGGAGACTCTGGAGAGGAACGCCGACACGCTGTTCGACCAGGCAGAGAACCGCCTTCACGCACAGAAGGCCGTGATGCAGCTCATCGCCGGCAGGCGATAAGGCTGAACCCACGTTCTTCCGGAAAGGTGCCTGCCATTCGCCGGACCGGGAGACAGGCACCCGGCCCGGTCCGAGAGGACTAGACCCGCGTCCAGGCGGCGTTCTGTTTACTCGAGTTCACCACCGCCTCGATAAACGCCATGCCGCGGACGCCGTCCTCGATTTTTGGATAGTCGAGGACAAGGTCCGAAGGCTCCTGTCCCGCGATGCGCGCGCGGATGTGGTTGGCAAAGTTGCGGTAGATGTTCGCAAAAGCCTCCAGATAGCCCTCCGGATGGGCGGGGGGGGTCCGTGTATTGGCGGCCGCAGCCGCGCCCAGATAGCCGTTGGCGGTGCGATAGACCTCCATCGGTTTATCGAGCCATTTCACGAGAAGGGTGTTGGGCTCCTTCTGGTGCCATTCCAGCCCGCCTTTTTCTCCGTAGATCCGGATGTTGAGGTTGTTTTCCTCGCCGACGCTGATTTGGGAGCAGTGAAGCACACCCTTTGCCCCGCCCTCAAAGCGAAGCAGGATGTTGGCGTCGTCGTCCAGCAGACGCCCCTCGACAAAGCTGGTCAGGTCGGCCGCGAGTTCGCGGATTTTCAGCCCGGTGATGTATTCGGCGAGGTTTTCGGCGTGCGTGCCAATGTCTCCGACACATCCAGCTGCACCGGAACGGGTTGGGTCGGTACGCCATGCGGCCTGTTTCTGGCCGCTTTCTTCCAGCCGAGTTGCCAGCCAGCCCTGCGGGTATTCCGCGACCACCTTCCGGATCTTGCCCAGCGCACCAGAGAGCACCATTTCACGCGCCTGTTTGACCAGGGGATAGCCGGTGTAATTGTGGGTGAGGCCGTACAGGAGCCCCGTCCCTGCGACGATGCCGGCTAGGGTCTTCGCCTCGGCGAGATCAAACGTGGCGGGCTTGTCGGAAAGCACATGGAACCCGTTCTCCAGCGCAAGTTTGGCCGGAGCGAAATGCATGTGGTTCGGGGTCACGATGGAGATGAAATCCATCCGCTTGTCCACGGGGAGCGCCTTTTCCGCGAGGATCATTTCTTCAAAGGATCCGTAGCAGCGGGAAGCGTCCAGAAAGAGGTCGCCTCCCGAAGCCTTGGATTTTTCTGGGTCCGAGGAGAACGCGCCGCAGACGAGTTCGATCTGGCCGTCCATGTTGGCGGCGATCCGGTGAACGGCTCCGATGAACGCACCGCGTCCGCCGCCGACCATGCCATAACGAATTTTTCGACTCATAGATTTTCAGGATGTTTCGGGTTGAGGAGTGACGAAAGAAACAAGTTGGGGAAGGCTGCGCCGGATAGATTTGAGGCCAAAGCAAAAAGTCCTCTTCTCGACCGCCCTCGGCACGCGCCAAACAAAAAACTCCACCTCTTTCGAGGTGGAGTTTTTGATATCTAGAAGGAATCCAAGACCTACTGGAGGAGCTTGAGCGCGATCTGGGAAGCAGCGTTCGCCTGAGAGAGCATCGCTGCACCCGACTGAACAAGGATGTTCGCGCGGGCGAGTTTGGTGGTCTCGGCTGCGACGTCGACGTCGTAGATCCGGCTGTTGGCGGATTCGAGATTCACCTTGTTGATGTTCAACGAATCCAAAGCAAACTGCAAACGGCTCGCCTGTGCACCGTTGTCGGCCATCAGAGTCGAGACTTGTTGGATCGCAGCCTGAACAGTGGTGATAGAAGCACCAGTCGCTTGGGAGAGCGATGTCACGGTCGTCCAAGCGGCCTCAACCTGAGACTGACTAATTCCCATGGTCTGAGACCCGTCTTGTGCGATGTAAACCGTCAACGAGGCGCCAGCTGCATTGCTGAAGAGCGAAATTCCGTTGAAAGAATCGGCCTTCAGCTTATCCAGTTCGGCGAAAAGGTTGTTGTACTCAGTGCTGTAGTTGGCAATGTCGGTAGACGACTTTGTCACGTCACCGGCAAGCGTGCCGAGTTCCGACATCCGGTCCAATACTGCGCCAACGCTCTTCAATGAGCCCGCTTGGGTCTGGAGGAAGGAGAGAGCATTTGCAACGTTGGTGGCGGTCGCATCGGTGCGCTTGATTGCGGCCTGGAGCTTCATGCTGACTGCAAGACCACCAGCGTCGTCCGATGGGGTGGAAATTTTGGAACCACTTGAAAGGCGAGCCAAGCTCTTTTGGAGCAGGTCGCTGGACTTCGTGAGGTTGAGAGAGGCGTAGGACGCCGAGCTGTTTGTGTTGATTACAACTGCCATATAACTTCCTTGTTTCGTATTTTGTTTGTGCAAGGCCGCGAACCATTCTTGGTCAGCGGCAACCGAACTGCGCCCTATAGGTAGGACGATCCTGAGGGTTGGTTAAGTCATTTTTTTGAAAAAATGCGGGACTCGCCCGGCCACTCTTGAAGTGACGGATGACTTCTGTTCCCTCGCCAACCCCGGGAACATTGGTGGAAATCACCCAAGGTTCCATTAATGTAGCTGTATTTTGTTTGCAATGTTTGAATTGTGGAGCCTCGAAGCATTTGGTGCGGTCCCCGGGCAACGTCTTTTGGCTGTTTAGACTGCAACGTGTCCAAGAGCGGTCGGAGCTCTGGAGATGAGTGCAATCGTGGCGGGCGCATGAATCCCCTGGCGAAGCGAACGGGTTGCCTAGCTATTGCGAAACGTTTAGTTTTGTTGAAAGACCTAACAAATGGACGTCGTCACAGGATCCAAAAATATTTCCGTCCAACCGATGACTCTTCATTCGCTCTACCGTCGATTGGAGGAGAATGGAAGCAGCGGCCTGAATGTTGGCGCGATTCTCGACTCGATCGGTGCCTTCCGGGAGGACCAATGGTCGCATCTCCGTCAAGGAGTCCTTCGTCTGGCTTGCGAGGTTTTTCCGTGCGACCGTGCCTTGGAGATGAGTTGGCTGCGGGAGATTCATTCGTCGGGCCCGCGGGAGGCTGTTGCCCGACTGTCGTTGTCGCTTTCGGAGACTATTCCGGCACTGGTTGAGGACTGTGCCATCGTGCAGCAGGCGCTGATGCAAGAAGAGCTTGTGGACGAATCAATTGCATTTGCGCGCCGAGCGATCCAGCTCCACCCCGGCTCGCACCATCTGCGGCACAATCTTGGCCTCGCTCTCCGGAATCGGGGACGGTTAGAGGAGGCACTGGAGGCCTTGAGGGGTGCGGTGGAGACACGGCCTTACTCGGACGAGAGCCTGACGCTGGCGGGATCCGTCCTGCGTGATATGGGGAGGCAGCAGGAGGCGCTCGAGTTTCATGGAGCCGCAGTGAGGCTGTGTCCAAGCTCGAGTGTGGCACTGTACAACCTCGGCAATTCGCTTTTTGCGGGAGGGGAGTTTTCGGGAGCGGTTGACGCCTACAAAAAAGCTGCCGAACTGCGCGGGGATTG
>JBILKV010000391.1:0-2654 GCA_044376515.1 Chthoniobacteraceae bacterium | reverse complement strand
TGCACGCCAACGGACATTGAATTTGCCGTGGAGCTGGGCTGCCGTTTGATGAAGTTTTTTCCCTGCGAAACGAGTGGTGGGCTGCCATATCTCCGGCACATTGCCGCACCCTTTCACCACCTGGGTGTGAAGTTCATTCCTCTGGGGGGAGTCAACCCCGCGACAGCGGATAAATTCCTTCAAGAGCCTTTGGTGCATGCCATCGGCGGTTCCTGGATCGCCCCGCAGGAACTCATTCAAGGCAAAGACTGGCAGGCCATCACCGCCCTTGCCAAAGAGGCGGCGGCCATTGTGCAGCGTGTACGCGGAGGTGGCCAATGAAACGCATCGTGGCCTTTGGAGAGATCATGGGGCGATTTGTAACCCCTGGATTCAAACGCTTCCAACAAGCACTGCCCGGCAGCTTGAACACCTCCTTTGCCGGAGCAGAAGCCAACATCGCCAGTTCCTTTGCGTATCTTGGTGGCGAAGCGGCTTTTGTCACGGCCCTCCCCACAAACCCCGTTGCCGACGCCTGCGTCGCAAGTCTCAGATCCGCTGGCGTCGACACCACTCAAATTGTCCGCACCGACGCCGGACGGCTCGGGCTTTACTTTCTGGAACAAGGTGCGAATCAACGCCCGACGAACGTAATCTATGACCGAGAGGGCTCATCCATCTCGATCACTCCTGCGGAGGCCTACGACTGGGATACCATTCTTAAGGGAGCCGATTGGTTCATCACCTCGGGAATCATGCCGGCGCTTTCCAGAAACGCAGCCGCAGTCACAAAAGCCGCGCTTGAGGCGGCATCCGAGCGAGGTGTCAAAATTGCGATTGATATGAATTACCGCCAAAAGCTCTGGAAATGGGATCCGCCACTATCGGCAAGGGAGCTGGCGACAAAAACCATGAAAGGCCTTCTTCCTTTCGCGGAGCTATTCATAGGGGGCATGGAGGATGCCGTTGCAGTTCTGGACGGTGTACCCTCAAGGTCTCCCCTTGAAATTGCTGGCCACCTCACAGAAGCCTTCCCGCGTTTAAGCCATGTGGCGATGACACTCCGGGAGAGCGTGTCCGCCTCGCACACCATTCTGGGCGGTTTTCTCTATGAGACTCTCTCCGCGACTGCGTTCCTGTCATCACAGGACGGAAAAACGTATGCGATCCAAAACATCGTCGACCGCATTGGAACTGGTGACGCCTTTACTGGGGCGTTGCTCTACGCCCTGACCACGCCCGAGCTGTCCTCACCCAAAGCCGCCGTGGAGTTTGCAACAGCAGCCGCCTGCCTTGCGCATTCGATCGAGGGCGACCAAAACTTCACCACCCGCTCCGAAATCGAAGCGCTCCTGCAGGGTGATGCCTCCGGCCGTGTCCAGCGGTGAGTCCCTTCATACAAACGCCACCCTCCTTTCTTTGCTTGAGTCCAGAACCACGGCCGCCACCTCCCACATCAACCACGCATAGTTCTCCCCAGATGAAAATCCATTCTTGTTTCCCCGCTATCCAGTCTCCCTGGAAATTCCCGTTTCAACTGTTCGCCGCTCTGTCCATCTCGTGCGTTGCCTCTGCCCAGGACGGTACATCCGCCAGGGACGACCGTGCGTGGTTACAGTCCAAAGGGACGCTGCTTTTTGAAGACACCTTTGATCGCGAGGAGACCGGCAACGGTCGTTTCGACATTGGCAAGGGCTGGGAAAGTGCCACGGCTGACAGGGCCCCCCAGGTGAAGCAGGCTGATCTCGACGAGGGCATCCTTAAGATCAACAGCGATGGCAAGGCCGCAGGCCATGGCGTCCATATCCACCACGATGCAGGCTTCGCCGAGGGCGGCACGACCTTGCGCTTCCGGTTCCCCGGCCTCAACAAGGGGGAGACCTTCACGGTGGGCCACGTTGACCGCGAGATGAAGGGCGTGCACGCGGGGCATCTTTGCTACGCTATCCTGAACCCAGCTAACGTCATGTTGCGGGACAACAAGACCGGCATCCACGCGGAAAAGGTCGTCGAAAGGCGTTCCGAATTTCTCAAGCGAAAGGAACCCCTTCCCCCGGATCTTGATGCTTTTCTGCAGACCAAGGAAAAAACGGTGCCGTGGAAATCCGATAACGAATGGCATGACCTGACTCTCGTTTTTGAGGGCGACGAAATGAGGCTAAGTGTCGATGGGAAACTCCTTGTAGCTCATCGTTCGGAAGGCTTTGCACATCCCGTAAAGCGCTGGTTGAGCTTGGCTGCAGCAAGCACCGTTTGGGTGGACGACATAAAGGTTTGGAAGGTGAAATAGAGGTTGCGGGCTGTTGCCAAACCCATCCTTTCTTGTATGGCTCCCCCAAAAACCTCCGCTTTCGTTTACCTTTGGGTCTTTTCTTTCCTGGGTGTAGCGCAGGCCAGCCAGCTTCGGGCGGCGGATGTTTCCCTCGCCGCAATGCCTCAAAGGCATCGCGCCCTTTTGGGCGAGAACTGCCAGGGCTGCCATGGGCCCGAGAAGCAAAAGGGAAATTTCCGGGTGGATGATCTGCCGCTGACAATCACCGACCTGGCCTCCGCTGAACGCTGGCAGAAAGTATTGAGTGCGATGAACTCCGGGGAGATGCCTCCCGACGATGAAAAGCAACCTGACGCCAAGGCAAAGACGGATTTTTTGGATGACCTCGCGAGCACGCTCGTTA